>JBAWCC010000148.1:0-1715 GCA_049590095.1 Allosphingosinicella sp. | reverse complement strand
TGTACACACCGCCCGTCACACCATGGGAGTTGGATTGACCCGAAGGCAGTGAGCTAACCCGCAAGGGAGGCAGCTGACCACGGTCGGTTCAGCGACTGGGGTGAAGTCGTAACAAGGTAGCCGTAGGGGAACCTGCGGCTGGATCACCTCCTTTCTAAGGATCATGGCGGAAAGCGCCGGCCCTCGCGGTCGGAACTGCTTCCTCCTGTCCAAAGAACATAGCCGCCGTCCTCATGTCCCTTCATCCTGGAAAACAGCTTCCCCCGGGGAGCTGTACGCCTGAGCTGGCTCACGCCGCCTGCGGCCCTTATGGGTCGGCCAGGCAATGGTGGGGGCCGGTAGCTCAGGTGGTTAGAGCGCACGCCTGATAAGCGTGAGGTCGTAGGTTCAACTCCTACTCGGCCCACCATTTCGCGGCGGAGCGGCTCGACGCGTGGAAAGTTGGAGGCAACCTTCAACTTCTTCAACTTCAAAAGTCAGCTTTATCCGCGGACGGGGCGTTAGCTCAGTTGGGAGAGCGCTAGCTTTGCAAGCTTGAGGTCATCGGTTCGATCCCGATACGCTCCACCAGCGCAGCCACGGAGACGAAATAGCGCAGCTATTTCGCACCGGCGGCAAGCACGGCCAGCGCTGCACAGCGCGCCATAAGGCGCAGCTTTGCTGCGACTGACGGCGCGCGGGTCGTCTCGACCAGTTTTCCAGGTATGAAGACCAGATCTTCGCGAGCTTCTTGCTCGCGGACTTGGGCGCAAGCCCTCTTTGACATTGTGAATGGGTTCTAGAAATCGATGCCGTGGCGGCATGGGCTTCTTTTCGAAACGACGGCTTTACGCCGGCGGAGGAAGAGGCATGTGCCGTACACTAAATGATTATCTAGCTGAGAGTGGCGCTGCCTTCGGGTGGCGCTGCAACGGATGGCGATCGAGGCCCGCAAGACCTCGATGATGCGTCCGGCACTCCAACGACTACCGAGTTCCAAATCTGTCGTTGGTGGTGTGGATTCTCAAGCGTGAGGTAAGGGCAATTGGTGGATGCCTTGGCATACACAGGCGATGAAGGACGTGGCACGCTGCGATAAGCGTCGGTGAGATGTGAGCAATCTTTGACCCGACGATTTCCGAATGGGGAAACCCACCTTCACCATTTTTCCTGGTTCAGCTTCGGCTGAGACAGGGTAAGTGGTAAAAGAAGGTATCACCGAAGTGAATAAAATAGCTTTGGTGAAGCGAACCCGGAGAACTGAAACATCTCAGTACCCGGAGGAAAAGACATCAACCGAGATTCCGTTAGTAGTGGCGAGCGAACGCGGACCAGGCCAGTGCCTGATATTCAACTAGCAGAACATATTGGAAAGTATGGCCAGAGCGGGTGACAGCCCCGTATGCGAAAGTGATGTATCAGGACTTGAGTAGGGCGGGACACGTGTAATCCTGTCTGAACATAGGGGGACCACCCTCTAAGCCTAAATACTCGTGTATGACCGATAGTGAACAAGTACCGTGAGGGAAAGGTGAAAAGCACCCCGATGAGGGGAGTGAAACAGTACCTGAAACCGGTTGCCTACAAGCAGTGGGAGCTCCCTTGAGGAGTGACCGCGTACCTCTTGCATAATGGGTCAGTGACTTAATGTATCAAGCAAGCTTAAGCCGATAGGTGTAGGCGCAGCGAAAGCGAGTCTGAATAGGGCGACTGAGTTTGATGCATTAGACCCGAAA
>JBAWCC010000147.1:0-2414 GCA_049590095.1 Allosphingosinicella sp. | reverse complement strand
CTGGGCCCCGGCCTTCGCCGGGGAGCTGCTCAAGCTATGCAATCTCCGCGACGTCAGGCTTTACCTGCCCTCCGAACCGCGTATCAGGACGCGCAAGCGTATCGAGTATCGGGCGGGAGAGTGTAAGCTGAAGCGGCCGTTTTTGTACCTGCCCGTGGCCGGTCTCCTGCTCATCCTCCTCTACTGGGCGGCGACCCATGTCAGCCTGCGCGGCGGCGCCCCGGCGCAGCCCGAGCTCGGAATCTCGAACCAGCAGCTCGCCAACATCGAGGAACGCCAGAACGCCCCCGGAAGCGTCGCCGATTACAAGCGCCTCGACCGGCGGCTCCAGGCGCTGATGCAGGAGGACCGGATGATCGGCCTCGCCGTCGGAATCGTCGAGAATGGCGAGATCCGGTTCCTCAAGGGCTATGGCGAGACGGTTGCCGGAAGCGGCGAGGCGGTCACCACCGACACGGTCTTCCGCTGGGCCTCGCTTTCCAAGGGAGTCGCGGGGGACATGGTCGCTCTGCTCGCCAACGACGGCAAGCTCTCGCTCTACGAACCGGTCGCGAAATATTCGGCCTCGCTTCGGCTCCCCGGCGGCAACGAGCAGAAGGCGACGGTCTCCGATCTCCTCTCCCACCGGCTCGGCCTGTTCGGCCACGCCCAGGACAGCAAGCTCGAGGACGGGATGGATCCGCGCTTCCTTCGCGGAAGCCTCGCCCAGCTCAATTCGATCTGCTCGCCGGGCACCTGCTGGGCCTATCAGAACGTCGCCTATGACGGGGCGACCGAGATCGTCGAGAAGGTCACCGGCCAGACCTATGCCGAGGCGGTCCGCGAGCGCCTGTTCGGCCCGCTCGGAATGGTCAGCGCGACCATGACCCGCGAGGGGCTCGTCACTTCGAAGCGCTGGGCGCGCCCCCATGTCGGAGGCAAGAAGTCGAAACCGGTCGAAGTTACCGAGCCTTATTACCGAGTGCCCGCGGCGGGCGGGGTCAATTCGACGATCAAGGACCTCGCCATCTGGATGCAGGCGCAGATGGGCCTCAAGACCGGGGTTCTTTCGGCACCGGTGCTGGAATCGGTCCAGACCGCCCGGGTGAACACTCCGGGCGAGCTCGGCCGAATGCGCAAATATCGCGAACGCGTGAACTCCGCCGCCTACGGCCTCGGCTGGCGGGTCTACGATTATGCCGGCCGCCGAGTCGTCGGCCATCACGGCGGCGTTCGCGGCTACCGGTCGCTGATCATGTTCGATCCGATGCTCAAGTCGGGAGTGGTGGCGTTGTGGAACGGGTCCAGCGGCCAGCCCTGGGGCCTCGAGTTCGAAGTGATGGACATGTTCTTCAGGCTCGAGCCCCGCGACTGGCTCGAGCTGGACGAAAAGCCGGTGGCGGCGGTGCCTGCGGCGGCCGCGGGAAATAATTTGAGCGCGGACTCGGCGAACTGATCCTCCCCATCCGGAGGATGGGGAGGGGGACCATGCGAAGCATGGTGGAGGGGTAGATGGTGCGGGAAGCTTCAGGTTCGCGCTCGAACCTCGGACTCCGAGCCAATTACCCCTCCACCACCCTTCGGGTGGTCCCCCTCCCCATGCTTTGCATGGGGAGGATTTAGAGCCGCCGAAGCTTCGCCCAGACCGGGAAGTGATCGCTCGCCTTCTTCGCCGTCGCGCTCTGGTGGACTCCGGCTTCGTCTATTCCAAGCCCCTCGGTCACCATGATCCGGTCGAGCCGGGCTACCGGCCGGCGGACGTGGAAGCTCCGGCCGCAATCGGCCAGCGTCAGATGGTGACAGAAATCGCGAAGGCAGCCGCCTCGGACGCTCCATTCGTTGAGATCGCCCATCAGCACCGCGGGCATCCCCGCCTCGGCTGTCTGGAGCCGGCCGAGTATGGCATGGGCCTGCTGGCGCCTCCACAGGCCCGACAGGTCGAGATGCATTCCGATCACCCGGAGCTTCTCCCCGTTCAGGCTCAGGTCCGCCATCACCGCCCCGCGAGGCTCGAGGGAAGGGAGGTGAAGCGGCTCCTGGCGGAGTATGTCGACATTCTTGCGTACCAGAAGCGCGTTGCCGTGCCAGCCGATGCTGTCCTCGCGGGTGTCGAAGTCAACCGGCTTGTAGTCGCTATGCTCCTCGATCATCCGGACCGGGATCGCGCTCGCCCGGCTTCCGAAGCGGCGGTCGGCCTCCTGAAGCGCGATGACGTCGGCGTCGAGTTCGCGAAGCACCTCGAGCGTGCGCTCCGGCCGCCGCCTGCGATCGGTGCCGATCGCCTTCCTCATATTGTAGCTGGCGACGCGGATCATGAAGCAGACTGTTACTTTCTCGAGCCTTGGGTGGCCATTAGCCGTGACGGGGGACAAAGTAACTGGCGGCGAACAGGTTGCTTCCCGGCGAAGGCCGGGACCCAGTCAACGGCGTAAGAC
>JBAWCC010000146.1:0-8313 GCA_049590095.1 Allosphingosinicella sp. | reverse complement strand
GGACCCCGGCCTTCGCCGGGGAGCAGCGATAGGGTGATACCGCGGAAGCGTCGCTTCCGGACTGCGTCCCCGCCGTTTCGCCCCTCGGGGTGGAGCTCAAGCCCAGGCGGGGCGCGCATCAGTTTTTGGGCTTGGACATGCCCCCGGCAATGGTGCCGCGGGGCCTCTGTAGAAGGAGCATGATCATGCGCACTGGCGTGATCGCGAAGAAAATGGGGATGACCCGCCTGTTCCAGGAGGACGGCCGCCACGTGCCGGTCACCGTCCTGGCGCTCGAAAATGTTCAGGTCGTGGCCCGCAAGGAAGCGGGACGCGACGGCTATACCGCGGTCCAGCTCGGCGCCGGCACCGCCAAGGTGAAGAACGTCGCCAAGCCGCAGCGCGGCCATTTCGGCAAGGCCGAGGTGGAGCCGAAGGCGCGGGTCGCCGAGTTCGTGGTCGCCGAGGACGCCCTGCTCGACGTGGGCGCCGAGATCACCGCCGGCCATTTCGTCGCCGGCCAATATGTCGATATCCAGGGCTCGACCCAGGGCAAGGGCTTCCAGGGCGGAATGAAGCGCTGGGGCTTCGGCGGCATGCGCGCCACCCACGGCGTCTCGATCTCGCACCGTGCGCTCGGCTCGACCGGCCAGCGCCAGGATCCGGGCCGCGTCTTCAAGAACAAGAAGATGGCCGGCCACATGGGCGCGAAGAACCGCACCCAGCAGAATCTGGAAATCGTCCGCACCGACCTCGAGCGCGGCCTGCTCTTCGTCAAGGGCTCGGTGCCCGGTCACAAGGGCGGCTGGCTCCTGGTCAAGGATTCGGTGAAGATCCCGCGCCCGGAAGGCGCGCCCTATCCCGCCGGAATCCGCGAGGTCGCCGAGACGATCGAGCATGAGGACGCTCCGGCCGGAATGGTCGAGGCCGCCGCCACCCACGAATTGCCGCCGCTGCCCGGTGCCGAGGAAGTTGCCGCGGGCGTCGCCGAGTCGGACGCCCAGGCTGATACCCAGGCGGACGCCGGCGCGGCCGACGAGAGCAAGGAAAGCTAAGCCATGAAGGTCAAGGTTCAGACCCTGGACGGCGGCAAGCCGGGCAAGGACATCGAGCTCTCCGACGAGGTGTTCGACGTCGAGCCGCGCGCCGACATCCTCCACCGAGTCGTCACCTGGCAGCTCGAGAAGCGCCGCGGCACCGCCCGCGGGGCCCGCGAGCGCTCCGACGTCGCCCGCACCGGCAAGAAATACGGCCGTCAGAAGGGCGGCGGCACCGCCCGCCACGGCGACCGCCGTGCCCCGATCTTCATCGGCGGCGGCAAGGCGCACGGCCCCCGGGTCCGCGACTTCGATCCGTCGCTGAACAAGAAGGTCCGGGCGCTCGGCCTCAAGATGGCCCTGTCGTCGAAGGCGCGCGACGGACGTCTGGTTGTGGTCGAGAATCTCGACCTCTCCGAAGCCAAGACCAAGGCCCTCAAGGAGCGGCTGGCCGGTTTCGATCTCGGCCGCAACGCCCTCGTCATCGACGGCGACGCGCTCAACGTCGGCTTCGCTCAGGCAGCCGGCAACCTTCGCGAGATCGACCTGCTGCCGGCGATCGGAGCGAACGTCTACGACATCCTCAACCATGACACGCTGGTGCTGACCCGCGCCGCAGTCGAGACGCTGGAGGCCAGGTTCAATGGCTAAAGCCGCCAAGAAGCAGGGCCCCGTCGACATCAACCATTACGATGTCGTCCTCGCGCCCGTCATCACCGAGAAGTCGACCATGCTCTCCGAGCATAACGCCGTCGTCTTCAAGGTCTCGAACGACGCCACCAAGCCGCAGATCAAGGCGGCCGTGGAAGCGTTGTTCAAGGTCGACGTGACGGGCGTGAACACGCTCAATCAGAAGGGCAAGACCAAGCGCTGGAAGGGTCGCCCCTACACGCGCTCGGACGTCAAGAAGGCGATCGTGACGCTGGCCGAAGGCCAGTCCATCGACGTCACCACCGGTATTTGAGGCTAGGGCAAGATGGCACTCAAGACATATAACCCGACGACCTCGTCGCAGCGCGGCCTGATCCTGGTCGACAAGTCTTCGCTTTGGAAGGGTAAGCCCCTCAAGGCGCTGACCGAAGGCAAGAACAAGACCGGCGGCCGCAACAACAAGGGCCATGTGACGTCGCGCGGAATCGCCGGCGGCCACAAGCAGCGCTACCGCTACATCGACTTCAAGCGTCGCAAGTGGGACATGCCGGCCACCGTCGAGCGGCTGGAATATGATCCCAACCGCACCGCCTTCATCGCGCTCGTCAAATATGAGGACGGCGAGCTCACCTACATCATCGCGCCACAGCGCCTCGCCCCGGGCGACAGCGTCGTCGCCGGCCGCAAGGTCGACGTGAAGCCGGGCAATGCGATGGAGCTTGGCCAGATGCCGGTCGGAACCATCGTCCACAATGTGGAGATGAAGCCGGGCAAGGGCGCTCAGCTGGCGCGCTCGGCCGGGACTTACGTCCAGGTCGTCGGCCGTGATCGCGGTATGGTCATGGTCAGGCTCAATTCAGGCGAGCAGCGCTACATCCGCTCGGACTGCATGGCCACCGTCGGTGCGGTCTCGAACCCGGACAACCAGAACCAGAATTTCGGCAAGGCGGGCCGCACCCGCTGGAAGGGCCGTCGCCCGCTCACCCGCGGCGTCGCCAAGAACCCGGTCGACCACCCGCACGGCGGCGGCGAAGGCCGCACCTCGGGCGGCCGTCACCCGGTCACCCCCTGGGGCAAGCCGACCAAGGGCGCTCGTACCCGCAACAACAAGGCGACCGACAGGATGATCATCCGGTCCCGCCACGCGAAGAAGAAGAGGTAATCCATGGCCCGCTCCGTCTGGAAAGGTCCGTTCGTCGAGCTGTCCCTGCTGAAGAAGGCAGAGACGGCGCAGGAGGGCAACAGCCGTGCGCCGATCAAGACCTGGTCGCGCCGCTCCACGATCCTGCCGCAGTTCGTCGGCCTCACCTTCAACGTCTATAACGGCCGGAAATTCATTCCCGTGTCCGTCAACGAGGACATGGTTGGGATGAAGCTCGGCGAGTTCGCTCCGACGCGCTACTTCCCCGGCCACGCTGCCGACAAGAAGGGCAAGAGGTAAGCCATGGGCAAGCAGGCATCCCCCCGCCGGGTGGCGGACAACGAGGCGCTGGCGGTCAACACCCAGATCCGCGGCTCGGCCCAGAAGCTGAACCTCGTCGCGGCGCTGATCCGCGGCCGCAAGGTCGAGGACGCTCTGAACATCCTCCAATTCTCGCCCAAGGCGATGGCGGTGGACGTTCGCAAGGTGCTCGCCTCGGCGATCGCCAATGCCGAGAACAACCACAATCTCGACGTCGACGCCCTCGTCGTCGCCGAGGCGTCGGTCGGCAAGTCGATCTCGATGAAGCGCTTCACGCCCCGCGCCCGCGGCCGTGCCAGCCGAATCGTCAAACCGTTCAGCCGCGTGCGCATCGTCGTCCGCGAGCAGCAGGAAGCATAAGCATGGGCCAGAAATCCAATCCGATCGGTATGCGGCTTCAGATCAACCGCACCTGGGACAGCCGCTGGTATGCCGAAGGCAGCGACTACAGCCGGCTCCTGCTGGAAGATCTCAAGATCCGCAACTTCATCATGAAGACGCTGCCGCAGGCGGCGATCTCCAAGGTGGTGATCGAGCGCCCGGCCAAGCTCTGCCGGGTCTCCATCTACGCCGCCCGCCCGGGCGTGATCATCGGCAAGAAGGGCTCGGATATCGAGAAGCTCAGGAAGCAGCTCGGAGCGATGACCTCCAGCGACGTTTCGCTGAACATCGTCGAGATTCGCAAGCCCGAGATCGACGCCAGGCTCGTCGCTCAGGGAATCGCCGACCAGCTCGAGCGCCGGATCGCCTTCCGCCGAGCGATGAAGCGCGCGGTCCAGTCGTCGATGCGCCTCGGCGCCGAGGGCATCCGTGTCGTCTGCGGCGGGCGCCTCGGCGGGGCCGAGATCGCCCGGACCGAGGGCTATCGCGAGGGTCGCGTTCCGCTTCACACGCTGCGCGCCCATCTCGATTATGCCGAGGCGACCGCTCACACGTCCTACGGGGTGTGCGGAGTGAAGGTGTGGATCTTCAAGGGCGAGATTCTCGGCCATGATCCGATGGCTCAGGATCGCCTGATGATGGAAGCCCAGACTTCCGGCGTCCGGCCGGCGCGTTAAGGACAAAAGAAAATGCTGCAACCCAAACGCACCAAGTTCCGCAAGGCCTTCAAGGGCCGGATTCATGGCGACGCCAAGGGCGGCACCGCCCTGAACTTCGGCGCCTATGGCCTCAAGGCGATGGAGCCGGAGCGGATCACCGCCCGCCAGATCGAGGCGGCCCGCCGCGCCATCACCCGCCACATCAAGCGCCAGGGGCGCTTGTGGATCCGAATCTTCCCGGACGTCCCCGTCTCGTCGAAGCCCGCCGAAGTCCGAATGGGCTCGGGCAAGGGCTCGCCGGAATTCTGGGTCGCCAGGGTCAAGCCCGGCCGGATCCTGTTCGAGCTGGACGGAGTTCCCGGCCACCTCGCCAAGGTGGCTTTCGAGCGCGCCGCCGAGAAGCTGCCGATCCGCACCAAGGTCATTGCCCGTCTGGGCGAGAGCCTGCTCGAGGACGCGTAAGATGGCCAACAAGATCGACGATTTGAAAACCCGCACCGACGACCAGCTCAGCGAGCAGCTGGGCGAGCTGAAGCGCGAGCAGTTCAACCTGCGCTTCCAGGCCGCCACCAACCAGCTCGAGAAGCCGGCCCGGATCCGCGACGTGCGCCGCACGATCGCCCAGATCAAGACGCTGCAGTCGGAGCGCGCCCGTGCCGCTTCGGCGAAGGCATAAGGAGTAGACGAATGCCTAAGCGCGTTCTCACCGGCATCATCGTGTCGGACAAGACGGACAAGACCGTGGTCGTGAATGTCGAGCGGCGGGTGAAGCACCCGCTCTACGGCAAGATCATCAAGCGGTCGAAGAAGTATCACGCCCATGACGAGGGCAACGAGTTCAAGGCCGGCGAGACCGTCCGGATCGAGGAGACCCGGCCGATTTCGAAGCTGAAGACCTGGAAGGTGATCGACCGGGTCGACACCCACGCGACGCCCGAAAAGGCCGACGTGGCGTAATTTAGCGGTGCGGCTCCCCGGCGAAGGCCGGGGCCCAGCGGCACCGAGGTTTGAAACTGGGCCCCGGCCTTCGCCGGGGAACTAAGAAGGGAAGTTGGATCGATGATCCAGATGCAGTACAACCTTGAGGTCGCCGACAACAGCGGTGCCAAGCGCGTCCAGTGCATCAAGGTGCTCGGCGGGTCGAAGCGCCGCTTCGCCGGAGTCGGCGACATCATCGTCGTCTCCGTCAAGGAGGCGGCGCCGCGCGGCCGGGTGAAGAAGGGCGACGTCCACAAGGCCGTCATCGTCCGCACCGCCAAGGACATCCATCGTCCGGACGGTTCGACGATCCGCTTCGATTCGAACGCGGCGGTCCTCGTCAACAACAATGCCGAGCCGATCGGCACCCGTATCTTCGGTCCGGTGGTGCGCGAGCTTCGCGCCCGCAAGCACATGAAGATCATCAGCCTGGCGCCGGAGGTCCTGTAACCGTGGCTATGAAAATCAAGAAGGGCGACCGAGTCGTGATCCTGTCCGGCAAGGACAAGGGCAAGCATGGCGAAGTCACCAAGTCGATGCCCAAGGAGGGCAAGGTGATCGTCAGCGGCGTCAACGTCGCCGCCCGTCACCGCAAGGCCTCGCAGACCAACCCGCAGGGCGGGATCGAGCGCCGCGAGGCGCCGCTCCATGCTTCCAAGGTTGCACTGGAGGATCCCAAGACCGGCAAGCCGACCCGCGTCCGTTTCGAGGAGCGCGACGGCAAGAAGGTCCGCGTCGCCGTCAAGTCCGGGGAGCTGATCAATGGCTGAAGCCAAATATACGCCGCGTCTTCGCGCGGATTATGACGAGCGCATCGTTCCGGCGATGATCGAGAAGTTCGGTTACAAGAACCGGCTCGAGGTCCCGCGGCTCGAGAAGATCGTCCTCAACATGGGCGTCGGCGAGGCGACCCAGGACAAGAAGAAGGTCGAGACCGCCGCTTCCGAGATGGAGCTGATCGCCGGCCAGAAGCCGGTCATCACCAAGGCGAAGAAGTCGATCGCCCAGTTCAAGCTGCGCGAGGGCATGCCGATCGGCGTCAAGGTCACCCTTCGCCGCGAGCGTATGTACGAGTTCCTCGACCGCCTGGTCACGATCGCGCTCCCGCGCGTTCGGGATTTCAGGGGCCTGAACCCGAAGTCGTTCGACGGCCGCGGCAATTACGCGATGGGTCTCAAGGAGCAGATCGTGTTCCCGGAGATCAACTATGACCGCATCGACAAGGTGCGCGGCATGGACGTCATCGTCGCCACCACCGCCAAGACGGACGAAGAGGCGCGCGAGCTGCTGCGCCTGTTCAACTTCCCGTTCCCGAAAGAGGAAGCCGAGAAGCAGGCGGCATAAAATTGACTGTACCCCGGCGAAGGCCGGGGCCCAGGCTTTATTTTTGACTGGACCCCGGCCTTCGCCGGGGAACGAAAGGCAAGAGAGCTTAAGTCCATGGCGAAACTGAGTTCCATCAACAAGAACGAGCGTCGCAAGAAGCTCGTGAAGAAATATGCGGGCCGCTATTCGAAGCTCAAGGCGATCGCCGAGGACGAGTCCCTCGACGATACCGAGCGGCTGATCGCGCGCCTGAAGATGGCGGAGATCCCGCGCAACGGCAACCCGACCCGGGTCCGCAACCGCTGCGGCCTTACGGGGCGTCCCCGCGCGAACTATCGCAAATTCGGCCTGTCGAGGATCATGATCCGCGAACTGGGCAACAAGGGCCTGATCCCAGGCCTCACCAAGTCGAGCTGGTAGGGTATAGATATGCCATTGACCGATCCCCTGGGTGATATGCTCACCCGAATCCGCAACGGCCAGCAGGCGCGCAAGGACAGCGTGATGTCCCCCGCGTCGAAGCTGCGCGTCAACGTGCTCGAGGTGCTTCAGCGCGAAGGCTATATCCGCGGCTACCGCGAGGAAGCGCTGGGCCAGCATCCCGGCCTTCGAATCGAGCTTAAATATTTCGAGGGCCAGCCCGCGATCCAGCACGTCTCCCGGGTCTCGAAGCCCGGCCGCCGGGTCTATTCGGGCGCGAGCGAGCTGCCGCGGGTCCGCAACGGCCTCGGCATCACGATCGTCTCGACTCCTCGCGGCGTTCTCTCCGACGCGGAAGCTCGGGAGCAGAATGTCGGCGGCGAAGTGCTGGCGGAGGTGTTCTGATGAGCCGCATTGGAAAAGTACCGGTGCCGCTGCCCTCGGGCGTGACCGCGACCACCGAAGGTCAGATCCTGTCCGTGAAGGGCCCCAAGGGCACCCTCACCATGCCGATGCTCGACGACATCAGCTACGGCATCGAGGACGGCCGGATCGTCGTGAAGCCGGCCAACGAGACCAAGCGGGCGCGCTCCTTCTGGGGCATGCACCGTACCCTGGTCCAGAACCTCGTGACCGGAGTCACGGACGGCTTCACCAAGGTGCTTGAGATCACCGGCGTGGGCTACCGTGCCGCCGCTCAGGGCCGCAACCTGCGCCTTCAGCTCGGCTACAGCCACGACGTCAACATCGCGGTCCCCGACGATCTGGAGGTGAAGACCCCGGATCCGACCACGGTCGAGATTTCGGGGAACGACCGGCAGCGCGTCGGTCAGCTCGCCGCCGAGATCCGCCAGTGGCGCAAGCCGGAGCCCTACAAGGGCAAGGGCATCAAGTATCGCGGCGAATATATCTTCCGCAAAGAAGGCAAGAAGAAGTAGCCATGGCGAAACTCACCCTCTTCGAACGGCGCCGCCAGCGCGTCCGCACCTCGCTCCGCAAGCGCGCGGGCACCCGCGCGCGCCTGTCCATCCACCGTTCCGGGCGCCACATCTACGCCCAGATCATCGACGATTCCGAAGGCCGCACCGTCGCTTCCGCCTCGACTCTCGAGAAGGACGCTCGCGGCTCGACCGCCGCGACCGTCTCGGGCGCCCAGGAAGTCGGCAAGCGAGTCGCCGAGCGCGCGAAGGCGGCGGGCGTCACCCGCGTGGTCTTCGACCGCGGTGGTTTCCTGTTTCACGGCCGAGTCAAAGCGCTGGCCGATGCCGCCCGCGAAGGCGGATTGGAGTTCTAAATGGCTGACGAGAACAACATCGAAGGCACCGAGGTCCAGCCGGGCGCCCCCGCGACGGCTCCCGAGGCCGCTCCGGCCCCGGCCGAAGCCGCTTCGGCACCGGCCGAAGCCGCTCCCGTCGAGACC
>JBAWCC010000145.1:0-11812 GCA_049590095.1 Allosphingosinicella sp. | reverse complement strand
GGCCGGGGCCCAGTCCGCCACGTACGCATCGGTTGGACCCCGGCCTTCGCCGGGGAACGGGACCGCCCGAATCCGTGGATGTGGGACTACCCATTCCAGCCCTGCGCCGAACCGTCCAGCGGAGTCGGCGGGCCGGTGAACATTTCACGTGGGTAAGCTCAATAGGCCCTGCGCTGGGCCGCGATGAGCATCCTCAGCAGCATCGCCACCGGCCTCGGCACTCCGACCTTCCCCTCCAGCCAGAGGCTGACCGCCGAGCGGCTGACCCCGATCGCGGCCGCGAGATCGTTCTGGGTCCGGTAGCCGAGGGTGCGCATCGCCGTGCGCAGCTCTTCGGGGGCCATCGAGGCGAGGCGGGGATCGTCCACGGGCGGCCTCTAGCGCATTCCAGCTCCCCGGTGCGGATCCGAAGCGCTTCCTCGACGTCGATGACGAAGATCTTGCCATCGCCGATCCGTCCGGTCCGGGCCGCGCTGGCGATCGCCTCCACCACCCGATCGGCGAGGCCGTCGTCGACCACCACCTCCAGCTTCACCTTGGGCAGGAAGTCGACGACATATTCGGCGCCGCGATACAGCTCGGTATGGCCCTTCTGGCGGCCGAAGCCCTTGGCCTCGGTGACGGTGATCCCGGAGACCCCGACGTCGTGAAGGGCCTCCTTCACCTCGTCCAGCTTGAACGGCTTGATGATCGCCTCGATCTTCTTCACCGGCACACTCCCGCGCTTCTGCGCGCGGCATAGCGGCTGGGCCGCCGCCTTGCCATCCCCCCGATCGACGTAGACACTGGCTCTGCAATAAGCGGGAGAGGTCACATGACGATCGAAGTGATCGACGGGACGGTCGAGGCGGCGGTGCTCAAGCGGTCGAACTCGAAAGGTGCTTTGTACGACGCTATCACCATCCGGACGACCGAAGGATCGGAGCGCAGGCTGGAGAAGGTCGCGGTGGCGCCGGATGTCGCCGCCTCGCTTCAGCCCGGGACCGACGGGCGCTTCTACGGCTACAAGGCGATCGACCATCGCGGACTGTTCGGGATTCGGACCCGCGACGGCCGATCCGATTTCTCGATTCCCACCGGCAATGAGAAGCTGATGCGGGTGATGGCGATAGTGGGCCTGGGCGGCTTCGCATTGATGCTCGTGTTCGGAAGCAAGATCGGGCTGCTCAGCCTGATCCTCGGAGTGCTCGGGGTGATCGGCTCGATCCGCTACCGCCGCGACCGCATCGAAGCCCGCGCCCGCTATGAGGCGGATGCGGGCTTCGCCTGATCTTGCTCCCCGGCGAAGGCCGGGGTCCAGTGGCGGAGGCCGAACGGCTGGGTCCCGGCCTTCGCCGGGAAACACTAGCCGTCGTGCTTGGCGATCCAGTCCTCGACCACGGGCGCGATCCGCCCGCGCCATTTGCTGCCGTTGAAGATGCCGTAATGGCCGACGTCCCTGGCGAGATGATATTGCTTCATGGCTCTGGGGAGCCTGGTCGAGATTTCCAGCGCCGCCCTGGTCTGGCCGATCCCCGAAATGTCGTCGCGCTCGCCCTCGATGGCGAGGAGGGCGACATCCTTGATCGCCGCCGGATCGACCCGCCGGCCTCGGTGCATCATCTCGCCCTTGGGGAGGAGATGGCGCTGGAAGACGATGTCGACGGTCTGAAGATAGAATTCGGCGGTCATGTCGCAAACCGAGCGATATTCGTCGTAGAAGGCCTTGCTCGCTTCCGCGCTCTCGCCGTCGCCTTGGACGAGATGCTTGAACATCTCCCAATGGCCGGTGAGGTGGTCGCCCAGGTTCATCGTCATGAAGCCGGCGAGCTGGAGGAAACCCGGATAGACCTGACGGCCCGCGCCGGGATAGGTGTAGGGCACCGAGGCGATGACGTTCTGCTGGAACCAGCTGTGCGGACGCTGGGTGGCGACGGTGTTGACCGCGGTCGGTGCCTTTCGGGTGTCGATCGGTCCGCCCATCAGGGTCAGGGTGCGCGGCCGTGCCGGATTCTTGTCGGCGCTCATCACCGCGGCGGCGGCGTAGCAGGGCACCGAGGGCTGGCAGACGGCGAGCATATGGGCGCGCCCCTTCTTCCCGCCCGAACCCCCGATATGCTCGAGGAACTCGACCAGATAGTCGATATAATCGTCGAGATCGAAGCGGCCCGAATCGAGCGGAACGAGCTTGGCGTCGCGCCAGTCGGTGATGAAGACGTCGTGGCCGGGAAGCATCCGCTCGACCGTGCCGCGCAACAGGGTCGCGTAATGACCCGACATGGGCGCGACGATGAGCAGCCTCGGCCCGCCTTCGACGCCCTCCCGGCGGAAATGCTTGAGCTGGCCGAACGGCTTCCTCAGCACCACCTCTTCATGGACGGCGACCGTCTTGCCTTCGACCAAGGTCGTCCCGAGCCCGAATTGCGGCTTGCCTCGCGACGCCGAAGCATGGGCGAACACGTCGAGCGCGGAGGCCACGATCGGGCCCATCTGGCTGTAGGCGAACGGATTGGCGGGATTGTTCAGCCAGCCGGCGCCCATATTGGCGAGCGTGCTGGCTCCGGCGAGCAGCGAACGCTGCATCTCATAGGCGTCGTAAAGCATGTGGTCACCTGTGTGGTGCGCTGCAGCGTGGGCGTCAACGGAAAAGGGGTTGCAAGTCGAAACCATCCACAGCGGAGATGGGTCCGTATCGTCGGGCTTGCGCCGGGATGACGCGAGCCCTCCCCCCTGCTACCGCCCCTTCATGGCCGAAACCCTGGACGAAAACGCGAGCCCGCGCCGGATCGCCAATCTGGCGCTGATCTGGCGCTTCACCGCGCGCTACAAGGGCCATGTCGTGGGCGCTCTGCTGGCTCTGCTGGTGGCGGCGCTGGCGACTCTCGCCATCCCGGCCGCGTTCAAGATGATCATCGATCGGGGCTTCGCCGGCACCGGCGGCGATATCGGCCGCTGGTTCCAATATCTGCTGCTGATCGTGGTGGTGATGGCGATGGCCACCGCCACGCGCTTCTATTTCGTCTCGTGGCTGGGCGAGCGGGTGGTCGCCGACGTCCGCGAGGCGGTTCAGCGCAACCTGCTCCGGCTGGCCCCTTCCTTTTTCGAGGAAAACCGCCCTTCCGAGATCGCCTCGCGGCTCACCGCCGACACCACGATCATCGAGCAGGTGGTCGGGGTGACCATCTCGGTGGCGCTTCGCAACATCGTCATGGGCATTGGCGGGATCGTCTACCTGCTCGCTTTGGCGCCCAAGCTGACCGCGATGCTTCTGCTCGGGATTCCTGTCGTGATCCTTCCGATCGTCTTCCTCGGCCGCCGGATCCGCAACGTCTCGCGCTTCGGCCAGGACCGGATCGCCGAGGTCGGAGCGATGGTCGACGAGGTTCTGGGCGCGATGAAGATCGTCCAGGGCTTCGGCCAGGAGGCGCGCGAGGCGAGCCGCTTCGCCGAGGCGGTGGAGCGGGTGTTCCAGACGGCGCGGCGCCGGATCGTGCTGAGGGCGTTCATGACGGCCGGGGTGATCGCGCTCATCTTCGGCTCGATCACGATGGTGATGTGGCAGGGCGCGGTCGACGTCCAGTCGGGGGCGATCAGCGGCGGCACCATCGCCGCTTTCGTCCTCACCGGCGGCCTCGTCGCCGGCGCCTTCGGAGCGCTGACCGAAGTCTATGGCGATCTTCTCCGAGGCGCCGGCGCGGCCGGCCGGCTGGCCGAGCTGCTTCGCGAGGAGCCGGAGATCAGGGCCCCGGCCAGGCCGAAGCCCCTGCCCTCGCCCGGCCGCGGCGCGCTCGAATTCCGGGACGTTACCTTCCGCTATCCGACCCGGCGCGAGGTGAGCGCGCTTCACCGGTTCTCGCTTGCCGTGGCGCCGGGGGAGACGCTGGCGGTGGTGGGGCCGTCGGGGGCGGGCAAGTCGACCCTGTTCCAGCTCGCCTTGCGTTTCTACGATCCCGAGGAGGGATCGGTTCTGCTCGACGGAGTGGCTCTGCCCGATTCGGATCCCGCCGAAGTTCGGGCCCGGATCGCGGTCGTGCCCCAGGAGACCGTCATCTTCGCGGCCTCGGCCCGCGACAATCTGCGCTACGGGCGCTGGGAAGCGTCGGACGAAGAATTGTGGACGGCGGCCGAGACCGCCAATGCGGCCGAGTTCCTGAGAAAGCTGCCCGAAGGGCTGGACACCTTCATGGGCGAAGGCGGCGCCCGGCTCTCCGGCGGTCAACGCCAGCGGCTCGCAATCGCCCGGGCGGTGCTCCGCGACGCGCCCCTGCTTCTGCTCGACGAGGCGACCTCGGCCCTCGACGCGGAGAGCGAACGGCTCGTCCAGCGCTCGCTCGAGCGGCTGATGGCGGACCGGACCACCATCGTCATAGCCCACCGGCTGGCGACGGTGCGGGCCGCGGACCGGATCGTGGTCATGGAGCAGGGCCGGATCGTCGAGCAGGGCAACGATTCCAGCCTGCGCGCCCAGGGCGGCCTGTACGACCGCCTCGCGCGGCTCCAGTTCGACGGACTGGCGGCGTAAATCCCCCTCCCTGCAAGGAAGGGGCTGGGGGTGGGTCCGCCGAAGGCGGCCGAATCTCGGACTCAGAAAAAGCCTCGCTGCGCTCGCCTACCCACCCCTGACCCCTCCCTTGCGGGGACGGGAAAGAAAAGGGCGGCCCCGGAGGACCGCCCTTGGAGAAAGCAAAGGCCAAAGCCGACCTAGAAAGTCGCGTAGGCCTCGTTGCCGACGAAACCCATCTTCTCGACCCGGGCGCGCTTGGTGACGGCGAGGACTTCGTCGACCAGCTCGTAGCGGGAATTGGGATCCGGCTGGAGATGAAGCTCGGGGACCGGGTTCATCGTCTGAGTGGAATCGAGATACTGGCGAAGCGTCTCCATGTTGATCGGCGAGCCGTTCCACATGATCTGGTCCTGCGCAGTGATGACGATCTTGTTCTTCACCGGATCGATCGGCGGCGGCTGGTTGTTCGGCTGGTCCTGCGGAAGGTCCAGCTTCACCGCATGAGTCTGCAGCGGAATGGTGATGATGAACATGATGAGGAGCACCAGCATGACGTCGATGAGCGGCGTCGTGTTGATGTCCATCATCGGTTCGTCTTCGTCGCCCGCGACTGCCATTGACATAAAATCTAACTCCTAAACCCTGCTGTTCCGAGACCGCGCTAGAGGCGATCGCCGCCGCCCCGCGGAGGCGGCTCGGAAATGAAGCCGACTCGAGCGAACCCGGCCCGCTGCATCGTGTAGATGGCGCCGCCGACGCATTTGTAGGGCGTGTTGATATCCGCCCGGATATGCGCTTCCGGCATGTTTTCCTCGGTGAGGTTGTCGACTCCGCCGACCGCGGCGATCTCGTCCTCGAGCTTCTTCACCGCCCGCGCGAGCAGGTCCTCGCTGTTCATCTTGGTGAGGCCCCAATAGACCTCGCAGGTGCCGCCTTCGCCGCCCCTGACGGAGAGAGAGACATTCTCCGGCTTGGTCTGGGTCGGTTCGAACTCGACCTTCGGAAGCTTCATCGGGATCGTCTGGATAACGACCGGCACCGTGATCAGGAAGATGATGAGGAGCACCAGCATGACGTCGACGAGCGGCGTCGTGTTGATGTCGGACATCGGCGTTTCTTCGCCGGTTTCACTCTCTTGGCCGACATTCATCGACATGGTCGGTATTCCTATCCTGGCTCTGGCACGGCGGGGGACGGCGCCGGCGGAGCCTCACGGCCCCGCCGGCGCCTGTCATCAGACTTTCTTCGGACCGCCGTGGGTTGCGCCGATCGCGCCGCCGGTGGCGGTGGTTCCGCCCGGAGAAGCCGCGCCCGGACCTTTCGCCGCGCCCGCGCCCATGGCGCCGCCCGAAGCGCCGCCGGCGGGACGGCCGGCGATGACCGGACGAACCGCTCCGCCCGACATCATGTAGCCGTGCAGCTCGTTGGAGAAGCGCGCCAGCTCTTCGACGATCGCCTTGTTGCGGCGGATCAGCCAGTTGTAGGCGAGCACGGCCGGAACCGCGACGACGAGGCCCAGAGCGGTCATGATCAGAGCCTCGCCGACCGGGCCGGCGACGGTGTCGATCGAGGCCTGGCCCGCGGCGCCGATCTTCACCAGGGCGCGGTAGATGCCGACGACGGTTCCGAACAGGCCGACGAACGGAGCGGTCGAACCGACGGTGGCGAGGAAGGCGAGGCCGCTCGAAAGACGCGACTGGATCGCGCCCTGGCTGCGCGCCAGCGAGTTGAGCATCCAGTCGTGCTGGTCGATCGGATCGGTCAGCTTGTCATGCTGCTCGAGGGCGAGGATGCCGTCGTCGACGATCTGCCGGTAGGCGCTGTTCTTCTCCAGCTTCGAAGCGCCCTCGCGCAGGTTCGCCGATTGCCAGAAGCTGGTCCGGGCGCGCTTGCCCTGATTGATGATCTTCTGCTGTTCGAACAGCTTGACGAACAGGACGTACCAGGAACCGGCCGACATGATCACGAGGATGATGAAGGTGGCCCAGGCGATCGCCCCGCCCTGCTCGAGTGCGGCCATGAGGCCATAGGGGTTTTCGCCGCCGTGGGCTGCGCCTGCTGCTGGGGTGGCCATGGTCTCTACTTTCCTCTCAGATAAACGTTTGAATCATGATTGGCGGCCCGCCGTCAGTCGGCCGGAAGCACCCATCTGATGCGGCTGCTGTAGGTATCGCTGGTCGCGTTGCCGCTGCTGTCTCTCGCGGGCGTGAACCGGGCGCGAGACCTCAGCAGTCGGCAAGTCGTCGAATCGAGCGCGGACGATCCGCTCGACGACGTGACCGTGCAATTGGTCACCCGGCCGTTGGCCCCGATTTCCAGCCTGAAGCCGGTTGTGCCGGCTTCGCCGGAGCGGACCGCTGAAGCGGGATAATCCTCATCCGAGAAAAGCGACGGCAGATTCCCCTTCGCGCGGGCCGGCTCCACCTTCTTCGGCGGCGGAGGCGGAGGCGGCGGAGGCGGCGGCGCAGGCGGCGCAGGCGGAGCCGGAGGCGCTGTATACGTCATCTGCGGGGGCGGAGCGATGTTCGTCGTCACCATCGGCGGCGGCGGCGTGTTCGTCCGGACGATCGGCGGCGGAGTCACCACCGGCGGCGGAGTCTGCGGCTGGTCCGGCGGCGGGGGCGGCGGCTTCTCCTCGGGGGGCGGCGGCTCCTCCTCCACGTTGAAGGTCTTCAGATCGGCCGCCACCTTCTTGACCACGTTATAGGCCAGTCCGGTGATAAGCGCGTAGCCGAGGAGAGCATGGAGGAGGGCGACGATGAAGATCGCCGTCATGCGGCTCCGGCTCATCCCTTTGTCAGCATATGCCATTAACCAGCCACACTCCCTCTCTTCGTCCCTCTGCCGGGGACCCGCGCGTCGTCAACAACGCGGCTGATCCCCAACGGCTCCATCCGATATGCGATGTATCAACATATCATCCATAAGAGAGGGTTCCTCTATCCTGAGACCGAGGAGGACGCAATCCTCCTGTGAATGCAAGGCTCCTTCGTCTAAAATGGCCGAAATCTGCCGTTCATCCCGCTAAGCATATGGGAATCGGGGCATAAACATATGGAGGCGGAACGGTGGCGAGCGCGGTAACTTTTTGTAAACGGACGTTCGCGGCGGCGCTTATCGCGTTCGCGGCGGTTCCCGCCGAATCGCAGGCCCCGGCGGCGCCGGCCCCGACCTATGCGGATCTCGCCGACCTGGCGCTTGCCGCGCCGGTCGCCGCCCATGTCCGCATCGCCAAGGCGACCGCGGTGAAGGCCGAGCGCGCGCCGGGCCTGAACCCCGGCATGGCCCGATTTTACGTCGAGGCGAGGCTGGTTTCGCTGATCCGCTCGCCGGCGTCGCTGCCCGAGCGCCTCCGCTACCTCGTCGATTTGCCGCGCGATTCCAAAGGCAAGGCGCCCAGGCTGCGCAAGGGCGGCGAGTTCCTCCTTCTCGCCGATCGCGTCGCGGGGCGGCCGGACGAGCTTCGGCTGGCCGCCGCCGACGCCCAGATCGCCTTCAGCCCGGAGCGCGCGGCGACCCTGCGCTCGATCATCCGCGAGGCGAGCTCGACGGAGCCGCCACCGCGAATCGCCGGAATCGGCCGCGCCTTTCACGTGCCCGGGGCGATTCGCGGCGAGAGCGAGACCCAGATATTCCTTCGGACCGCCGAGGGCACTCCGGTGTCGCTGACCGTTCTGCGCCGGCCCGGCGAGACTCCCCAATGGGCGGTGGCGCTTGGCGAGATCGTCGACGAAGCCGCGGAGCCGCCGGCGCCGGGCACCCTGCTCTGGTATCGCCTCGCCTGCGGCCTTCCGCGAGCGCTTCCGAGGCAGAGCCTGGCCGAAGCCGGTTCCGAAGGCGCGGCCGCGATCCAGGCGGATTACCGCCTGGTGCTGGAGCGGCTCGGGCCATGCGTGAGGATTCGGAGCTAATCAGTAGGACGTAAGCTCGACCCCGACCCCCGCACAGTCCGGATAAATGTCCGGCTTGCGGGTCGACACCCGAAGGCCGGTCACCCCGTGCCGGGCCGCAACCAGGTCGTAAATCGCCCTCGCCACCGTCTCCTGCAGGTTGAAGCGGCGGCTTCCGATCAATGCGCCGATCTCGCTGCGCAGGAAATCGTAATCCCAGGCGCCGCCGGGCCTGTCGTCGTCGGGGAAGCTGGCCTCGTCCACCCAGACCTCGACGGTGACCAGCAGCCGCTGCGGAGCTCCGACCTCGAAATCGTGAAATCCGATATCGGCCGCGACGCAATATTCGTCGAGCACGATCTTGCGGCTCCTGGGCGCGAGGCGCTCGGGCACGAGGCCGTCCAGCTTCACCGCCTCATTCATCGTCCGGCTCCAGGAATTGCACGTCGCGGGGAAGGCCGAGGAAGCGCTGCCCACCGTCGAGAGTGATCGTCTGGCCGGTAAAGGTCGGCGTTGCAACGATGAAGCGGAGCGCGGCGACGATCTCCTCGACCTCTACCCCGCGCCGGAGCGCGTTGAGGCCGTGGACCGAATCGAAATTCCGCTGGGCGCCGGAGACCAGCGTTACCGAAGGCGCGATCCCGCAGACCCGGATCCCGCGCTCGGCCCAGGCCCTGGCGCAAAGCTCCGTCAGGCCGGCGAGCCCGAGCTTGGAGACAGTGTAGCTGAAGAAATCGGGATTCGGCTGGGCGAGCTTGGAGTCGAGAAGGTTGACGATCAGGCCTCCGCCCTCCGCTTGGGCGGCGAAAGCTTGCGAAAGGAAGGCCGGCGCCCGCAAATTGGTCGCGAAATGCGCCTCCCAGCTTTCGAGGGTGAAGTCGTCGGCGCCGTCGTAAGCGAAACGCGACGCGTTGTTGACCAGCAGCCGGGCCGGCGGAAGCCCGTCCAGGGCAGCCATAACCCGGTTCGCCGAATCGGGGGATTCGAGATCGGCCGCGACGAACTCGGCCTCGCCCAGCTCCGCCGCCAGCGCCTCCGCCTGCTCGGTCGACCGGCGGCAATGGATGAGCAGGTGCCAGCCGTCCTCGGCGAGGGCGCGGCACAGAGCGGCGCCGATCCGCCTCGCGCCGCCGGTGACGATCGCCGTCCGCGCGCCTTCGAACTCTCTGGCCATGGCGCCGGATAGGAGGGTCGAACCGAGGCGGCAAGGCTTGCCGCCGGGCTCCCGCCCCGCCAGAGTCGCCCGCATCATGCCGATGCCCGCTCCTCCCGAAGACCTTGCCGGCCTCTCCCTGGCCGAAATCGCGCGCCTGGCGGAGGAGAAGAAGCTGCCGCCGGTCGACAAATGGGACCCGACCCATTGCGGCGACAGCGAGATGCGCATCGCCCGCGACGGAATCTGGCACCACCAGGGCAGCCCGATCGGCCGGCAGGCGATGGTCCGCCTGTTCTCGACCATTTTGAGGCGCGAGCCGGACGGCCGCTTCGTCCTGGTGACTCCGGTCGAGAAGCTCGACATCCAGGTCGAGGACGCGCCCTTCGTCGCCGTCGAGCTCAAGGTCGAGGGCAAAGGCGAGACGATGAGCCTCGCCTTCCGGCTCAACACCGGCGACCTCGTCGTCGCCGGCCGCGACCACCCTTTGCGCTTCGAGTCCGGACCTGAAGGGCCGCACCCTTATGTGCGGGTCCGCGGCGGGCTCGACGCGCTGGTCGCCCGACCGGTCTATTACGAGCTGGCCGAGCTCGCGATCGCCGGCGGCGACCCGCCCGGTCTGTGGAGCGGCGGGATCTTCTTCCCGATGGGGCCGGAGTGACGGGCCTCGCCGGGCGGCTGCGCGGAGCGCTCGAGCGGGGGCGTCAGCGGCGGCCGATCCTGCTTGAAGGGGACGTCCTGGAAGGCGACGGGCTCGCAAGCGCCGGGGCCGAGCTTACTCCGGCGGCGGTGCTGGTGGCGGTGGTCGACCACGCCCGGCCGACCGTGATCCTCACCGAGCGGCCCAAGTCGATGCGCAGGCATCCCGGGCAGATCAGCTTCCCCGGCGGGCGGATCGACCCCGGGGACGACGGCCCGGTCGCCGCGGCGCTTCGCGAGGCGGAGGAGGAGATCGCCCTACCCCGAAATGCGGTCGAGGTGATCGGCGCCGCCGACCTTTACCGCACGGTCACCGGCTTCGAGGTCACGCCCATCGTCGGGGTGGTCCCGCCCGGTCTCGACCTCGAGCCCCAGCCCGGCGAGGTCGCGGCGATGTTCGAGGCGCCGCTCCATTTCCTGCTCGATCCCCGGCACCAGAGGGTTCGCACGGCGATGTGGCAGGGCCGCGAGCGCAGCTATTACGAGATAGAATGGGAGGGCCGCCGGATCTGGGGCGCCACGGCGGCGATGATCGTCAACCTGTCGCGGCTGCTGGAGCTGGTCGAATGAAGCTGCCCAAGGCGTCCTGGCAGCATCGGGCCGGAATGAAGCCGCTCCTGCGCGCCTTGTCTGCCCACGAGGGCGCGACTCGCTATGTCGGCGGGTGCGTGCGCGATACCCTTCTCGAACTGCCGGTGAGCGACGTCGACCTCGCCACCCGCCTGTCGCCCGGGACGGTGATGGAGCGGCTCGCCGCCGCCGGGATCAAGGCGGTACCGACGGGGCTGGCCCACGGCACCGTCACGGCGGTCATCGGCGGCAGGCCGGTGGAGGTCACGACCTTGAGGCGCGACGTCGCCACCGACGGCCGCCGGGCGACCATCGCCTATACCGACGACTGGCGGGAGGACGCCGCCCGGCGCGACTTCACGATCAACGCCCTGCTCGCCGATCCGGCGACCCTCGAGGTCGTCGACTATTTCGGCGGCGAGGCCGATCTCGAGGCTCGGCGCGTCCGCTTCATCGGCGATCCGCTCACCCGGATCGCGGAGGACCATCTCAGGATCCTTCGCTTCTTCCGCTTCTTCGCCCGGTTTGGAGCCGGGGAGCCGGACGAGGCGGGGCTCGACGCCTGCGCCGAGCGGGCGAACGACCTGATGGCGCTGTCGCGAGAGCGGATCGCCGACGAGCTGACCAAGCTGCTCGCTCTGCCGAAGCCCGTCGACGCCGTCCGGCTGATGGTCGATCGGGGCATTTTGAAGCCGGTGCTGCCGGAGATCGGGTCCGACGGGGTCGAGCGGCTGGCGAGGCTTGTGCGGCGGGAGTCGGAAGCCGGAGTGGAGCCCCACGCACTTCGTCGGCTCGCCGCTCTGCTCCCGGCCGACTCAGGGCAAGCGGCCGGGGTCGCCGCGCGGCTGCGTCTTTCGAACCGGTCGGCGAAAAGACTGACGACAGCGGCCGAACGCGGTCCGGACGATGCCGGGCGGCCGCAGAGGCTGGCCTACGCGCTCGGCGCCGAGGAAGCGGTGGACCGGATCCTGCTCGGCGACGGCGATCCGGGCGCGACGGCGGCGCTCGCCGGCTGGC
>JBAWCC010000144.1:0-32507 GCA_049590095.1 Allosphingosinicella sp. | reverse complement strand
CCCGAGGTCCCGGCTTCCGCCGGGATGACGAGCTACGGCCCCACCCCCCTTTGCAGCGGCGGGGCGAAGCGCCTAGAGGCTTGGGGCCGCAGCCAGGAGCAAAGTACCGCCCATGAAAATCAGCTTCGCCAGTGAACGCCCTGCCGGTGCCTATGCGCTCGCCCTTCCGGTCTGGAGCGAGGATATGATCGCCGACCGCCTCTCCGGCTTCGATCCCGCCGTCCGCGCCGTCGCCGCCCGTGCCGCCGAAGCCCAGCGCTTCGAGCGCGAGGCCGCCTCGGTCGCCGAGACTTTCGTCGCCGAAGGGGAGGGCGCCCGGCGCCTGCTTCTGATCGGGCTCGGCGACCGCCGCCAGGACGAAAGCCTGTTCGAGAAAGTCGGCGGAGCGCTCGCGGCCCGGCTCCTGACCTCCGGCGAGACCCGCCTCGTCGTCGATTTGACCGGCCTCGGTCTCGACGCCGAGTCCGCCGCCCGGATCGGACTCGGCGCCTCGGCTCGGAGCTGGCGCTTCGATCAATATCGGACCAGGCTTACCAAGAAGCAGAAGCCCACGCTCGAAGAAGTGATCATCGTCGGCGGCGGCGATTCCGGCTCCGCCTGGAACGACCGGGCGGCCTTGCTCGACGGCCTGTCCTTCACCCGCGAGCTGGTCACGGAGCCGGCCAACATCCTCTATCCCGAAAGCTTTGTCGAGCGGTGCCGCGACCGGCTGGAGCCGCTCGGGGTCGAGTTCGAAATCCTCGACGAGGAGCGGATGCGGGCGCTCGGCATGCTTGCGCTGCTCGGGGTCGCCCAGGGCTCGGTCCGGCCGCCGCGGCTGCTGGTGATGCGCTGGAACGGCGCCGCCGACTCGAAGGCGCGGCCGGTCGTCCTGATCGGCAAGGGCATCACCTTCGACACGGGCGGAATCTCGATCAAGCCGGCCGCCGGAATGGAGGCGATGAAGTGGGACATGGGCGGCGCCGGAGCCGTCGCCGGGGCGATGGCGGCCATCGCCGGCCGCAAGGCGAAGGCGAACGTCGTCGCGGTCTGCGCGCTCGCCGAGAACATGCCCGACGGCAAGGCCCAGCGCCCCGGCGACGTCGTCACGAGCATGTCGGGCCAGACGATCGAGGTGATCAACACCGACGCGGAAGGGCGGCTCGTCCTGTGCGACGCGATGACCTGGGCCCAGCGTGAGTACAAGCCGGAAGTGATCGTCGACCTCGCCACCCTGACCGGGGCGATGATCATCTCGCTCGGCCACGAATATGCCGGCCTGTTCTCGAACGACGACGGCCTCGCCGGGCAGCTTCTGGCGGCGGGTGCCGCGAGCGGCGACAAATTGTGGCGGATGCCGCTCGGCGATCCCTACGACAAATTGATCGATTCGCCGATCGCGGACATGAAGAATGTCGGCCCGAGGGAAGGCGGCTCGATCACCGCCGCGGCCTTCCTCCAGCGCTTCGTCGAGACGGGCGTCAAATGGGCCCATCTCGACATCGCCGGAATGGCTTGGGCCGACAAGGCCAGCCACCTCCACGACAAGGGCGCGACCGGCTACGGAGTGGCCCTGCTCGACCGCTTCGTGGCGGATAATTTCGAGGGGTGATCGTCGACTTCTACCACCTGACCGCCTCGCCGCTCGAGCGGGTGCTACCGAGCATTGCCGAGAAGGTGCTTGCGGGCGGCGAGCGGCTCCTGGTGGTGGCGGAACCCGATCTGCTGGCTCGGCTCGACGAGCAATTGTGGAGCTATGCCAGGGAGAGCTTCCTCCCCCACGGCCGCGAACGGCCGGAGGCCCAGCCGGTCTTCCTGTCGCCCGAGGCTTCGGCGGTGAACGGCGCCACCAACATCGCCGTCGCCGACGGCCGCTGGCGCGAGGAGGCGCTCGGCTTCGCCCGAACCTTCTACTTCTTCGACAATGACGGCCGCGAGGGGGCACGCGACGCATGGCGGGCGCTCAAGGGGCGGCCCGACGTCGAGGCCCGCTACTGGAAGCAGGACGAGCGCGGGAAATGGGTGCAGGGGCCCTGAGCCTTGCGCTGACGGGGTCCCGCCCCTAGAGAACCCGCCAAATCCACCTCAAATCAACGGAGCACAGGCCGGCCATGGCGACCGAACGCACTTTCTCGATCATCAAGCCCGACGCGACCCGCCGCAACCTTACCGGAGCGATCACCGCCAAGCTTGAGGAGGCGGGCCTTCGAATCGTCGCCTCGCGTCGGATCCGGATGAGCCGCGAGCAGGCCGAGGGCTTTTACGGAGTCCACCGCGAGCGCCCCTTCTTCAACGATCTCGTCGCCTTCATGACGTCGGGCCCGGTCGTCGTTCAGGTGCTGGAAGGGGACAATGCCGTCGCCCGCAACCGCGAGGTGATGGGCGCCACCAATCCCGCCAATGCCGACGAGGGGACGATCCGCAAGGAGTTCGCCGAGTCGATCGAGGCGAACAGCGTCCACGGCTCCGACAGCGCCGAGAATGCGGCGATCGAGATCGACTTCTTCTTCAAGCCCGAAGAGATCGTGGGGTAACCCGATAAATTCCTTCTCCGCATTTGCGGGGGAGGAATCAGGCGAGACAGACCTATCCGGCTCTCCTCGTCCAAAGCGAGTCGAGCTGCTCCTGCGCCTTGGCCGCGGTGGTCCTGCCGATCAGCGACAGGCCCTTGAGCTCCACTTCCCTGCCTTCGAACAGGCCGCCCCCGCTCTCCCTGTAGCCGATGTCGTAGAGGGCGGTGTCCGTGAAGCTGCCCCTGTCGGCGACGAACCGGGTGGTGATGGCAACCGGCAACCGGGCATCGCCGCGGATCTTCTCGTCCTTCTCGTCCGCCTTCCTGATCGCGCGCTTCACCCACTCCGCTTCGATCCTGGGCTCGGTCGTGTCGAACGCTCCGAGGCCGAAGGCGGAGGGAAAGAGCAGGGTCTGGCCCTGGATCGCCTGGTTCGGATCGTGGGCCGTCAGAGCGAGGCGCTTGCCGCCGCCGCCGGCCCTGAGGAGGAGGGTTCGGGACACGTTCGCCTGCTTCGCCTCTTCCGCGATCCGCTCTTTCTCGGCCGTGCTCCGCTCGGACCAGCTGTTCCACAGCGCCAGGCCCGAAATCAGGACCCCGATCACCGCCAGCACCTCGCCGAGCGTGATCCAGCGCCGCCGGATTGCGGCCGCCTCCTTGCGCTCCGCCGGCGTCTGCTTGTCGCCGCTCATGGTTCGTGGCCTCCCGAAATGATTTCGCGACGCGGAAGCAGGCGGGCCGCGAAGGCGTCGAGCGTTTCGGGATAGAGCCGGTGCTCCTCCTTGAGCACCCGCTCGGCAAGCTGCTCCGCCGTCTCCCGCTCGCGCACCCGGACCTTGGCCTGGGCGAGGACGGGCCCTCCGTCGAGCTCGTCGGTGACGAGATGGACCGAGCAGCCCACCCAGATCTCGCCCGCCTCCAGCGCACGCCGGTGAGTGTCGAGGCCCTTGTAGGCCGGGAGGAGGGAAGGGTGGATGTTGAGGATCCGGCCCTTCCACCTGGCGATGAACTCGCCCGACAGCAGCCGCATATAGCCTGCCAGAGCCACGACCTCGACGCCCGCCTCGCGCAGCGCCAGGTCCAGCAGATGGTCGAATTCGTCGCGCTCCATGCCCTTGTGGCTCTCGGCCCAGACGGGAATCCCGAGCCGCCTGGCGACGACGAGGCCGCGGGCCTCCGGCACGTTGGAGGCGACGAGAGCCAGTTCGTAGCTTCGCGCCTCCCGCCTCTTATATTCGCTCAAGGCGACCATGTTGGTGCCGCGCCCCGATACGAGCACGCCGACTCGCACCCGGTCAGCCATGATGGGTCGCGGTCCAGTCCCCCCGAGCGCTCCAGCTTCCGGCGGGGCCGGCGACGGTGCAGCCCTTCGAGCCCGTCTCCACGCGGCCAATAACGAACGGTATTTCACCTTGTTCTTCAAGAGCATGAGTGACGTAGTTCACATCGTCTTGCGCAACGATCACCGCCATCCCGACCCCGCAATTGAAGGTCCGTGCCATCTCTTCCGGCTCGATATTGCCCTGGGCCTGGAGGAAGGCCATCAGCCGCGGCTGAGGCCAGGCGCCGGCGTCGATCCGGGCGTGGAGGCCGTCGGTCAGGACCCGCGGGACGTTTTCGAGCAGGCCGCCGCCGGTGATATGGGCCATGGCCCGGACCTTTCCGGCGCGAACCAGCGGCAGCAGCGAGCGGACGTAGATCCGGGTCGGCGCCAGCAGCGCCTCGATGAGAAGCTCGGCCGGGTCGAACAAGGCCGGCCGGTCCAGCTTCCAGCCTTTGTCCGCGGCGAGACGCCGGACCAGCGAGAAGCCGTTCGAGTGGACTCCCGAGGAAGCGAGACCGACGATGACGTCCCCAGCCGCGACCTTCGTCCCGGTAAGCGCCTCATCCCGCTCCACCGCTCCGACGCAGAAGCCGGCGAGGTCGTAATCCCCCTCGGCATACATTCCGGGCATCTCCGCCGTCTCGCCGCCGATGAGGGCGCAGCCCGCCTGGCGGCAGCCCTCCGCGATCGAGGCGACGACCCGCTCGGCAATGCCCGAATCGAGCTTCCCGGTCGCGAAATAGTCCAGGAAGAAGAGGGGCTCCGCTCCCTGCACGATCAGATCGTTGGCGCACATGGCGACGAGGTCGATCCCGACGCCCTCGTGCCGGCCGGAATCGATGGCGAGCTTCAACTTGGTGCCCACCCCGTCATTGGCGGCGACCAGCAGCGGATCGCGATAGCCCGCGGCCTTGAGGTCGAAGAAGCCGCCGAAGCCGCCGAGCGAGGCGTCCGCGCCCGGCCGTGCGGTCGATTTGGCGAGCGGGGCGATGGCCCTGACCAGGGCGTTGCCGGCCGCGATCGAAACGCCCGCTCTCGCGTAAGTATAGCTGTCGCCGTCGCCCATCGCCGCCGACTAAAGCCTGCGCCGACGATATTGAAGCCCTTTGTTCCCCGGCGAAGGCCGGGGCCCAGCGGCGAAGGTGGAAGGACTGGGTCCCGGCCTTCGCCGGGAAGCGAGTTCACGCTTGGATTTCCACGCCCAACTCGCCAAAAGGCGGGCGTGAAGCCGACCGCCCGTCTGTCCCTCCTGCTCGTCGCCCTCCTTGCCTCCCTCGTGGCGGGCCGGGGGGTCTGGGCGCAACTGGAGGGCGCCGACCGCGGAGTTCCTCCGATCGACAGCGCCAGCACCTTCGAGATCACCGGAGTCGAGGTCGACGTCAGCGCCGAAACCGCCGACAAGGCCCGCGAGGAGGGCTGGCGCCAGGCCCAGCAGAAGGGCTGGAAGGCGCTCTGGGCAAAGACCAACAACCGACCCGTCGAGCAGGCGCCCGGCCTCACCGACGCGGCCCTCAACGGGATGGTCGCGGGAATCGTCGTCGAGCATGAGCAGATCGGCCCGAAACGCTATATCGCCACGCTGGGCGTCCTCTTCGACCGCGCCCGCACCGGCCAGCTGCTCGGGGTCAGCGGCTCGGTCCGCCGTTCGGCGCCGGTGCTGGTCATCCCGGCGATGCTGACCGGCTCCTCTTACCAGAGCTTCGAATCGCGCAACGAATGGCAGCGCGCCTGGGCCCGCTACCGCACCGGCAACAGCCCGGTCGATTACGTCCGGCCGACCGGCTCCGGGATCGACCCCTTGCTTCTCAACGTCGCCCAGACCCGCCGGCCCGGCCGGGCCTGGTGGCGGATGCTTCTCGACCAATATGGCGCCGCCGACGTGATCGTGCCTGAAGTGCATCTGAAGCGCCTCTTCCCGGGCGGACCCGCGGTCGGGACCTTCATCGCCCGCCACGGCCCCGACAATCGGGTTCTCGGCCAGTTCACGCTCCGGGCGGAGAACAGCGCCGCCATCCCTCGGCTCCTCGACGAGGGCGTGCGCGGCCTCGACCTGCTCTACACCCGGGCGCTTGCCGCCGGCGAGCTGACTCCCGATCCGTCGCTGATCGTCCCCGAGCCGCCTCTGGTCGAGGAGATCGTCGAGCGGGAGGAGCCCGTGGTCGTGGATACGCCTCGGCCGCTGCCGCCCCCGGGCACCGCTCCGGTCGGAGCGGTGACCGTCCTTCGAATCGAGGTGGACACTCCGGACCAGGCGGCGATCGGCCGGGCGGAGCTGGCGGTAAGCCGGGTTCCCGGGGTCACTTCGGCCTTTACCACCAATCCCTCGGCCGGCGGCACCTCGTCGATGCGGGTGAGCTATATGGGCGAGCCCGGCGCCCTCGCGGCCGCGCTCGAATCGCAGGGCTGGCGGGTCTCCGGCTCGGGCAACAGCCTGCGCCTGTCGCGGGGCGGCGACTGAAATGCCCCAGATCGCGCTGCCGCTCGACTGGCCGGTAGCCGACCGCGATGAGGATTTCCTCATCTCCGTGTCCAACCGGGACGCCTTCGAGCATCTGAAACGCTGGTCGCTGTGGCCGGTCATGGCCACCCTCGTCACCGGGCCGCGCAAATCGGGGCGAAGCCTGCTGGGCCGGCTGTTCGTCCGCAAGACGGGCGGCCGCCTCTTCGACAATGCCGAGGACCATGACGAGGAAGCCCTCTTCCACGCCTGGAACGAGGCCCAGCTGTCGCGCCGGCCTCTGCTCATCGTCGCCGACTCTCCTCCGCCCTCGTGGAAGGTCGAGCTTCCCGATCTGGGCTCGCGCCTGGCGGCCACCCCGCGCGTCGCCATCGAAGGTCCCGACGACCGGCTGATCGGCGATCTCATCGTCAAGCTGCTCGGCGACCGCGGAATCGCCGTCCCGCCCGAGGTCCCCGCGTTCATTGTGCCGCGGATCGAACGTTCCTATGTGGCCGTTCTGCAGGTCGTCGCCGCGCTCGACCGCGCCGCTTTGTCGCATCATCGCCGAATGACGGTGGCGATGGTGAAGCGCGCTCTCTCGGAAGACGGCATGATCAAGAGGGCGAGAATTCAGCCGTAATGAACGAGACCGCCCCATCGTCCTTGCCCGAGCCGCCGCCGGCGGCTCGGAAGCGCTATTTCAACCGCGAGCTGAGCTGGCTCGCCTTCAACCGGCGGGTCCTCGAGGAGGCCTGCAACCTCGCTCACCCGTTGCTTGAGCGGCTTCGCTTCCTCTCCATCTCGGGAAGCAACCTCGACGAATTCTTCATGGTCCGGGTCGCCGGCCTCAAGGCGCACCGCCAGCTCGGAGTCGAGGAGGCTTCGGCCGACGGGCTCACCCCGGCCCAGCAGCTCGCCGCGGTCGCCGCCGAAGCCGACGATCTCATGCGAAACCAGCAGAAGGTCTGGTCCGAGCTTCGCCGGGCGCTGGCCGATGCCGGAGTCGCGGTGATCGGAAGCGGCGCCATCGATTCGGAATCGGCCGAATGGCTCGAACGCCATTTCCGCGAGCAGATCTTCCCGGTCCTGACCCCCCAGGCGATCGATCCAGCCCATCCGTTCCCGTTCATCCCCAATCGCGGCTTCTCGCTGATCTTCGATCTCAACCACCGGGACACCGGGGCGCCGATCCGCGAGCTGGTAATGGTGCCCTCGACCTTGCCCCGCTTCATCCGTCTGCCGGGAGCCGAAGCGCGCTACATCGCGGTGGAGACTCTCATCCGGCGCAATATCGCCGCCATCTTCCCGGACCATGAGCTGGTCGGCGGCGGCGCCTTCCGGATCCTTCGCGACAGCGACATCGAGGTCGAGGAGGAAGCCGAGGATCTCGTCCGCTACTTCCGAAGCGCGATCAAGCGCCGCCGTCGCGGAAGCGTCATCCGCCTCAAGCTCTCCGCCGAGATGCCGGCGGAGCTGGTCGACATGGTGCGCGACGGAGTCGGGGCGGCCGAGGCGATCGTCACCGAATCGACCGGTTTCCTCGGAATTGCCGATCTCGACGCGCTCTACGAGGAGGACCGGCCGGATCTGAAGTTCGCGGCATTCGCTCCGCGCTTCCCCGAACGGATCCGCGAGCATGGCGGCGACTGCTTCGCCGCCATCCAGACCAAGGACATCGTCGTCCACCACCCCTACGAGAGCTTCGAGGTCGTCGTCGAGTTCCTGAAGCAGGCCGCCGCCGATCCCGACGTCATCGCGATCAAGCAGACCCTCTACCGCGCCGGCAAGCAGTCGGCAGTGATCCGGGCTCTGATCGACGCGGCGGAGGCGGGCAAGTCGGTGACCGCGGTGGTCGAGCTCAAGGCTCGATTCGACGAGGAGCAGAATCTGCTCTGGGCCTCGGCGCTCGAGCGGGCCGGAGTCCAGGTCGTCTACGGCTTCATCGACTGGAAGACCCACGCCAAGGTCTCGATGGTGGTTCGCCGGGAGGAGCGCGGCTACCGCACCTACTGCCACCTGGGCACCGGCAACTATCATCCGGTGACGGCGCGCATCTACACGGACCTCAGCTTCTTCACCGCCGATCCCCGGGTCGGCCGCGACGTCGCCCAGCTGTTCAACTACATCACCGGCTATGTCGAGCCGCGCAATCTCGAGCTGATCTCGACCTCGCCGCACCAGATGCGCGACGAGCTTCTCACCCTGATCGAGGCGGAGATCGAGAATGTTCGCGCCGGCCGCCCCGGCGACATCTGGGCCAAGATGAACTCGATCGTCGACCAGGCCATTATCGACAAGCTCTACGAGGCAAGCGAGGCGGGGGTTCAGATCGATCTCGTCATCCGCGGCATTTGCTGCCTTCGCCCCGGAGTGCCCGGCCTTTCCGAAAACATCCGGGTCAAGTCGATCGTCGGACGATTCCTCGAGCACAGCCGGATCTGGTGCTTCGGCAATGGCGAGGAGCTGCCCAGCCGCAAGGCGCGGGTGTACATCAGTTCGGCCGACTGGATGCCGCGCAATTTCGACCGCCGGGTCGAATATATGCTCCCGCTTCAGAACGTTACCGTCCACGCCCAGGTGCTTGACCAGGTCATGGTCGCCAACCTCATCGACAACGAGCAAAGCTGGCGCCTTCATCCCGACGGAAGCTACGAGCGGCTCGGCCCGGAGGAGGAGCGCACGTTCAATCTCCACCATTATTTCATGACCAATCCGTCCCTCTCCGGCCGAGGCGCCGCGCTCAAGGAGAGCGGGTCGGTTCCCAAGCTGCGCCTGCGGCGCGGCCCGTGAGGGGCGGTGCGGCTCCGCATGCCGAGCCGATGGCGGTCGTCGACATCGGTTCCAACTCGGTGCGCCTCGTCGTCTATTCCGGGGCGCCGCGGGCGCCCTCGATCATCTTCAACGAGAAGGTGCTCGCCGGCCTCGGCAAGGGGCTGGGCGAGACCGGCATGCTCGGCGAGGGCCCGAAGACCCGGGCGCTCGCGGCGCTTCGCCGATTCCGGCTGCTCGTCGGCCAGATGAAGGTGCGCGACGTCCGGGTCCTCGCCACCGCCGCCGTCCGCGACGCCAGCAACGGCGATTCCTTCCTCGACGAGGTCCGGGCGCTGGGCTTCGAGCCCAAGGTCATTTCCGGCGAGAAGGAAGGTCGGCTGGCGGCGGAAGGCGTGCTTTCGGGCTTTCCGGACGCCGACGGGCTGGTGGGCGATCTCGGCGGCGGCAGCCTCGAGCTCGCCGACGTCGGCGGCGGAGCCGTTCACACCAGCATTTCGCTTCCCTTCGGAGTCCTGCGCATCGGAAATCCCGACGCCGCGGCCGAGAAGAAGCTGCGCCGCCGTCTCGGCCGGGCTCTGGAGGAATCCGGCCTCGGAGCGCGCGGCCGGGGCAGGCCCTTCTACATGGTCGGCGGCTCCTGGCGCGCGCTCGCCCGGCTCGACATCATCTCCCGCGATTACCCGCTTCCGATCACCCACCATTACCGGATGCCCCCGGAGCGGCCGGCCGAGCTGAGGAAGCTGATCGCCTCGCTGAGCCGGAGCGACCCCAAGAGCATGCCGATGCTGACCGCGTCCCGGATTCCGACCTTGCCCAATGCGAAGCTCATCCTCTCGGCCTTGGTCGAGGCGCTGGAGCCGAGCGAGCTCATCGTCTCCAGCTTCGGGATCCGCGAGGGCCTGCTCTACCACGAGCTCCCCGCCCGGGAGCGAAGCAAGGACCCGCTGATCGAGGCCGCGCGGGACGCCGGCCGGGGCCTCAGCCGATTCGGCGAGCATGGCGACCTGCTCGACCGCTGGATCGCGCCCATCTTCTCCGATTCGCCCGCCAACGCCCGGCTCCGACTCGCCGCCTGCCTGCTCGCCGACGTCGCCTGGCAGGCCCATCCCGACTTCCGCGCCGAACGCGGGGTCGAGATGGCGCTTCACGGCAATTGGGTCGGCATCGACGTCTGCGGCCGGGTGATGGTGGCCCAGGCGCTCTTCTCCAATTTCGGCGGCGGCCGCGTTTTTCCCGACGGACGCGTCGCCGCCTTGTGCAGCCCGGACGAGCTCGGCTGCGCCTCGCGCTGGGGCCTCGCCATGAGGCTCGGCCAGCGCCTCAGCGGCGGCCTGGCGTCGAGCCTGGAGCGAAGCCGGCTCGAGCGGGACGGGGAGGTCATCCGACTCGTCCTGCCGAAGGGGGAGGAGGCCCTCTACGGCGAGACCGTCGACCGCCGCCTGAGGAAGCTCGCCTCGGCGCTCGGCTGCAAGGCGGAGATGGTGGCGAAGTGACTCGTCGCCCCAGCGAAGGCTGGAGCCCCGGCGGGTGAAAGGCGCCGAATTCTTCACCCCACGGGGTCCCAGCCTTCGCTGGGACGACGGTAGAATCAGCCGCAGTCGACCTTCACCACCCGGCCCGCCGAATCGACCCGCAAATTCACCCGGTCCTCGCGATAATCCATCGTCACCGCGGTGCCGGGCGCGATCCAGCGCAGACGGGTCGCACCGGTCAGCCGCAACGCCTCGTCACCGACTTGGGGGCCTCGCTCGCGGCCGATCAGCGCCTGCGCCTTGGTGGCATCGCATTTGCCGCCACCTTCTGCCTCCGCCGCCGGTACCGTCGCGCAGCCCGCCGTGAGCATCGCCGCTATCGCCAAAATCCTCATTCGCCGTCCGCCGTCAGAGTCATCACCAGCTTGCCGCCGCGCACCGCGAAGGCCAGCCGCCCTTCGACCAGGTCGAGGGCGTCGCGGCCGAACTGGTCGAAGCGCCAGCCCTCGAGGATCGCCAGGCCCTCGCGCCGCCCGGCCGCGAGCATCTCCAGCTCCTCGGTTCGGGCGATCAGCCGGGCGGCGACATTGCTCTCCCGGGAGCGGATCTTGAGAAGCAGCTTCAGCAAATCGGCGACCAGGGCGCCCTCCTTGCCCAGCCCCGGGCCCCTGTCCTCCCGCGCGGGAAGCTCGTCGGCCGGCATCGGCACCGCATTGGCCAGCGCCGCCATCAGCCGGACTCCGATCTCGTTGCCGGCCCAGGCGGGCGAGAGCCCCCGAACCCGGGCCAGTGCGTCCTGGCTCGCCGGCGGATGGGCGGCAACGTCGGCGATCGTCTCGTCCTTCATGATCCGCCCGCGCGGCAGATTCTTGCCCCGGGCCTCCTGCTCGCGCCAGGCGGCGAGAGCCTTCAGCCGGCCCAGCACTTCGGGCTTGCGGCTCGAGATCCGGATCCTTTTCCAGGCGAGCGCCGGGTCGTTCTCGTAATTGGAAGGATCGGCGAGCTTCTCCATCTCCTCGTCGAGCCATTCGCCGCGCCCGGTCCGCCGAAGGCGCTCGAGCATCTTCGGGAACAGGGCCGCGAGGTGGGTGACGTCGCCGATCGCATAATCGATCTGGCGCCGGTCGAGCGGACGGCGGCCCCAGTCGGTGAAGCGCGCGCCCTTGTCGAGGCTCTTTCCGACCAGGCTCTCGACCAGGTTGGAATAACCGACCTGCTCGCCGAGCCCCAATGCCATCGCCGCGATCTGGGTGTCGAACAGGGGATGCGGAGTCCGGCCGGTGATGTTGTAGATGATCTCGATGTCCTGGCTTCCGGCGTGGAAGACCTTGAGCACGTCCTCGTTGTTCACGAGCAGGTCGAGCAGGGGAGTCATGTCGAGCCCGTCGGCCTTGGGATCTATCGCCGCCGCCTCGTCGACGTCGCCGATCTGGATCAGGCACAGGTCCGGCCAATAGGTGTTCTCGCGCATGAATTCGGTGTCGACCGCAACGAACGGCTGCCTGGCCAGGCGCTCGCAAAGGGACTTCAGCGAATCGGAATCGGTAATCAGCGGGTGAATGTGCATCGCGAGGCCTCATAGCGACGGCCTCACCGCTTGACAAAGCAAGGCTGCGTGGCGAAGCGCCCCCATCCTCAAATCTGTGGAAAAAGCCTTAGAAAGCGCCCGCCATGCACGCCTATCGCACCCATCATTGCGGCGAGCTCCGCCCCTCCCATGTCGGGGAGCGAGTGAAGCTTTCGGGCTGGATCCACCGCAAGCGCGATCATGGCGGGGTGCTCTTCGTCGATCTGCGCGACCATTACGGGCTGACCCAGATCGTCGCCAAGGCCGACAGCGCGCCGTTGCGGGCTCTCGAGCATCTGCGGGCCGAGTCGGTGGTGACGATCGTCGGCGAGGTCGTCTCGCGCGGCGTCGATGCGGCCAACCCGAACCTTCCGACCGGCGAGATCGAGGTTTCGGCCGAGGAGGTCGTCGTCCAGTCCGCTGCCGAGGAGCTTCCGCTTCCGGTCGCGGGCGAGGCGGACTATCCGGAGGAAATCCGCCTTCGCTACCGCTTCCTCGACCTTCGCCGCGAGCGTCTCCACCGCAACATCGTGCTTCGAAGCCAGGTCATCTCCTCGATCCGCCGCCGCATGGTCGACGCCGGCTTCACCGAGTTCCAGACTCCCATCCTCACCGCCTCCAGCCCCGAGGGCGCCCGCGACTATCTCGTCCCGAGCCGGGTCCATCCGGGAAAATTCTACGCGCTCCCGCAGGCGCCGCAGATGTTCAAGCAGCTAATCATGGTCGCCGGCTTCGACCGCTATTTCCAGATCGCCCCCTGCTTCCGCGACGAGGACGGCCGCGCCGACCGAAGCCCCGGCGAATTCTACCAGCTCGATTTCGAGATGAGCTACGTGACCCAGGAGGACGTGTTCCAGGCGCTGGAGCCGATCCTCGCCGGAGTCTTCGAGGAGTTCGCGGACGGCAAGAAGGTCACGCCCGCCGGCGAGTTTCCGCGAATCCCCTACAAGGAGGCGATGCTCAAATACGGCTCCGACAAGCCGGATCTCAGGAACCCGATCGAAATTGTCGATGTAACGGATATTTTCCGAGGCAGCGATTTTGGCCTCTTTGCGCGCATTATCGAAGGCGGCGGGATTGTACGCGCAATCCCGGCTCCTGCGGCAGGCCAGCGCTCGCGTAAGTTTTTCGATGATATGAACAACTGGGCTCGGTCAGAGGGCTATGGCGGTTTAGGATATGCCACCTGCGTCGCTCGTGAAGATCAAATTAAGATGATCCGTGAGCTAGACTCTGCCGACCGAATGGAACTCAATGAAGATCGGAACGTCAACGAGCAGGAGTTGGTCAGTTCGTACATTCGAGCTGAAAGCCCGTCGGATTTCGAGGGACTTGCAGGACCTATCGCTAAATGGCTGAGTGCAGACCGAAAGGCTGAACTCATTAGAAAGGTAGGTTTGAACAACGGCGACGGCATTTTCTTCGCTGCCGGCAAAGAGCTACAGGCCACCAAGCTTGCTGGCGCCGCCCGCACCCGCCTTGGCGAGGAGCTTGGCCTGATCTGCGACGATGCCTTCAGGTTCTGCTGGATCGTCGACTTCCCGATGTTCGAATATGACGAGGAAGCGAAGAAGGTCGACTTCAGCCACAATCCCTTCTCGATGCCCCAGGGCGAGCTCGAGGCGCTCGAGACCATGGACCCGCTCGACATCCTCGCCTTCCAGTACGACATCGTCTGCAACGGCGTGGAGCTGTCGTCGGGCGCGATCCGCAACCACCGGCCCGACATCATGTACAAGGCGTTCGAGATCGCCGGCTATTCGCAGGCCGACGTCGATTCGAACTTCTCCGGAATGATCAACGCCTTCAAGTTCGGAGCGCCGCCGCATGGCGGCTCGGCGCCGGGCATCGACCGGATCGTCATGCTTCTCGCCGGCGAGCCCAATATCCGCGAGGTCGTCCTCTTTCCGATGAACCAGCGCGCCGAGGATCTGATGATGGGCGCGCCGGGCGTGGTATCGGCCAAGCAGCTCAGGGAGCTCAACATCCGCCTGGTCGAGCCGGCGGGCACGGCGAAGAAGGATCCGGCCAAAGCGGTGGCTCCGGAATAAGGGTTGCCGTCCCCCGTCATGCCAGCGCAGGCTGGCATCCATGCAGACTCCGCATGGACCCCAGCCTGCGCTGGGGTGACGAGGTGAAAGTGACCATCGACCTTACCGACTACGAATCCGGCGCCCGCTACCGGGGCAATTATTCCGACGATCTCGCCGCTCTCCAGGAGCGGCTCGGCCGAATCCTCGTCGCCCATATCGTCCACGGCAAGCGAAGCCTGGTCGTCTGCGAGGGCTGGGACGCGGCCGGCAAGGGCGGGGCGATCCAGCGCCTGACCTCGGGCTGGGACCCGCGCGCCTTCCAGGTCTGGCCGGTCAGGGCGCCGACGCCGGAGGAGAAAGCCCGTCACTTCCTCTGGCGCTTCTGGAACAAGCTTCCGGGCGAAGGAGAGATCGGGATCTTCGACCGAAGCTGGTACGGCCGGGTCCTCGTCGAGCGGGTCGAGGGCTTCGCCTCCGAGGCCGAATGGCGGCGCGCCTATGACGAGATCAACGAGTTCGAAGCGCAGCAGAGCTACGACGGAACGAACATCGTCAAATTGTTCTTCCACATCACCCGGGAAACCCAGGACGAGCGGCTGAGGGCCCGGCTCGACCATCCCTGGAAGCGCTGGAAGGTTACGGCCGAGGATTTCCGCAACCGCGCCCGGCGCGACGATTATCTGGCGGCGGCGCGGGACATGTTCGATCGCACGAACACGCGCTGGGGCCCCTGGACGGCGATCGACGGCAACAACAAGAAAGCGGCCCGGATCGCGGCCCTCACCGCGGTGGCCGAGGCGCTCGAAGCGGCCGTGCCGGTAAGGCCGCCTGAGGCGGACCCGGAGGTGGAGAAGCTGGCGCGAGAGGCGTTCGACTAATGCTCCCCGGCGAATTGCTTCAGCGTACCTCGGGATAGTCGATCGACACGATCTCCAGCTCCCGCTCGCCGCCCGGAAGAGTCACTCGGCGCAAGTCGCCCACCGCCGCCCCCCGAATCGCCCGGCCGATAGGCGAGGTCCAGGCGATGCGCCCGTTCGCGGCATCGGTCTCGTCCTCGCCGACGAGAGTCACCGTGCGCCTTTTGTCCTCCTCGTCGGCAAGCTCGACGATTGCCCCGAAATATACTCTCCCGCGCTCCGGCTGAGCCGTCGCGTCGACCACCTTTGCGGCCTTCATCCGCCGCGACAGCCAGCCCAGCCGCCGGTCGATCTCGCGGAGGCGCTTCCGGCCGTAGATGTAATCGCCGTTTTCGGAACGGTCGCCATTGCCCGCCGCCCAGCTGATCGTCTCGACCAGCTTCGGCCGCTCGACCGCGAACAGCGCCTCATATTCCTCGCGCAGCCGGCGGTATCCCTCGGGACTGATGTAATTGGGACGGTCGGTCAGGATTTGCCTCCCCATCGCCAGATGGGGAGGGGGACCAGGCGAAGCCTGGTGGAGGGGTAAATGACGCAAGCCTCGTCAGCTACCCCTCCACCACCCTCCGGGTGGTCCCCCTCCCCATGAGCTTCGCTCATGGGGAGGCAAGTCATCAGCCCGGCCCGCTCGTGCCCAGATAATAAGACAGGCTGTTCGCCCTTCCGCCGCCCCGCCGGGCCCGGATGGCGTCGTAGACGACCGCATTTTCGAGCACGCGCTGAACGTAGTTGCGGGTCTCGGAGTAAGGGATGGCCTCGATCCAGGTGACGACGTCCGTGCTTCCGCGCGGGTCGCCATTGGCTCGAACCCATTTGTTCACGTTGCCGGCGCCGGCATTGTAGCTCGCCACCGCCATCGGCGCATAGCCGCCCCACTGGTTGAGCAGCCGCTCGAAATAGCTTGTCCCGAGCATGACATTGTAGGCCGGGTCCGAGGTCAGCCGCCCGAAATCGTAGGAAAGGCCGAGCTTGCCGGCCTGCTCGCGCGCGGTGCCGGGCATCAGCTGCATCAGTCCGCGGGCGCCGGCATGGCTGACCGCCGCTCGGTCGAACGAGCTTTCCTGGCGAGTGATTCCGTGGGCGAGTCCCCAATGGGTCGAGTAAGCGCCCGGCAGGGTCACTTCGGGGAATCCGGCAGGATCGTAGAAGCTGTCGCCCTTGTTCCGCGCCTCGCGGGCGACCCAGACTCCGAGGTCCTGGCGCCCGATCGACCGGCCGAACTGGGCGGCGAGGATCCGTTCGCTCTCGTTCTCGGCCTGCTCGGCGATGGCTCGGACGAACAGGGACTGGTCGCTCCACCGGCCCATGTCGCCCAGCCCCCTTGCCGCCTGGACCAGCGGCCGGGCCGCGAAGGCGGAGCGCTGCGCCGTGGACGGATTGGCGGTGGAAGGGGAGGGGGCGATCACCCGCCGGCCGAGCCGCTCGAGCGCGAGCTGGCCGTAAAACTGGTCCTGATTGGCCGCCGCCTGCTCCAGCCAGCTGTTGGACTGCGCCTGCTGGCCGGCGGCGGCCGCCGAGCGGGCAGCCCAGTAGAAGCCCTTGGTCCGGGTCTGCGACGAACGGGCGGCTCGGCCGTAGCGGTCGAACATCCGCGCCGCGTCGGCGTGGCGGCCGAGCTTGATCGCGGCATTGCCCGCCAGCCAGGCGAGGTTGGTATATTCGTCGCGCTCGCCGTAGGAGCGGGTGCTGACGTCGGTCCCGGCCGGATAGGCGTCGTCGAGCTGGGAGGCGATGCCGTAGGCGGTCGACCATTGATTGTCGTTCGCCGCGCCCTTGGCCAGGGTCATCATCGACTCGAACCATTTTTCCGCATTGGCCGGCTGCCGAATCAGGCGATGCGGCTGTGCCATGAGCTGGCGCGCGGCCAGGCTCTGGCCGGAAGCCCGAAGCCAGTTGGCGCGGTCGATCAGGAGGCCGGGGTCGCCTTCCACATTTCCGAGCATGGAGAGGCGGCCGGCGGCGTCGGATGCCCGCGTCTGCAACGCGAGTCGGGTGGCGTAGAGCGCCTGGCGCTGAGCCGAGACCAAAGGCAATTGCCGCGCCCCGCTCTGGGTGTCGCCATTGCCGAGCAGGGCCTCCATTCGCGAATCATGGTCGGCGGTGGTCAGGCGTCCGCCGAACTGGCCGAGGATCCGGGCCTCGTCGGTCTGCGGAAGCACTCCGCCGGTCCAGGCCTTGCGGGCAGCCTCCAGCGCCTCATTGCCTCGGCCCGAAGAGTGCAGAGCGAAGGCGTGGCGGGCGTGGCCGGCCGGGGTCAGCGGCGGAAAGGCGTTGAAGAATCCGATCACCTCCATGGCGGAGCCGCCGTCCGAATTGGCCTTTTCCGCCGTCCGGCGCATCGCCGTCTCGCCAGGCCAGCCGCGATGGCTCATCAGGAAGGAGGCGTAGGAGGAGAAGGGCAGGCTGTCGGTCTGCCTCAGGCTGTTCCAGCGCGCCAGGTCCGCCGCGGCCGAGGAGGGAATTGGCGAATAGGCGGGCGCCGGCCTGGGCTGGACCCGCTGCGGCGGCGGAGGCATCGGGCTTTGAACCGCGGCGGGCAGGATTTGGGCGACGTGCATCGGCCTCACCCCCGCCGCGACGGCTGCGACGGACATGGCGGACACGCCCAAAAGGCTCAACTTCAACGCTTTTTTATGCATGCTGGACAGAATGCCAACCCCCTCCTTATCAGGCCCTGAACGAGAACGGCCTGTTCGCCGCTCCCTATCCTCACTTGAAGGAGTCCAGCTATGTTCCGTGGGTCGATCCCGGCTCTGGTGACGATTTTCCGGGACGAAGCGTTGGACGAGCACGCTTTTCTCGATTTCGTGTCCTGGCAGGTGAGCGAGGGAAGCCATGCCCTGGTCCCGTGCGGGACCACCGGCGAATCGGCCACCCTCACTTCCGACGAGCACCGGCGGGTCATCGAGCTCGCCGTCGAAGGGGCGGCGGGGGGCGTGAAGGTGATCGCCGGCTGCGGCTCCAACGACACCGCCCATGCCATCGCTCTGACCCGCTCGGCCAGGGAAGCGGGCGCCGACGCCGCCCTCCACGTCCCGCCTTATTACAACCGCCCGAACCAGGAGGGCATCTACGCCCATCTCGCCGCGATCGCGGAGGCGGTCGATATCCCGATCATCCTCTACAACGTACCGGCGAGGACGGTCGCCGACATCTCCGTCGAGACGATGGCGCGACTGGCCCGGATCGCCAATGTGGCGGGGGTCAAGGACGCGACGGGCAACCTCGCCCGGGTCTCCGCCCAGAGGCTCGCCTGCGGCGAGGATTTCGTCCAGCTCTCCGGCAATGACGACATGGCCCTGGGCTTCTCCGCGATGGGCGGCACCGGCTGCATCTCGGTCACCGCCAACGTCGCGCCGAGGCTGTGCGCGGAATTCCAGAACGCTTGTCTTTCAGGGGATTGGGCAGGGGCATTGAGACTCCAGGACAGGCTCTACCCCCTCCACGCGGCCCTGTTCACCGACGCCTCGCCGGGGCCGGTCAAATATGCGCTCTCGCGGGTCCGGGCTGTCTCGCCGGAGCTTCGGCTGCCGATGACGCCGGCCTCGGAAGCGAGCCGCAAGTCCGTCGACGCGGCTCTCTCGCATGCGGGGCTGCTATGATCCATTTCGCTTTTGCCGCTGCGACCCCTATCTCCTGATCATGGTCCGTCCCCGTCCCGCCACGTTCGACAAGCAGAAGGTCGTCGCCGAGAACCGGCGCGCGCGTTTCGATTATGCGGTCGAATCGACCTACGAGGCCGGAATCGCTTTGACCGGCACCGAGGTGAAGTCGCTCCGCTTCGGCGAGGGCTCGATCGCCGAAAGCTATGCCGAGGTGAAGGACGACCAGGCCTGGCTGATCAATGCCAACATCCCCGAGTTCAGCCACGGCAACCGCCACAATCACGAGCCCAAGCGCCCCCGCAAATTGCTCCTCCACGAGCGCGAGATCGCCAAGCTTCACGGCGCCGTCGCCCGCCAGGGCATGACCCTCGTCCCGCTCTCCATCTATTTCAACAGCCGCGGCCGGGCCAAGGTCGAGCTGGCGCTGGCGCGCGGACGAAAGGCGCCCGACAAGCGCGAATATCAGAAGGAGAAGGACTGGAAGCGGGAGCAGGGCCGCCTGTTGCGCGACCGTGGCTGACCGCGCCGGGCGCTTCGCCCGCTGGGCCAGGCGCAACATGCCCAAGCGTGAGGAGCTTGCCGAGAGCCGCTGGGTCAAGCCGTTCGGACGGCGAGTGCTCCACAGCGAATTCTGGCGCTTCACCCGCCGCTCGGTTCCGCGCGGGGTCGCCGTCGGGCTGATCGTCGGGATCTTCATCATGATCCCGGGCCTTCAGATCATCGGCTCCGCGCTTCTGTGCATCCCGTTCCGAGGCAACATCCCGGTCGCCGCCCTGATGACCTTCCTGTCCAACCCCTTCACCACGCCCTTCTTCCTCACCGCCTCCTATTTCGTCGGGAGCTCGCTCGGGCTCGGCGGCCAAGCCGGAGTTCCGGGGCGCGAGGCGACGATCCGGCAATGGTTCTCCTGGCTTTTCTCCGACGCGGCGCTCGCCATGGTCAGCGGCCTGTTCATCATCGCCGTGCTGAGCGCCCTGGTCGGCTATTTCGCCTCGATCCTCGTCTGGCGGTGGTGGACGGGCCGCAAGTGGCGGCGAAGGACAGGCAGTTTCGACGCGTAAAGCTGGCGGGTTCGCCTCCGTTAGGGGATTGCCGAGCTTGACCTGAGGGAGCGAAAGAAAGCACGGATCGGCGGATGTCGACCGCTTACCCCTCCGCCCCGGCCGCCCGGCCGAGCCTCGGCCTCGGCATGCTCGCGGTCTTCGCCGCCGCCGCGGCCTCGGCGGCGCTTCTGCTCTGGGCGCTGAGAAGCCCCGTTTTCGCGGCGGCCTTCTTCGCCGGGGTGGTCGCCGTCGGCCTGCCTCTGCTGTTCATCGGCCGGGGTGCCGCCGAGGCGCCGGAGACGGTCGAGGCCGGCACCGATCTCGCCCTCGTCCGCGCCGGCCTCGAAGCTTCGCCCGACGCCGTCGCCGTGACGGACTCTGCCGGTGAACTGCTCGCCGCCAATTCCCGCTACGAGCGCTGGTTCGGAATCCGTCCGCCGCTCGGACTTCCGTTCGGGGAAATGCTTCGCCCGGCCTTCGCCGCCGCCTCGCGCGACGGCCATGCGGAGGCGGCGGGCCTGGAGACGGGCGACCTTCGCCTCGCCGCTTCTGTCCGGGCCGCCGGGCAAAGCGGGGGGGCCTTGCTCTGGCGCTTCGTCCGGACCGACAAAGAGGATGCCGCCGACGAAGCGCGAATATTGCTCGGGGGCCAGATCGGCCACCGGATCGCCCAGGCCGGGCTGATGGCCGCCCTCACCGCCGCCGACGGCCGGATCCTCGAAGCGAACGCCGCCTTCCACGCCCGCGCCGGCGGCGAGGCCGAGGTGGCGCCGGGTGCTCCGCTGGTCGACCTGCTGGTGATGAGCGAGCAGCACCAGTTCCACTTCGCCCGCGAAGGCAAGGCGGGCGGCGCGCTGCGGATCCTCCAGATCCCGCTGGCCGAGGAGGAAGGCGGGCCGAGCCTGTTCCTGCTCCTCGACGACATCGGCGGAGTCGGCCCGGACGCGGCGCACAACATCAACGCCCTGCTCGAGATCCTTCCGCTCGGCCTGGCCCTTGCCGATCGCGATGGGCGCTTCGTCTATCTGAACGCCGCCTTCCGCCGAGCCGCCGGGCTGTCGCGCACCGCCATGCCGACCTGGCCGAGCGACCTCGTCGTCGACGAGGACAAGGCGGCGGTCGCCGATTCGATCCGTCGCTTCGCCCGCGGCGCGTCCCTCTCGGGCGACGTCGCGGTCCGGCTCAAGGCCAATGCCGACGAGCCGGTGGCTCTGACCGTCGCCGGCGCCCGCGGGCTCGGCGAGGCGGCGGTGCTTCTCTCGCTGAAAGACAATAGCGAGGAGGACCGCCTGAAGCGCCAGGTCGCCCAGGCGACCAAGATGCAGGCGGTCGGCCAGCTCGCCGGCGGAGTCGCCCACGATTTCAACAATATCCTCACCGCGATCATCGGCCATTGCGACCTGATGCTGATGCGCCACGCGCCCGGCGACAGCGACTATGACGACATCCAGCAGATCCGCTCCAACTCGAACCGCGCCGCGAGCCTGACCCGCCAGCTGCTCGCATTCTCGCGCCAGCAGACCCTTCGTCCCCAGGTCCTCCAGCTCCCCGACGTCATCGCCGAGGTCTCGACCCTCCTGAAAAGGCTGCTTGGCGAGCGGGTGAAGCTGCAGGTCAAGCACGGCCGCGGCCTCGGCGCGGTCCGCGCGGATCCGGGGCAATTGGAGCAGGTGATCGTCAACCTCGCCGTTAACGCCCGCGACGCGATGACCGTGAAGGACGACCAGAGCGTCGGCCTGCTCACCTTGCACACTTATGCTGTCACCGCGGACGACGTCCGGAAGATGGGCAGCGAGATATTGCCGATCGCCGATTATACCGCCCTTCGGGTTTCCGACACCGGCACCGGAATCCCGCCGCATCTCCTCCCCAAGATCTTCGAGCCCTTCTTCACCACCAAGGAAGTAGGGAAGGGGACCGGCCTCGGCCTCTCCACCGTCTACGGGATCGTAAAGCAATCGGGCGGCTTCATCTTCGCGGAAAGCGAGCCGGGCAAGGGGACCAGCTTCGTCATCTACCTTCCCGTCCACCGCTCCGAGGCGGCCAAGCCGGCACGAAAGGGGCGCGAGCCGGCAGGGGAATTGTGGGGCACCGGCACCATCCTCCTCGTCGAGGACGAAGCGACCGTCCGGGCCGTCGCCGAACGGGCACTGACCCGCCACGGCTACACCGTCCTGCTCGCCGAGAATGGCGAGGCGGCGATCGAGATACTGGATCGCGAGAAGCGCGTGGACCTGATGATCTCCGACGTCGTCATGCCGACCATGGACGGCCCCACCACCGCCCGCGAGGCCCGGCTCCGCCAGCCCGACCTGCCGATCCTCTTCATCTCCGGCTATGCCGAGGAGCAGCTCCGCCAGTCGATCGACCTCGAGCGGGTCGCCTTCCTCGCCAAGCCCTTCTCCGTGCAGAAGCTGGCGGAGGCGACCCGGGACGCGCTGGTGATGAAGTGAAATCCTCCCCGAGCTTGCTCGGGGAGGGGGACCGCGCGAAGCGCGGTGGAGGGGCAGTTCGGACTCAGCACACCCCTCCACCAGGCTTCGCCTGGTCCCCCTCCCCGAGCAAAGCTCGGGGAGGATGAAAAACTTGTTTCGCAAACGATAGTTACGCCTTAAGCGAGCCTTCGTGACCGCCCGCTCCATTCTCATCGTCGAAGACGAACCCCTGATCGCGATGATGCTTGAGGATTTCCTCGACTCGCTCGGCCACACGGTCGCCGGCACCTGCGATACCGTCGCCGATGCGCTCGCGCGGGTCGACCAGGGCGGCTTCGACATCGCCATCATCGACGTCAATCTGAACGGCGAGCAGGTCTGGCCGGTCGCCGACCGCCTCGCCGCGCAGGGCGTTCCCTACATCCTCGCCACCGGCGGCCATATCGAGCCTCCTCCGGCTCTGCATGCGAGCGTTCCGGTCCTCTCCAAGCCCTTCACCCTCGACGCCATCGAGCCGGCGCTGACGGAGGCGTGTGGAAGGTAAGAGGGCTATGCGGAAGTTCCGCCTCGGGAAGGCAGGAGCTTCCGTCCGGCCTGGGGAAAGGACAGCATCTCCAAAATTCATCTCACCATGTCAAAGAGCCCCCGAGCTTCTCGCGACTCGGCAGTCAGAACAATATCGGAACATCAAGCTCCGATATCCTTCAGGAAGATCCGTTTCGGATGTTGCAGCCGCCCGCGAGTCGGGCGGGCGCGCCGCCTCTCAGCCCATCGTCAGGGCGTCGATCGCGCCCTGGAGGATGTAGGCGGCGGCCATCTTGTCGATCAGCTCGGCCCGGCGGGCCCGGCTGGCGTCGGCGTCGAGCAGGGTTCGGGTGACGGCCTGTGTCGACCAGCGCTCGTCCCAGAGCAGGATCGGAAGGCCCAGCGGCTCGAGGTTTCGGGCGAAGGCCCGGACCGCCTGGGTCCTGGGCGATTCGCTGCCGTCGAGGTTGAGCGGAAGGCCGACGACAAGCCCGGTGACCCGCTGCGTTCCGGCCAGCGCCCGCAGTTTTTCGAGGTCCTTGCCGAACTTGCCCCGGTGGAGGAGTTCGGCGGGGGTGGCGATCGTCCAGTCCGCGTCGCACAGGGCAAGGCCGACGGTCTTGGTGCCCACGTCGAGACCCAGAAGGCGCCCGCCCTCGGGGAGGGCATCGCGATAGGCCGAGGCCGAGGTTGTGATCATCCCTCCGTCACCCCAGCGAAGGCTGGGGTCCATGCCGAGTCCTCGGGGCTGCCGCGTCGACAGCATGGATACCAGCCTTCGCTGGCATGACGGTTTCCGCCGGCATGACGGATCGAGGTCATTCCCCGCTCGCGAACGCCGCAACCCGCGCCGCCGCGTCGGAGCGCAGGTTGGACCAGAAGAGGGCGTAATCGTAGACGTGGTAATTGTTGCCCGGAAGCACATAGGGCCCGAGGTCGGGCGCGTTCTCGCCGATCAGGAGGAAGCCGCGCACGTCGCAGCGGGCCGGAACGCCCGGCGCCTTCAGCTCTCCCTGGGTCAAGGTCTCGTTGGGGACGAGCGTTCCCAGATTCGCCGCCGCGGGCGCCTCGCCGCCGGGGGACCCGGTCAGCGGGTTGGTGCACAGCATCGGCGAGCCGGCCCGGGAGATCCCGGTCGCTCCGGCGGACTTGTCGTAGACGTCGGTCACTTGCTTCGGGTCGGCGGGCTCGGAAAAGCTCTGCCAGCTGACCACGCAGCCGGCCTGCTCCCGCTTTCCGCAGGCGGGAAGGCCGAGCGAGGGAAGGTCGGCCGTGACCGAGACCGGCCAGCCGATCACATAAGCGGCGACGACCCTCTTCGCCACCGGCTTGCCCGCCACTCTCTCGGCGAGGAGGCGCATCAGGTGGAGGCTGCCCTGGCTGTGGCCGGCGAGGATGATCGGCCGGTCTTGCGGCGCTTCCTCGAGGAATTGCTCGAAAGCGGCGGCGACGTCGCGATAGGCGAAGTCGAGCGCCTTTTGGGCGTCCGACTTGTCGGTGAGGAAGGCGCCGAAGGTCGCCTGCCTGTATCTGGGCGCCCAGATGTCGGCGACCGAGTTGAACACGCTCGCCTGGCTCTGGACGAACAGCCGGGCCCGCCACTGCGATTCCGGGTCGGCGAGCGGCGCGTTCCACCGCGCGGTCTGGAGATAGGAGGTGGGATGGATGAAGAAGGCGGATGCCGACGTCGTGCCTTCGCGCTTCAGGCCCGAGGGCATCCATAGGCCGGGGCTGTTCGGCAGGTCCGGCCGGGCGATCCAAAGCCGCTTGTCGGCATAGGCCCTGGGAGCCGCCGGCGGCCCGCCCTTGAATTCGGCCGACGGCACCATTGCGAAGCGCATCAGCTCCGCTCCGAACAGGCGGTAGACCAGGGCCGCGGCCATGACGAGCATGGTCAGCCCCGCCACCACCCAAAGGAACCGCCGCGCCAGCATCAAATCCTCCCCGCCTGCATCGTGGCTGCACAAGCGGATGGTAGATTCGAATGCAAGCGCTAGAAGCTTGCGTTGCGGTGGAGGAATGAAAATGAGCGAAGCGGAGCCGATCGACCACGGACCCTGGCCGCTTCGAGCGGCGCTCCTGCTCGCGCTCGGCGCCGCTTTGGCTCTGACCGTCCATTTCCTCACCCGCGGCCCCGAAATCTGGCAATGGACCGACAGCCCGATGAAGCTGAGCGCCGCCGCCGCGCTGGCGTGCGGAGGAATCGTCTTCGCCTTCTCGCTCGAACGGGTGCGCCGGCTCTGGTCATTCCTGTTCGCCCTCGCCGCGGGGCTCGTCGTCGGCTTCGTCACCTATTGGAACGGGCATCCCGACAATTGGGGCGCCGGCGAAGGCTGGCAGCTCGTCTCCGCTTTGCTCGCCATCGTCATCGCCGTCCCGCTCTTCCAGGCCTCGCGCGACGCCGGCCGCTGGAACCCCGACTACCGGATCGTCCATGCTCACATCCTGACCAACATCGTCCTCTGGTTCGTCGCCTGGGGATTCGTCCTCATCACCTTCCTGCTCGTCCTCCTGCTTTCCGAGCTGTTCCAGCTGATCGGGATCTCCCTGCTCAACGACCTGATCGACAAGCCCTGGTTCCCCTGGCTTCTGGTCGGTGGAGCGCTCGGCGCGGCGATCGGGCTGCTCAGGGACCGAGACAGGATCGTCGGCACCCTGCAGCGGGTGGCGACGGCGATCCTCTCCTTCCTCGCCCCGATCCTTGCCGCCGGCCTCGTCCTCTTCGTGGCGGCCTTGCCCTTCACTGGCCTCGAGCCTTTGTGGGAGCAGACAAGGGCGACCACTCCGATCCTGCTCGTCTGCATCCTCGGCGCCGTCGTCCTGATCAACGCCGTGATCGGAAGCGGCTCCGGGGAGGATGAAGCGCGTCCGAGCGTCATCCGCTGGGCCGCCGCTGCGCTTGCCGCCGTCGTGCTTCCGCTCGCCATCGTCGCCGCGGTCTCGACCGGCAAGCGGATCGCCCAGCACGGCTTCACCCCGGACCGGCTGTGGGCGGCGGTGTTCATCGCGATCACGGTCGCCGGAGCGGCGGCCTATCTGTTCGCGATCCTGCGCGGCCGCGCCCGCTGGCCGGACCTGCTTCGAACCGTCAACCTGAGGATCGCCATCGGCATCTGCCTGGTCGCGCTGTTCCTTGCGCTGCCGATCGTCAGCTTCGGCGCAATCTCAACTCGCGACCAGGTCGCCCGGCTGCAATCGGGCCGGATCGCGCCCGACAAGTTCGACTGGGCGGCGCTTCGTTTCGATTTCGGCCCGTCGGGGCGCCGAGCCCTCGATCGCCTCGTCCGAAGCCCGAACTCCACGATCCGGGAGAATGCGCGGGCGGTGCTCGCGGCGAAAAACCGGTGGGACGCCCGCCGGGACATCGAATCCTATGTCGAGGCCCCTCGGGAGGTCCGGGTCTTTCCGGCCGGAACCGCGCTCCCGCCGGGCCTTCGCGAAGCCGTGCTGGGGAGGCCCGGAGCGCCGGGCTTCTGCAAAGGCGAAGGCGAATGCCTGTTGTTCGTGAAAGCGGGGGAGCCGAGGGCGGTGCTTCTGACCGACCGTTGCGCTGCTCCCCGCGCGGCGAAGCGACCCCGCCTGGACGATTGGTGCGAAATCGCCTCGACCGTGATCGAGCCGACCGCCGGGGGCTGGGCCGACGCCTCCGCACCTGCCGCTGCGACGGCCATGGCACGCGGCGCCGACCCCGCGGCGGAGCGGGCGGCGAAGCTCCAGCGCCAGCGCGAGGCGATGGCCAAAGGCGTGGTCGAGATCCGGGAGGTCGCCCGCCGGCAGGTCTTCGTCGGCGGCCAGCCGCAGGGAGACCTGTTCGAATAGGGCTCCTTGCCGCGTTGCAGCGTCGATGCTAGCGCCCCCTCCATGTCCGTCGACGCCGCCACCGTCCGCCATATCGCGAAGCTCGCCCGGATCGCCGTCTCCGACTCCGAGGTCGAAGCGCTCGCGCCCGAGCTCAACAACATCCTCGGCTGGGTCGAGCAGCTCCAGGAAGTGGATGTCGAAGGCGTCGAGCCGATGACCGCGGTTATTCCCAACAGCCTTCGCCTGCGCGACGACGAGGTCACCGACGGAGGCAAACGCGACGACGTCCTCGCCAACGCTCCCGCCGCCGAGCACGGCTTCTTCGCGGTTCCGAAGGTGATCGAATGATGTCCGCCTCTCCCGTCACCCCAGCGAAGGCGGGACGTTTGCATAACGCTTGCGAGGCGCGCGGGGCCAAAGCCCCTCCCCTTCAGGGGAGGGGTTGGGGTGGGGAATGTGGGGCAGAATGTTCGCCGACGTCGGTGAGGCGAGCCGACACCCCCCACCCCAACCCCTCCCCTGAAGGGGAGGGGCTAAGCTCCGGCGGCTTATGCAAAGGTCCGGCGAAGGCTGGGGTCCATGCTGAATCCGAGCGCGGCCCGGCCGCCGAATGGATCCCAGCCTTCGCTGGGATGACGTCGTGAACCTCACCGATCTCGGAATCGCCGCCATCCGCGACGGAGTGCGCGACGGCGCCTTCTCCGCGCGCGAGGTCGCCGGGGCGTTCATCGCAGCCGTCGAGAAGGGCAGGGGGCTCAACGCCTTCACCGTCGAGACCCCGGACCACGCCCTCGCCGCCGCCGACTCCGCCGATTCCGCCCGGGCCTCCGGCGATCTCAAGCCGCTCTCCGGAGTGCCGCTCGGAATCAAGGATTTGTTCGCGACCCAGGGCGTCGCCACCACCGCCGGCAGCCGGATCCTCGAAGGTTTCGAGCCGCGCTACGAATCGACCGTCAGCGCCAATCTCTTCGCCGCGGGCGCGGGGATGCTCGGCAAGCTCAACATGGACGAGTTCGCGATGGGCTCCTCCAACGAGACCAGCGCCTGGGGCCCCGTCCTCTCGCCCTGGCGGCGAAATGACGGCGGCAATGCCGCTCTCACCCCCGGCGGAAGCTCGGGCGGCTCGGCCGCGGCGGTGGCGGCCCGGCTCGCGCCCGGAGTGACCGGCACCGACACCGGCGGCTCGATCCGCCAGCCGGCCGCCTTCGTCGGGATCACCGGGATCAAGCCGACCTACGGACGCTGCTCGCGCTGGGGCGTGGTCGCCTTCGCCTCCAGCCTCGATCAGGCCGGGCCGATGGCCCGCGACGTCAGGGATTGCGCGATCCTGCTCGAAGCCATGGCCGGGTTCGATCCGAAGGATTCGACCTCGCTCGACCTGGCGGTGCCGAACTGGGAGGCGGCGCTGAGCAGCGACGTGCGCGGCAAAAGGATCGGGATCCCGAAGGAATATCGGATCGACGGGGTACCCGCGGAGATCGACCTCGTCTGGGAGAAGGGCATCGCCCTGATGCGCGACGCCGGTGCCGAGATCGTCCAGGTCTCGCTTCCCCACACGAAATACGCGCTGCCGACCTATTACATCATCGCCCCGGCCGAGGCTTCGTCCAACCTCGCCCGCTACGACGGGGTCCGCTACGGCCGCCGGGCCCTGCCCGAGAACGGCAACCTCACCGACATGTACGAGGCGACCCGCGCCGAAGGCTTCGGCGCCGAAGTGAAGCGCCGGATCATGATCGGGACCTATGTTCTCTCGGCCGGCTTCTACGACGCCTATTTCAACCGGGCCCAGAAGGTGAGGGCGCTGATCGCCCGCGATTTCGAGCGGGTGTGGGGCGAGTGCGACCTGATCCTCACGCCGACGGCGCCCTCCGCCGCCTTCGCCCTCGGCGAAAAGAGCGCCGACCCGATCGCCATGTATCTGAACGACGTCTTCGCGGTTCCGGCGAGCCTCGCCGGGCTGCCCGCCATCTCGGTCCCCGCCGGCCTCAACGACGAGGGCCTGCCCCTTGGTCTGCAGCTCGTCGGCCGGGCGCTGGACGAGCAGGGGGTGCTGAACGCCGCCCTCGCGCTGGAAGAGCGGGCAGGCTTCACCGCCCGTCCGGAGGCATGGTGGTGAACGGTTTGCAGCATCATTCCGTCACCCCAGCGAAGGCTGGGGTCCATGCTGGATCGGAGTTTTGCCTCCGTCTCGGCATGGATGCCAGCCTTCGCTGGCATGACGGGGGAGGTCATTCCCATGTCTGATTATCGTATCCACGGCGCCACGGGCGAATGGGAAGTGGTGATCGGGCTCGAGGTCCATGCCCAGGTGACCTCGAAGGCCAAGCTTTTCTCCGGAGCCTCGACCGAGTTCGGGGCCGAGCCCAACAGTCAGGTCAGCCTGGTCGACGCGGCAATGCCCGGAATGCTTCCGGTGCCCAACGCCGAATGCATCCGTCAGGCGGTGCGCACCGGAATGGCGCTCGAGGCGCAGATCAACCCCTGGTCGCGGTTCGACCGGAAGAACTATTTCTACGCCGATCTGCCGCAGGGCTATCAGATCAGCCAGCTCTACCACCCGATCGTCGGCGAGGGCGAGATCGAGATATTGCTCGACGAGAAGGACGAAAGCTCGGCCAAGCGCATCGGGGTCGAGCGGATCCATCTCGAGCAGGACGCCGGCAAGCTGATGCACGACCAGCACCCGTCCTTCTCTTATGTCGACCTCAACCGCTCGGGCGTCGCCTTGATGGAGATCGTCTCAAAGCCGGACATGAGAAGCCCTGAGGAAGCAGGGGCTTACATCCGTAAGTTGAGAGCGATCCTGCGCTATGTCGGGAGCTGCGACGGCAATATGGAGCAGGGCTCGATGCGCGCCGACGTCAATGTCAGCGTCCGCCGCCCCGGCGGCGAGCTCGGCACCAGGACCGAGACCAAGAACGTCAATTCGGTCCGCTTCATCATGGCCGCGATCGAGCATGAGGCGAACCGCCAGGTCGATGTGCTCGAGGCCGGCGGTTCGATTGTCCAGGAAACCCGCCTCTGGGACCCGGACAAGACCGAGACCCGAAGCCTCCGTTCCAAGGAAGAGGCGCATGATTACCGCTATTTCCCGGACCCCGACCTGCTCCCGGTCGAGCTCGGCGACGACTTCCTTCGCGAATGCCGCGAATCGCTCCCGGAGCTCCCCGACGCAAAGCGCCGCCGCTACGAGCAGGCGCTCGGCCTTTCCGCCTACAATGCGAGCGTCCTCACCGCCGACGTGACGACCGCGCGCTGGTTCGAGTCGCTGCTGGAGAAGCTGGGCGACGAGCATGCCCAGCGGGCGAGCAACTGGGTCACCTCCGACCTGTTCGGAGCCCTGAACCGGCTCGGCAGGACCATCGAGGAAAGCCCCGTCGCCCCTGCCCAGGCGGCCGAATTGCTCCGCCTCACCGCCGACGGCACCCTCTCGGGAACGCTCGCCAAGCAGGTCTTCGAGATCATGCTCGAGACCGGCCAGGATCCGGCGCTCATCGTCGAGGAGCGGGGCCTCAAGCAGACCAGCGACACCGGCGCCATCGACTCCGCCATCGCCGAAATCTTCGCCGCCAACCCCGACAAGGTCGCCGAATATCGCGGCGGCAAGGACAAGCTCTTCGGCTTCTTCGTCGGCCAGGTGATGAAGGCGATGCAGGGCAAGGCCAATCCCGGCGTGGTCAATGAATTGCTGAAGAAGGCTCTGGGCTAGCCCCGTCATTGCGAGGAGCGGAGCGACGCGGCAATCCAGGCTCGAGCATCCGGGCCACTGGATTGCTTCGCTACGTTCGCAATGACGGTCTGATCGCTCGCGCGACCCGCGCCTGCCAGAGGACCAGCAGGGGTACCGTTCCCAATTCCATCGCCAGGCCGAACAAATGGCCCGCACCCGGCGCTCCGGCCGTCATCAGCCCGAAAAGCCGCCCGAGTCCGCCGACGAAGACCAGGGAGGCGAGTAGCCGAAAACGTGCCGTCTTGCCTTCAATCCCGGGAATGCAGCTGGCGAAGGCCAGCCCGATGGCGAACAACAGCCCGGAGAGGTAGCGGAAGTGGCTGTCGAGATCGGACGGCACCGGGCTCGTCACACCTCGCAGGAAGGCCGGACCTTCGATCATTCCCGACCCGCCCGCCAGCAGCGGAACCACGCAGCCCAGCGCCACCGCCAGCTGGAGCAGGCGTCGCTCGATCCTCACACGTTGAATCTGAACAGCATCACGTCGCCGTCCTGGACGACATATTCCTTGCCTTCCGAACGCATCTTGCCGGCTTCCTTGGCGCCCGCCTCGCCGCCGAACTTGACGAAATCCTCAAAAGCGATGGTCTCGGCGCGGATGAAGCCGCGCTCGAAGTCGGTGTGGATCACTCCCGCCGCCTGAGGCGCCTTCGAGCCCTTCTCGACCGTCCAGGCGCGCGATTCCTTCGGGCCGGCGGTGAAGAAGGTGATGAGGTGGAGGAGGTCGTAGCCGGCCCGGATCACCCTGGCGAGGCCGGTTTCCTCCAGCCCGAGGTCCCTCAGGAACTCGGGCCGGTCGGCGGGGTCCATGGTCGCGATCTCCGCCTCGATGGCGGCCGAGATGACGACCGCTCCGGCGCCTTCGGCCGCGGCTTTCTCGAACACCCGGGCGCTGTGGGCATTGCCCCCGGCTGCGTCGCCCTCGTCGACGTTGCAGACGTAGAGGACCGGCTTGGCGGTCAGCAATTGCGCCCGCTCCAATGCCAGCTTTTCCTCGGAGTCCCTGGGCTCGGTGAGGCGGGCGGGCTTCGAGTCGCGGAGCAGGTCGAGCGCCTGGCCGAGCACCGAGGCCTGCACCTTGGCCTCCTTGTCGCCCTGCTGCGCCTTCTTGGCCAGGGCCGGGACCCTTTTCTCCAGGCTCTCCAGATCGGCGAGCATCAGCTCGGTCTCGACCGTGTCGGCGTCCGCGACAGGATCGACCCGGCCCTCGACATGGGTGACGTCGCCGTCCTCGAAGCAGCGCAGGACGTGGACGATGGCGTCGACCTCGCGGATGTTGCCGAGGAACTGGTTGCCCAGCCCCTCGCCCTTGGAGGCGCCGCGCACCAGCCCGGCGATGTCGACGAACTCGAGCTGGGTCTCGATCTCCTGCGCCGATTTGGCGACCCGGGCGATTTCGTCGAGCCGCGGATCGGGCACCGCGACCCGGCCGACATTGGGCTCGATCGTGCAGAAGGGATAATTGGCCGCCTGCGCCGCCGCCGTCTCGGTCAGCGCATTGAACAGGGTCGATTTGCCGACATTGGGCAGCCCGACGATACCGCAACGAAAACCCATGGAAACTCCGTCGTCATGCTGAACTCGTTTCAGCATCCAGCTCGATGACCGCCCCGATGCTCGAAACTGGACCCTGAAACAAGTTCAGGTTGACGTGGGAGTGCGTATCTCCTTCGGCCTCAGCAGGACCAGTGCCGAAAGTCCCGCAACGGCGGCGGCTCCGGCCGCGACGTACGAAGCGACGGCGAAGGCGTCGGCGAGAGCCTCGCCCCGGGCCGCCAGCACGGCCCCGAGCAAGGCCGTGGCGATCAGCCCGCCCGTCCTCGCCACGGCGCTGTTGAAGCCGTTGGCGGTGCCGACATGGTTGTTGTCCACCGATGCCATCACCGCCGTCGTCAGCGGCGCCACCGCGCCTGCCATCCCGACGGCGATTACCAGCACCGCCGGCAATACCGTCAACCAGTAGGAGCCGTCCTCACCGATCCGCGCCGCCAGGGCGAAGCCGGCGGCGACGATCAGTGGGCCGATCGTGAGCGGTAGGCGCGGTCCGACCCGCGCCGCCACGGCGCCCATGGCCCGCGAGGCGAAACCTATCACCGCGGGCAGGGGAAGCAGGGCCGCGCCCGCTTCGACCGGGGAATAGCCGCGAAGCTCGATGAGCGTGTAGGGCAGGAGCACGAACAGGCCGCCCAGCGCCGCGTAGAGGAAGAAGGTGAGCAGGGTCAGCCCGACGAAGCTGGCGGTGCCGAACAGGGCCAGCGGCATGATCGCCCGCTCGCCCCGCCGCCGCTCGATCGCCACGAAGGCGAGCAGGGCCGCGGCGCCGGCCGCCGTGGCCGCCCAGCCTTCCAC
>JBAWCC010000143.1:0-7261 GCA_049590095.1 Allosphingosinicella sp. | reverse complement strand
AAAGCCCCTCCCCTTCAGGGGAGGGGTTGGGGGTGGGGAATGTGGAGGAGAATGTTCGCAGGCGCCGGTGAGCGGAGCAGACAGCCCCCACCCCAACCCCTCCCCTGAAGGGGAGGGGCTAATATGGCGATAGGGCCTAAGCCCGCATCGCCCGGCTCAGCCGGGTGCTCTCCGGAAGCCTGGGTGCGCCCTCCGCCAGCATTGCCTTGAACGGCTTCGCATCCGGATCGAGCGGCGCGTCGAGGAAGGCGTGGAGCAAGGTCCGCTCGCCCGCGGTCAGATCGCGCACCACCGGCATGTAGCGATAGTCCTCGAAGGCCGCGGGATCGGTCAGCTTCTTCAATATCCCGCCATAAGCGTGGACCTGCGCCGGATCGTTCAGCCAAAGCCAATTGTCCATGCAGGGCGCCATCGCGTTCCACTTGGAAAGGACGTTGGTGAAGACATTGTCCCAGGTCGGCTCCATCGCGCCGATTTCGGAATCGGCCGGAAGGGTTCGGACGTAGATATAGGCCGTGGTCTGCGGGTCCAGGGTCGCCGGCTCGGCGGCGTCGGCCCCGACCGTGAACAGATAGCAGTCGACCGCGCCGCCCGAAGCGGCGGCGATATCGAACCAGGCGATCCCGTTCGAATCGGTCTGGACGCTGTCGAGCGGAGCGACGTCGCCGCTGGCATCGTCATAGCTGTAGCGATTGACCTGGATTCCCGGAGTGGTGGCGTTGCCCGTGTCGAGCACCTGAACCCCGGTCGAGACGGCGGAATCGCCTTCGTCCATGTAGATGTTCTGCTGGGCCATCACCGCCGGCCGGAGCAGCCGGTTCGAGGGCGCGACCACCGGCTCCGCCAGATAGATGTCGGAGCCCGAGCCGATCCGGAGCGGCGAGGAGATGGCGATGTCGCATTGCGAGGGATCGAGCGGCACGGTGACGAGGCCGGAAGTGGCGAGATAGGAGTCGCGATCATATTGCGAATAGGGAATAGCGCCGAGCTCCGCGACGACGCTCGATCCGTCCGCCGACATGGCGCAGACCGAGAGCGTGCCGAGAGGCTGTTTGCTGACCTCGGCGTCGATCTCGCGGACGCTGTTGCCGAGGTCGAGGACGAGCGCTCCTCCGGTCACCCGGGCGAAAGCGGTGCCGACCGGCTGCTGGAACGGCGTGCCCAAAGCGAGCAGGGCCCGGTCGCCCGGCTCGCATGCCGGCTCACCCTTGCGCCACAGGCCGACGATTCCGACCATCAGGCTCCGGGCCGGATTGGGCTGGAAGCTGTCGGGAATGTTGAGCTTGGCGATCAGCGCCTGGGCGTCGATCGAAAGCTGGCCGCCGCCATTGGTGACGATCGTGGGATCGTCGTAATAGATGGTGCGGTAGGTGTTCCAGCGCACGGTCAGGCCAAGAACGTCGGGGTCGTCGAGCGCCTGGACCAGCGCCTGCAGCGCGGGCGAATCGTGCGGATCGAGCTGCAGCCCGGAATCCTTGGGGAAAGAGGTCTGCCAGATCACCGAGGCGACCCCGGCTTTCACCGTATTGTAGCTGTTGCGGTTGAAATAGACGTAGCGCGACATCACCCGGAAGGTGCGCGGACAGGAGATACGGTAGCCGCCGGCGATCCCGAACTGCATCGCGTCGAAGAAAAGCTGGGAGCTGAACGTCCCGTAGGGCTCCGCGTCGACCAGCATTCCCAGGAAGTCGGCGGGCGTTCCGACGACCGGATCGCTTCGGTCGAGGCCGCTTCCGGTGTCGACTCCGCTGATCGTGGCGAGGAAGTTGGAGCGATGGGTGCCGTGCGGGTTCCAGTTGGCGGGGTCGACGAAGTCGATCGCGCGCTGCCGGAAATCCGCGACGGCCTCGCCCGGCGGAAGCGGTATAGCCGCATCCTCGTCGTAAAAGCCGACGAACGGCGGCTTCTGGGTCGGATCCGGTCCGTAATTGTTGGTGACGATCGGGTCCCAGACCATCTGGCCGGTGAAATAGAGGCGGGGCGTGTCGAGGACGCTCATCAGCAGGCTCCCGAGCCGGAGGTATAGACGAAGCTTGGGCCGGCCACGCTCTTGCCGTCCGCCAGCGGGACCTGGAGCGCGGCGATCGCCGCCATCCGAAGTTCGAACATCTGCCTGACCGCCGCTCCGAGCTGGCCGGTTTCCCCGTTCACCGCCCGCTGGAGCGCGTCGACCATCCCGCTGAAGGCGGCATTGCAGGCTTCCTGCGCGGCCTGGGCGGCAGCCGAATCCTGGGAAAAATCATGCTGTCCGGGATCGGCTATGGCCGGATAGGCGGCGCTCCAGTCGACTCCGAGCGGATCCGGTCCCCACCGGTAGCCCGGATCCTCCGGGACCCTGGTCAGCACCTTGTCGTAGAAGATTTCCCCGAAGCGGTAATAATGGGCGAGCTCGTTCTGGAAATCGAGCGGATCGTCCTTCGCCCCCTCGCCCTCCGAGACGATCTGGGAGATCGCCCGGTGCGCGTCGTCGTAATTCCCGACCGGGAACAGCTGGCCCGGGAAGAACTGGGCGTCGCTGATCTGATTGCGGTCGGCCGTCCAGGCGCCCGCCGGGAGAGTCGCGAGAAAGGCGTCGACCAGGGCATAATATTGGCCGATCGTCATCGCCCCGCCTTCCAGGGCCGTGGCCTTGAGCATCGGGAAGGGCGGCACCTCCTCCGGCTCCTCGATCGCCATGCCCTGAGCCATTGCCGGGGGTGCGAACGGAAGCAGGTGGATCGTCAGCGGTTCGCCGCCGGGCGGGCCGATATCGCCCAGGGTGCAGGGGTAGGAAGGGGGCTTGAGCTCGGGGCTGCCGCCGAGCGCGTTGATGATGTTGCAGACGAGGCAGAGGTGGATCATCTCCTGGTTGATCACGGCGGTCAGCCGCTCCGCCGCGGGCGCATTGGTTTCGGGGACAATCGAGAATTTGGCGTAGAGATAGGGCGGCAAGGTGCCGAACTCGATTCCCGCGGCGATCTGAAGCATCGCGATCGCATCGTCGACGCTGGTCGGAGGAGTCGCCTGCAACCGGATCATATGAGCCCCCCGCTGTCTTGAAGACCCACCATAGACCAAGCCGGCGGAACGTGAAGCCGGCCGGCCGCACATTTAGGTCCGTTTCGAAGGCAAAGACGGTTCCGCCCGTCGGACCTGGCGCTATGCTTGCGCCTTAAGCAGGGGAGGCTCGAAATGCATTTGGCACGGACTCGGATTTCACTTCTGGCACTGGCCGCGGCGCTGACGGGCTGCAACGGCGGCGACTCCGCCGGCAATGAAGCGGCGGCCGATTCGAACGCCGCCGCCTACGGCAACAACGTCTACGCCACCTACGGAGTCCATAACCCGCCCGACGCCAGCCCCTGCCAGTCGCCCGACTGTTCCTATGCCGGCCAGCCCGGCCGGCCCGCCGATCCGAGCTATCCGGCCTACTGGCAGTCGCCCTGGACGATGTACGTCGTCTCAGCCGGCTACGAAACCAACCCGCCGCCCTATAACGGAGCGCCGCCGGCCGGCACGAAATACCAGGCCTCGTCGGGCGCCAGCTATTACGATTCCACCTGGAGCGGGAAGAGCGGCCAGGGCGCGATGATGGAATATTACGACAAGCGCTGCCTGCCCATCTTCCCCTTCATTCCCAACGACTTCACCTGCGCCTTCATCTCTTTGGGCGATACCGCTTTCTTTCTCACCTATCCGCAGGACCGGCCGAAGGGGATGCCGCCCGTCTGCCTGTTCTCGCCGCTCAACCATCCGCCGCGCCGCGACTTCATCAAGCATCTGCCCTGGGCGAAGGGCGACAGCGACCGGCTCGGCAACGGCGCCCAGGGCTACAGCTTCTGGATCGACGGCAATCCGGACAGCCCGACCGCCGGCAAGGTGATGCAGGTGGGAGCAAGCCCGGACGGGACGGCGAAAGGCTGGATCCTGTTCGGCTACGCCTTCGCTCCGGTGAACGGGAAGATGCAGCCCCAGAGCTTCTATTTCTCCGGCTTTCCAGGCACTCCGCCCGATGCCCCGATCGTCAGCCAGAATTATACGGACTGGAAGCCGACCCAGCCCGATCCGGCCAAGACCTGGGACCTCGTTTCCGGCCTCGATCCCGCCACGCTTCCGGCCTGCACCGTCATGGACGGACCGACCAGCCAGAAGGGCGCCCCGCTCAAGGCGATGGGCCAGCGCCCGCCGACCTGGTTCGACCTCGGCAAGCTGAGGCGCAAGCGGAGCTGAAGGCGGAGGCCCCAAGCCCCTCTCCCGTCCTTACGGGAGAGGGGCTTAGAACCCCGCCGCCACCGACACTCTCGCCACCCTGCCCGGTGATGGGAAGCCGACGGCATCCTCGTAACGCTCGCCCGTCAAATTCCGCACCGCCGCAGTGAGGCTGAACCGCTCCGACACCCGCCAACGCGCGCCCAGGTCCGCCTCGCCATGCCCGTCCGCTTGCACCAGGCCGGTCGGAATCGCGCTGTCGAAATAGTCCGAGTTGAACCGCGCGCTCGCATTCAGCTCGACCGAGTCCGAAGCCTGCCACGCAGCCCTGACCGAGCCCTGCCAGCGCGGCCGGCCCCTCAGCGGAGTCGGAGAATCGAGGTCCAGCCAGCTCAGCGCGCCGGCCACGCTCAGCCGCCCGACCGGCCGCCACCGCCCTTCCAGCTCCACGCCCCGGGCCCGGACGCGGTCGCGATTGACGGTGGTGAAGGTCGCCGGATCGAAATCGATCAGGTCCCGGAAGCGGTTGCCGAACAGGGCCAGCCGGACGAACGCGCCGGAGCGTCCGCTCAGCTCGATCCCCGCTTCGAGATTGCGGCTGCGCTCCGGGCGAAGGGCCGGATTGCCGATCAGCGGATGGGCCAGAGCGTAGAAGCTGGGCAATTTATACCCCTCCCCCGCCCGGGCGAACAGGATCGGGCCGCCGCGTACCGGCTGCCACGAGGCCGCGGCGCGCCCGGTCCAGCTGTGGCCGCCGTTCGCGACATCGTCGTAGCGGCCCGCCAGGTTGAGGCCGAAGCGTCCGCCCGGGCGAAGGCTGGCCTCGGCGAAGGCGCTGCGCGTGGTCCGAACCAGGTCGAAGCGGACCGGCAGCGGGAAGCCGAAATCGATCGTCCCGTCGCTCCGGCCTGATTCGCGAAGCCAGGCCGCGCCGGCGACGGCGATCAGCGGACCCCGCCCAAGCCCGACGTCGGCGATCGCCTCGAAGCGTGAGAAACGGCTGTCGGCGGCGAGCGCGGGAGTCCCCTGAAGCACGCCGGGGGCGATGGCCGGGGTGACGCCGCGGTCGTCCTGCCTCGACCAGGAGAGGCTGAGATTGGGCCGGATCGCCGAATCGTCGCCCCGCCGGACCGAGAGCCCGGCCGCCATCAGCTCGGCATTGCCCCGCTCCCGCTCGCGGTTGACGGCGAGCCGCGGCCCGCCGCTATCCTCGGGAAAGGCCGACCGCCCGGAATGACCGTAAAGGCCGAGCAGCTTCGCCTCGTAGCCGCCCGTCCGGTGCCGAAGCTGAGCAAGTCCCTGGCGGCGCTCGAGGCTCGATCCGGCGGTCAAGCCGCCGCTGTCGTACCCGCTTGCCGCCGCCAGCAGGCCGCCGTCCCGCCAGCCCGCCTCGAAGCCGGCGCCCAGGCCGATATCCCCCTCGCTTCCGGCCTGCGCCCGAGCGGTCAGCCCGCTATTTCCAGCGGCCGGGGTGCGCAGCCGGATGTTGACCGCTCCCGACAGAGCGTCGGAACCGTGGACCGCCGAGACGGAGTCCCGAGCGACTTCGATCCGCTCGACCAGCGAGGGGTCGATCATGAAGAAGTCGAAGCCGCCGCCGCGGCTGTTGGTCGGGTCGTTGAGCTTGATCCCGTCGAGCAGGACCAAAGTGAAATTCGGCTCTCCGCCGCGGATCGAGAGGAAGCTCCGCCCGCCCGCGCCTCCGGTCGAGAAAGCGCGCACCCCCGCCACCTCGTCCAGCACCTCGAGCAGGGAAGACGGCTGCATCCGCTCGATCTCGGCGGCTTCGACGACGCTTAAGGCCCCCGCCGGCGCGGTCTCGGTCCGCGACGCGGTGATCACGATCGCGGAGCCGGGGGGCGCGACTGGAGTCGGGACGGCCGCCATCGCCAGCAAAGGCAATGCATCTAGCACCATTGTCGAAAGGCCCCCACGATCCACGAACCCACATCCTCCACGGGCAAAGCGGCCGCCGCAATCCTCTTTTGCTGGCGTTTCGGGCCAATATTACGGGCGCTATCGCCGACGCGCCCAGAAAGGGGAGTCCGGCCAGCGGCGCTCCTCGCGATAATAGAGCCGGCGATGGCGCTCGTACGCCATCCAGATTTCGTCCAGCCGCGAAGCATAAGCCGGAACGGCCGACTCCTCGCCCGCCAGCCGCGCCGCTATCGCCCGGCCGCCCGTCAGCCCCGTGTAGAGCGCGTTGAACAGGCCCTGGGAGGAGAGCGGATCGAAGGCGAGCGCCGAATCCCCCACGGCCAGCCACCCCGCCCCCGCGGGTACGGCGAGCCTCGATCCGTGGGCCGCGCAGATCCGCGCCGGGCCGCCGGCAGGCGGACCGGAATCGGCAATCTCTGCCGCCAGACCCGAGGATTTCCGGGCGTGCTCGACCAGCGCCTGCGGAGTAAGCGCCGCTGCCGACGCCAGGTCGGAATCGGTGTGGAAGGCGAGCAGGCGCCGTCCGTCGGGTAGCGGAGCGCTGTACCACCAGCCGTCGGGCACGCTTTCGGTATAAGTGATCTCGGCCGGCTCACGCTCCAGCGGCAAATGGGTCCAGGCGCAGATCAGCTTGTCCCGAGCCTCCCGGCGCCCGCTTTCGGATCGCAGCAGCCGCGAGCTGCGTCCGCCGGCATCGATCAGGACCCGCGCTTTCAGCACCTCCCCACCCGGCAGGTCGAGCCGCCACCCGGCGCCTTCGCGCTCCACGCCGTCGACCCGCGCCGGCGCCATCAGCCTTGCCCCCAAAGCCGCCGCTTCGGTTCGAAGATCGGCCTCGAAGCGCTTGCGATCCAGCCTCCACCCCGGCCCGGCGGGATCGCGAAAACCGTCCAGCTCCACCGGCTCGGGCCCGCCCCACACGCCCCGCCGGGCATTGCAGAGGGAATGCCCGGCCGCCGCGAACCGCTCCCAGGCGCCGAGCGCCTCGATCAGCCGCCGGGCCGCGCCCGGCAGGGTCTCGCCGATCCGGTCCTCCGGCTCGGTTTGCCGGTCGAGCAGAACCACCTCGTGCGCAGGCGCCAGAGCGATCGCCGCGGCGGCGCCGGCCGGCCCGGCGCCGACGATCGCGACGTCG
>JBAWCC010000142.1:0-4188 GCA_049590095.1 Allosphingosinicella sp. | reverse complement strand
CCGGCGGAGTCGAGGCCCGGCAGGTTCACTGCGGCGAAGCGGTAGACGGGGCCGGGCTCCGCCTCGAGCGTGACCGATATCTCGCCCCCGGCCGGCGCCGCCTCGACCCGGGTTCGAACCAGGGCGTCGTAATAGCCTCGGGCCCTCAGCAATTCGGCGAGAAGGTCGGCGTCTTCGCGGGCTCGGCGGTCGATCTGGGCGGCGTTGGCGGGATCCTCGAGGTTCTTCGCCAATGTGGAAAGCGAGTCGAAGGGCTCTCGAAGCGCCGCCTCGGTTTCGGGGTCCAGGCCCTCGATCCGGACGGTATAGCGGCGCTCGGCGGATGAGTCGGCGATGCCGGTGTCGGGAGCGTCGGCGATCGGATCGTCCGAGCTCTGCTCCATGTCGGGCCAGTCGACTCCGAGGTCCGGCAAGGGGTCGAGCGGGGCGGAGGGGTCGAGCGGCGGCAGGTCGAGCGGATCGGCGGGCGGCGGCTGCTCCTGGGCGAGCAGCGCCCCGGGACAGGCGCACAGCAAAAGCGCGGCCAGCGCGGCCGCCACCCCCCGCCCCGCATCGAGTTGAAACATGGATTGAAACTAGCGGGCGCGGAAGGGCGCCGCCAGCCGTGAAATTACCGACGGGTCAGTGCACCGGCCCGGTCACGGCGTCGTCGCGGAGCAGATCTATCAACCGGCCGACTTCGCGCCAACGGCAGAAATGGATGAAATTGCCGAGGTCCCGGCTCCGGTCCGCGCGCAGGGCGGCCTCCGACCCGGCATATTCGCCGAAACGCTCGATGAGCTGCGCCGCCTCGGTGAAGGCGGCGGGCGCGAATGCAATGTGCTGAAGCAAGCTTTCCCCCGGGGCTCGATTTCCGCCGCTCTAGCGGAACGGGGTTTCGAAACCGCGCAGGGTGATGCTTGACGGAGCGTTCACTACGAATTCCTTCCAGCGAAATCGAGGGGAGGAATTGAGTAGCGACCCTCTTCCTGCCAAAGGCCTCCTTCATGTCCCAGCGCACCGATTCCACCCAGGCGGCAGGCTTCATCCTCGCGATCAGCATCCTCGCCGGAGCGGTAGGTGGGGCGATCGTCGGACAGCCGAGCATCGGCTTCCTCGCCGGTCTCGCCGCGGGCGTGGCGATCTCCCTGATCTTCTGGCTGATCGAGCGGCGCCGGTAGGCGCCATTGGTGATCCTTGCTCCGTCATTGCGAGGAGCGAAGACGAAGCAATCCAGTGGGCCTCGGAGCCCGTTCTGGATTGCTTCGCTTCGCTCGCAATGACGAATTGAGCGGCCTGAGCGGGAATTGCATCCGTTTTGGCAGGAAAATTCCTAGACAAATAGGAAGTTTGGTCACACAAGGGAACATATCACGAACACAGATTCGCAGGGGAGTGCTGGTGAAATGGTCGTTGCGGCGCAGGATAGAGCAGTTTCTCAAGCGCACCCGAATATCGGCAACCCGGTTGGGACTAGAGGCTGCGGGCGATCCGAAGCTCGTTTTCCTGATTCGCAAAGGCCGGGTCCCAAGGCCGCGGATGGAGGCGAAGATCACCGCCTGCATGGACAGGATCGATCGCGAGACCGGCGAGCTTGCCCCGCGAACCGCGCAATGCCGTCGGCACCGCTGACCGACGCCGCGACCGCATTGCTGCAGGCGGTTCGAGCAAATATCTCGGACATCGTGAACTTCGTGAACTTCGCCGGCTTCGTGCTCGAGGAGATTCGAAGCCGGCACTGGGCAAGCGTCACCTTCCAGGGCGCCCGCCACGAACTCGCCTTCCGGCTGGAAGGCGAAGGCGCCGAGGCCGCGGCCGGGCGGTTCCTGAGCGGGCTCGACGCTCGCGACTTCAAGCTTCGGGGCCATCTCCTGGCCGACGTGTCGCTGGTGGCTCAGGAGCGGCGCCCGGGCTTCGCCCGCATCCGCCTCGACGCTGTCACCGTCGAGGAAAGGTGATCGCCTCAGCCTCCTTGATGATCCCCGGCGAAGGCCGGGGTCCAGTGGAACCTCCGGAAGAAGCTGGGCCCCGGCCTTCGCCGGGGAACAGGAGGTCAGCCGCCCGTCGAGGCGATCTTCTGGAGGTCGTTGATCGCGCTGCGCAGGCGATGGCCGACCTTTTCCTGCTCGGCCTCGCTTTCCTCCGCCGGCGGCAGGTCCGCGGCGGCGAGGGCCTGACGCTTGCGCGACAGCCCGAACTCGATCCGGTTGACCATTTGCGAAAGCGACTGGTCGGTTTCCTCCTCGGCCTCCGGCAGTTGCGCGGCGAGCTCGGAGAGAGGGAGAGGATCGGCCTCGGCTTGCAATTGCCGCTCGACCTGCGGCTGCGGCTCCGGTTCCGGCTCGGCTTCGGCCCATCGGGGCTCCGGCTCGTCCAGCCCGGGCTCGGCCTTCGCCATCGGCTCGGGCTCCGCCGTCTCGGGAACCAGGAAGGCGGGGAGCGGCCGATGCTCCGCCTCGGCGAAGGCGGATTCCTCCTCGGCCGGGGCTTCGGGGAAATCGTCGAGGTCCAGCGGCTCGCCGAGATCGCGGGCGAGGAGCGGCCGCCGCGCCGGGGCGTCGGGATGGGCGTCGGCCCGCCTGAGCCTGGGCGCTTCCGATTCGGGTTCGATTTCGGCTTCGGGCTTTCGGGTCGAGGGCCGGCGGCCGAGGGCCGTCAGAAGCGCCCAGGCCGCGGCGAGGACGAGCAGGGATGCGGCTCCGGCCGCGGCCAGGCGCGCCGTGCCGCCCAGCGGGGGCTCGGCCGCGGGGACGAGATCGGGGAGCCGGCTTGTCTCGACGAGGGCCGAGAAAAGCGATTCCGGCATCGCGAAAGCGACGAAGCCGGCGGAAAGCGCCGCCAGCGCCGCAAGCCCCGCGTCGAACGCGCGAGCGTTTAGAAAGGAGAGTTTCGGCATCAGACCGCCTTGCCCGTGAGCTTCTGGTAAGCAGGTATGTAACTGGAAATATTTGACGACCAGTTACGATCCCGCCGGACGAACGCCTGCGCCGAGTCGCGCCTTTCGTCCCAGCGGGCGCGATTCGCGAACAAAGTGTCGAGTGCGTCGGTCAGCGCGTCCGGGTCGCCGGCCGGGAACAGGGTCCCGGTGACTCCGTCCTCGATCAGCTCGCGATGGCCACCGACGTTGGAGGCGACGACGAGCTTGCGCTGAGCCATCGCCTCGAGCGGCTTCAAGGGAGTCACCAGCTCGGTCAGGCGCATCGCCTTGCGCGGGTAGGCGAGGATGTCGATCAGCCCGTAATAACGGTCGACCTCATGGTGAGGCACCCGGCCGGTGAAGTGGATCCGGTCGCGCGCCGGGGAGGCTTCGGCCTGCGCCTTCAGGGCGTCTTCCATCGGGCCTCCGCCGACGAGGAGGAGGTGGGCCTTGGGGCGCTTGGTCAGGAGAAGCGGCATCGAAGCGATGAGATCGTCGAGCCCTTCATAATCGTAGAAGGAGCCGATGAAGCCGACCACGTCGGCTCCGGCGAGGCCCAGCTTTCGGGCGAAGGCGAGGTCGGCGGCGAGCGGGTTGCCGAACAGGGTCAGATCGACTCCGTTGGGAGCGACGATGATCTTCTCCGCCGGGATTCCGCGGCCGATCAGGTCGCGCCTCAGCCCTTCGCAGATCACGGCGACCCCGTCGGCTCGGCGGGCGGCCCAGGTTTCGAACATCCGGATCAGCCGGTAGCGGGCCGAGCCTTCGGTTCCGGTCCCGTTGCCGACCGCCGCATCCTCCCAGAAGGCGCGGATCTCGTAGATGAGCGGAAGCCCCCGGCGCTTCGCCACCGGCAGGGCGGCCAAAGCGTTCAGAACCGGGGAATGGACGTGGAGCTGGTCCGGCCTCCACTCTTCCGCCAAGGCGTCGAGCCGGGCCTCCAGCGCCTTGATCTCCCGCCATTCCCGCAGGGGAGTGGGCGCCGGCGCGGGCTTGGGCGTTCGATGGAAGTCGATGCCTTCGATCGTCTCGGGATCGGCGCCGCCCTGCGAGTGGCGCACTCCGGTGAGGCACGCCACCTCCATCCCCCGCGCTTTCTGGGCGGTGACGATCGCCCGGGTCCGGAAGGTGTAGCCGCTATGGACCGGAAGGCTGTGGTCGAGCACGTGGAGGATGCGCATGAGCATCGCTCTGCCACAATCAGCTTAACGGCCCGTCAACCGCTCCGGCCTAACAGCCGGGATTGCCGGAACGGAACTTGCTCCCCGGCGAAGGCCGGGGCCCAGCGGCAC
>JBAWCC010000141.1:0-11508 GCA_049590095.1 Allosphingosinicella sp. | reverse complement strand
GGCGGAATGCCTCCCCAGGTCGTCGGCCAGGGCAAAGGCGTCGTCAAATTCTTCAACGCCCAGAAGGGCTTCGGCTTCGTCGTCCGCGACGACGGCGGCGAGGACGTGTTCGTTCACATCTCGGCGGTCGAGCAGGCGGGCCTCACCGGGCTCGCCGACGGCCAGCCGCTCGAGTTCACGCTCGTCGATCGCGGCGGCCGGGTCTCGGCGACCGACCTCAAGATCGACGGCGAGCCGATGCCGGTCCAGGAGCGGGCGCCTCGCGACGATCGCGACGGTCCGCGCGGCGGCGGCTATGGCGCCCCTGCGGGCGGCGGCGGCGGCCCGCAGCGGCAGCTGACCGGCGAAAAGGCCCAGGGCACGGTCAAGTTCTTCAACGCGATGAAGGGCTTCGGCTTCATCAGCCGAGACGACGGCCAGCCCGACGCCTTCGTCCACATTTCGGCGGTCGAGCGGGCCGGCATGGTCAGCCTCAACGAAGGCGACCGGGTCGAGTTCGAGCTCGAGGTCGACCGGCGCGGCAAGACCGCGGCGGTGAATTTGCAGCCGATCCAGTAAGCGCTCCTCCCGGGGGGGTGAAGAAGCCCGGCCGACCCTGTGTCGGTCGGGCTTTTCTTTGCCTCCCCATCGCAGATGGGGAGGGGGACCACCCGCAGGGTGGTGGAGGGGTAGAAGGCACAGACGGCCCGGGATCGCGCGCGAGCCGCTGCATCCGGCGCCATCTACCCCTCCACCATGCTTCGCATGGTCCCCCTCCCCACCGCTTCGCGGCAGGGAGGCAAATCACACCGTCCCCGCGAACCGCCAGCGCAAGGTCTCGCCCGAGTGGAAGGGCACAAGCTTCGTTCCCGCCGCCGGCAGCGATTCGGGCACCCTGGCTTCCTTTCGCTCCAGCACCACCCGTTCCTCGTTGAGCGGCAGGCCGTAGAATCGCGGCCCATGTTCGGACGCGAACGCCTCCAGCCGGTCCAGGACGCCTTCCTCCTCGAACACCGTCGCGTAGCTTTCCAGAGCGTAAGGCGCGTTGAAGATGCCGGCGCAGCCGCAGCCCGATTCCTTGCGCTCCACGGCGTGCGGAGCGCTGTCGGTGCCGAGGAAGAATTTGGGCGAGCCCGACGTCGCCGCCTTGCGGATCGCCTGCCGATGCTCCTCCCGCTTGGCGACCGGAAGGCAGTAAGCGTGGGGCCTGAGGCCGCCGGCGAACAGGGCGTTGCGGTTGATGATCAGATGCTGGGGCGTGACCGTCGCCGCCAGATCGTCGCCGCCGGCGATGACGAAATCCGCGGCCTCGGCGGTAGTGATATGCTCGAACACCATCTTCAGGCCCGGAAAATCGCGAATCAGCCTTGTGAAGACCCGGTCGATGAACGCCTTCTCCCGGTCGAACACGTCCACGTCCGGATCGGTGACCTCGCCATGGATCAGAAGCGGCATGCCGGCGCGCTGCATCGCCTCCAGCACGGGATAGATGTTGCGGACTTCGGTGACCCCGTGCGCGCTGTTGGTCGTGGCATGGGCCGGATAGAGCTTGGCCGCCGCCCAGGCGCCGCGCTCGAAGCCGCCGATCAGCTCGGCCGGGTCGGAGTCGTCGGTCAGATAGCAGGTCATCAGAGGATCGAGGCCCGGCGCCGCGGCCAGGATCCGCTCGCGATAGGCCCGCGCCAGCGCCGCCGTCGTGATCGGCGGTTCCAGGTTCGGCATCACGATCGCCCGGGCGAACTGCCGGGCGGTGTAGGGTGCGACCGCTTTCAGCATGTCGCCGTCGCGAAGGTGGACGTGCCAGTCGTCGGGGCGGCGGAGGGTGATTCGTGTGGGTTGGGTCATGGCGCTTTCCGTCATGCTGAACTTGTTCCAGCATCCGATTTGGTGACGGCCGCGATGCTCGAAACCGGACCCTGAAACAAGTTCAGGATGACGGTTGGCCGCAAGGCGCGGAGAGCCTAGATCGGACCCATGACCGCGACCACCCTTCTCGACCGATCGATTCTTCGACTCTCCGGGGAGGATGTACGGGGGTTTTTACAAGGGCTGGCGACCCACGATCTCGCCTTGCTTGCGCCGGAACGGCCGCTCTGGGCGGGCCTGCTGACTCCGCAGGGCAAGGCCCTGTTCGATTTCATCCTTTGGGCGGACGGCGACGACGTTCTGATCGACTGCGAGCGCGAGGCGGCCGGGGACCTCGCCCGGCGACTGGTCCTTTACCGGCTGCGGCGGAAGATCGCGATCGAGCCGGTCGAGGGGCTGGCGGTGCACTGGGCCGCGAGCTCCCCGGCGGCAACCGGAGTGGCCGACCCACGCCTGCCGGAGCTCGGCCATCGCTGGCTGGCGCCGCCCGGGGAGGCCGCCGAAGGCTGGCTCCGTCAGCGGCTGGCGCTCGGCGTTACGGAGGGCCGGGACGAGCTGGGCTCGGACAAGATTCTCTGGCTCGAATGCAATGCGGCCGAGTTGAACGGGGTGAGCTTCACCAAGGGCTGCTACGTCGGCCAGGAGAATACGGCTCGGATGAATTACCGTTCGAAGGTCAACCGGCGGCTGATGGTGGTGCCGGCCAGTGCGCCGGGGGAGCGGACTCGAATGCATTATCCGGAGCTTGGCCTGGCGGTGGAGCACAGGCGGGTCGAGGATCTCGGCGGCGCCCTGGTGCCGGATTGGCTCGCCGCGGCGCTCCGGCCCCCTGCGTCACCCTGAATTCGTTTCAGGGTCCGGCGCTCCGCTCGCGAGGCGGTCTCCATCCAGGATTTTTGAAACAAGTTCGGCAATGACGGCTGCTACGGGTGCCGCGCCTCAGCCACTTCCGCGAACGCCCTGACCGGGAAGGTGCCCATGCCGGCCACTTTCGGCGGCGCGGCGGTGAAACGAAAGCCGCTTGGCGGCAGCTCCCCGAGCCTCGCCATATGCTCGACGATGAGGATCCCCGCTCCCAGGAGGATCGTGTGAATCGGACGGCGGCGGGTGCGTGTATCGTCGATATTGTAGCTGTCGATCCCGACCAGGGCAGCGCCGCGCTCCGCCAGCAGCCGGGCGGCCGCCTCGGCGAGGAACGGGTGGTCCGAATGATAAAAGTCGGTGCGCCAGTGGCGGTCCCAGCCGGTATGGACGAGCACCGCCTTGCCGGCGACATCGAGGCCGTCGAACAGCTCGGCGCCGGCCTCCATGCCTTCCGCCCTGACGCACAGGCCCTCCAGCCCGGCCAGCCGCTCAAGCGCGATCGCGGCCAGATCGTCGCCCGCCTCGTAGCGGTGGAAGGGCGTGTCGAGATAGGTGCCGGTATTGGCGACCATGTCGATCCGGCCGATCTGGAAGGTCGAGCCGTCGTCGTAATTGGCGGCCGACGAGGCCCGGTCCCAATAGTCGCAGATGTGCGGCGCGGGCAGGCCTTTGTAGGTGACCATGCCGTGCTCGATCCGGTGGCTAAGGTCGATCAGCATGGAACAGGGCCTGGCAGTAAGCGCGGTGGGCGGCGAAGGCCCTGGGCTTCTTCGCCTTCAAATGCCTGTAGAAATCATCGGCGATTTCCAGGTCGCCGCTGTCGACCTGCTCCCTGGTCCGGCCGATCTTTCGGCCGGTGTCGGCCATGATCATTCCCCAGGTCATCATGTCTCCGACCTGCGCCGGGCTTGGCGCCTTGCCGGCTTCGAGCTTCAGCGACGCCGCGCAGGACACCGCCTGATGGTAGAAGAGCTCCGGCGGCGGCTCGTAAGGCGCTTCCGCCCTGGCAAGCATCGCGAGCAGCAGCAGTTCGATCATGGCGCCCTCCCCTCCGTCCGCCGTCGCTTCGCGATGCGCAGGAGCGCGAAGCCGCCGATCAGGATCCATATCACGTTGAGCGAGGCGGACGGAATCGCCCCGTGCCACCAGCCGTTGACGATGAAGCCCGCCGCTCCCGCGACGTTCATCCCCTGGTAGAGGGCGGACTGGCCGGTCACCTTCCCCATCGACAGCAGGGCATAAGCGAGCAGGATCAGAAGGGCGCCCGCCCAGCCCGCTATCTCCACCGCGATCTCGACGCCGGTCAGGCGGCGAGCTTCCGCAGGACGTAGTGGAGGATTCCGCCGGCGCGGAAATATTCGAGCTCGTTCAGAGTGTCGATCCGGACCCGGGCGGTGAAGGCGAAGCTGGAGCCGTCAGCCTTGGTCACCTGGACCTGGAGCTCCTGGCGCGGCTGGAGGTCGGCTATGCCGTGGATCGTGAAAGTCTCGGTGCCCTCGAAGATCGGGACGTCGCCGACGAACTGGAGCGGGACGACCCCCATCCCGACGAGGTTGGAGCGATGGATCCGCTCATAGGTCTCGGCGATGACGGCGCGGACCCCGAGCAGGTTGGTGCCCTTGGCGGCCCAGTCGCGCGAGGAGCCGGTGCCATATTCCTTGCCGGCGATGACGACGAGCGGGGTCCCTTCCGCCTTGTAGCGCATCGCCGCGTCGTAGATCGGCAGGGTCTCTCCGGTCGGGATGTGGCGGGTGAAGCCGCCTTCCGTGCCTGGAATCATCCGGTTCCTGATCCGGATGTTGGCGAAGGTGCCGCGCATCATGACTTCGTGATTGCCTCGGCGGGCGCCGTAGGAGTTGAAGTCGGCGCGGGCGACCTGGTGCTCGCCAAGATAGGATCCGGCGGGGCTGTCGGCCTTGATCGCTCCGGCGGGCGAGATGTGGTCGGTCGTGATGGAATCGCCGAAGATTGCCAGGGGTCGCGCATTCTCGACGTCCGACGGCGCCACCGGGGTCATCGTCATACCCTCGAAATAAGGCGGGTTCTGGATGTAGGTCGAGCCCGCCGACCAGGCATAGGTCTCGCCCCCCGCCACCGGGATCGAGCGCCACTGCGAGTCGCCCTTGTAGACGTCGGCGTAGCGGGCCCGGAACATGTCGCCATGGACATGGGCGTCGATCAGCCGGCGGATTTCGTCGTTGGTCGGCCAGACGTCCTTGAGGAAGACGGGCTGCCCGTCCGAGCCGGTGCCGAGCGGCTCCTCGATCATGTCGCCCGCGACCGTGCCCTTCAGCGCATAGGCGACCACCAGGGGCGGCGAGGCGAGGTAGTTGGCGCGAACGTCGGGCGAGACCCGGCCCTCGAAATTGCGGTTGCCGGACAGGACCGAGGCGGCGACGAGGTCGTGCTTGGCGATCGCGGCCGAGATGGGCTCGGGCAGCGGCCCCGAATTGCCGATGCAGGTGGTGCAGCCGTAGCCGACCAGGTCGAAGCCGATCGCGTTCAGATCCTCCGAAAGTCCGGCGCGGTCGAGATAGTCGGTGACCACCTGGCTGCCCGGAGCAAGCGACGTCTTCACCCAGGGCTTCGAGTCCAGCCCCTTCGCGCGCGCCTTCCGGGCGACGAGTCCGGCGGCGATCAGGACGGCCGGGTTGGAGGTGTTGGTGCAGGACGTGATCGCGGCGATGACGACGTCGCCATGGCCGAGGTCGGAGACGGCCGAGCCGCCGACCACCGGGTGGCGCTCGCACAGCTCGCCGAGCGGATGGCCATATTCCCTGGTGAAATTGGCGACGAACTCCTCGTCGACCCGCGACAAAGGCACCTTGTCCTGCGGACGCTTGGGGCCGGCCAGCGACGGCTCGACCTGGTCCATGTTGAGCTCGAGCGTGTCGGTGAAGAGCGGCTCGTGATAGGCGCCCGGCTCGAGCCACAGGCCCTGCGCCCTGGCATAGGCCTCGGCGAGCGCGATCTGCTCCTCGGAACGGCCGGTGAGGCGCATGTAATCGAGGGTCTTGCCGTCGATCGGGAAGAAGCCGCAGGTCGCTCCATATTCGGGCGCCATGTTGGCGATGGTGGCGCGATCGGCGACCGAGAGCGCGGACACTCCGGCGCCGTAGAATTCGACGAATCGGCCGACCACTCCGCGGGCGCGGAGCATCTGGGTGACGGTGAGGACGAGATCGGTGGCGGTGATCCCTTCCTGAAGGGACCCGGTCAGATGGAATCCGACCACCTCGGGGATCAGCATCGAGACCGGCTGGCCGAGCATCGCCGCCTCCGCCTCGATCCCGCCGACGCCCCAGCCCAGCACTCCGAGGCCGTTGACCATGGTGGTGTGGCTGTCGGTCCCGACGAGGGTGTCGGGATAGGCGACCTCCTCGCCGGAGGGATCGGCGGACGACCACACGCCGCGGCTGATATATTCGAGATTGACCTGGTGGCAGATTCCGGTGCCGGGCGGAACGACCTCGAAATTGTCGAACGCCTTCGAGCCCCATTTCAGGAATTCGTAGCGCTCCATGTTGCGGTGATATTCGAGCTCGACATTCTTCTCGAACGCCTGCGGGGTTCCGAAGGCGTCGACCATCACCGAATGGTCGATGACGAGATGGACCGGCACCTGCGGGTTGATCTGCGAGGCGTTGCCGCCGAGCTTCGCCATCGCGTCGCGCATCGCGGCGAGATCGACGACGGCGGGGACGCCGGTGAAATCCTGCATGAGGACGCGGGCGGGGCGGTACTGGATCTCCTTGGTCGACGAGCGCTCCTTCTGCCAGTCGACCAGAGCCTGGACGTCGTCGCGGGTGACGGTCTTGCCGTCCTCGAAGCGGAGGAGGTTCTCGAGCAGGACCTTCATCGAGAAGGGCAGGCGCGAGACGTCGCCGAGCTGGGCGGCGGCTTTCTCGAGCGAGTAATAAGCGTAGGTCCTGGAGCCGACCTGGAGGGCGGTGCGGGTCTTGAGAATGTCGTGGCCGACGGCGGTCATTGGGCGCCTTTCGATGGGATTGTCGACGGGTGGCGACGATTGACACCCGGCAAGCGTTGGCGGCGCTCTAGCAAGGGCGTCGGCCAGGGGGAAGGGTCACGCCTCCCGTCATGCCGGACTTGATCCGGCATCCAGGGCTGAGCCGCGCAGCAGTCCGACGCCCCGCATCTTGCGGTAAAAGCAGCATCGTGAATGCGCAAAACCATCCCCGGATCGTCGTCGATCCCGCAATCTGCGGCGGTCGGCCGACCGTTCGCGGCACGCACTTCGCGGTCGCCGACATCCTGCGCCTGCTCGAGGATGGGGACACGGAAGCGACGCTTGTGGCGGATTTCCCGCCTTTGACCCGAGCCGATGTCCGTGCCTGCCTCGCTTATGCGGCGGCGACGGGCCTGGCCGCCACCCGAGGTCATTGGGTCGACAAGATCGCCGGGACTTTGGACGAGGATTTCGCGCGGGGCGCGCTCGATCGGCCCAAGGCGATTCCACCGGGTTATTATACGCCCGAAACCCTGCCGCCGCTGAGCGAGGAGGCGCGGAAAATCCTGGCGTCCGTTGCCGACGGAGTCGCCCGGCTCCGGTCGAATGGGCGCGCGGATTCGACCAGGGGCGCTAACGGCGCTCCGGGCATCATGCTCGAAGACGATGGCGAGCCGGGCGTCGCACTTTCCGACGACGGCCTTCCCGGCATCGATCCAAGGCCATAGCTCTTCGCCGCGATGACCACGGATTGCGCGGAAAGCGGGCCTTTCGATTTGCAGGGGGCTTTGGGCGCGAGCCGGGCGGCTACCCTTCAGAAGTTCAGTCTCTACCTTCCCGACCGCGACCGCGACGGTGCGCCCGTCGCAAGCACGGAAGCCTGGCATGCAGCGGCGATGACCTTGTTCGCCGACGTGAACGGCGGAGCCACGCTGCTGCCGCCCGCCGACGGCATCTGGAACCCGGACGACGGCGGCGAGATCGTTCGTGAATCGACGAGGGTCGTCTATTCCTTCATCCGCGACGGGGAGAGATTCGAGCGCGACTTCGACCAGCTAGCGGTCTTCATCCACAGCTTCGGCAAGCATACCCGACAGGGCGAGGTGATGGTGGAGTTTTCGGGGGACGTGCCGGGGCGGGGGTTCGTGTCTCGGGCTTATTTCGTCGAGGAATTTTCGAAGGCGGGGCCGCCGCCTTTCTAGGGGGCGGCGCCACTTCACCCTCGGACGCGGCGGTGGGGCTGATCGAGCTTCTGATCCGGCATCCGGAGGAGGTGAAGACGTTGCGGGCGATCAGGGCGGGGGAGTTAGGGGGCGGCTTGGCGTGGTGCTTCGAGCCGGGTAGAAGGGGAGGAGGTGTCCGGCGGCTCGCAGGGGCTCTAGCAAGGTGGGGTGGGTGGGGAAGGGTGGTGGCTTTTGCTTACTGCTCGACAGCGCGGCAGGGGAGGCATCTCTTCCGGCGCTTGCGTTGGGAGAAGCCATAGTTTTCCTTCAGTCTAGAGGGTCGAAGCCGCCATTGCTGACGGTGATCGTGGAAGCTATGGCTTCCGTGCTAACCGCCAATTGGCGAGCGGGGCCGCGGTGGAGGAGCCTCCCAGGCCGAGATGGTCAAAGAGCGCTTGGTTGGGCGTTCGGCATCTTCATGGTCTTAATTTCAAGGATCCTGAAATGCTGGCATAAAGATGTCGTTCACTGAAAACCTCGTTCGCCAGTGCCTCCTGCAGCAGCCCGAGTTCGCGTGGATAGCGTCTAATCTCGGCGTGCCCGGCGTTACCGTCAATCGGGTCCTGTACGACACGCAGCTTAGACCCATGTTGACGACCACGCTCGAGAATGCTGCTCACCTTACCAATTGCAAAAGCGCTTTTTGCTGAAAGCCTTTGACTCGGAATTGACTGCCGGAACGCTTCCGCAGCGAGGGGAAGGTGCACAGGACGATCAAGGCCGAAGCGCTGCAGCCATGTAACGGAGAGTCCGTCTTCGTCATCCGAAAGTGAAAATGCTTGTGGCGCAACAACGGCTGGCTGGCCGTATTCATTTAGAACGACATTACCGTCATCATCTTTGCCAATTAGCTTTGGCTTAATCCATCGCGTCACGTCATCATCAGATGGAACACTCTCACCCTTGACCATCAAGCAGCGGCCTTACATTATGAGCATCAACAATGCCCTGAAGCAGGGCGATGTTGGTAACGCCTGAAGCCACGTCGAGATGGCCGGTAGCGTTTTGGCGAACGTACCAGCGCAGTTCGTCAGCAACTAAATGCTCTAGTGTGAAACGCGCGTCTCCCGCCGCCCACATGGCAATGACATTACCGGCATCCGACAGGGCCAGCATCGGTCTATGCATAGGCTGCAGAACCGCCATAGCTCGCACAAACGAGCGAAAAGACACGAGACTAAGTGGTGTATCGTCCTCATCCCAATCTGCCGGATCGAGCAGAATGCGCAGCTGTTTAAGAATCCGTACAACAAGCTCGTTTGGAAGATGCATCGCTAGCGAACGAAGCTCACGCTGTGCTGCTAGGAAGCGATCAGACAGCATGCGTTCTATCGACTCAGTATTGTCGTTCGCTACGGCAACTGAGCCAAAGGAGGAAAAAGCTCGCTCTCCGCCGACCCGACTCGGAGGTTTGTCCCAGAAGGTGGAGCCGAAATCCGGAGTTGAGCGAATTTTCAGGATTGGACTAGCCAGCATTGAAAAGAGCCCTCGCCTCGTCCGTAATAAAGGTCTCGAACAATCCGTTCTTTGCGACGCGCATTTCACCTAATAGTTCCAGCACTTCGACGTCCTTCTGCGGGACCTCGCGCTGCCTCCAAACATCAATGTCTAGCAAGAATGAGGTACCCCCCGGCATGCCTGGATCGGTTACGCCAGACTGTACTCTCACATCACAACCTATTTCGTCAACAGCTGTCATAAAGTCCAGACTGTACCCATATATATGAGGAAAACTCTCAGGAAGATTAATACGCAAATTCAAATATCGCTCGTATTCTACGACGCCACTGGCATCCGGCTTCAGATCTAGCCGGTTTATAAATCGAAGCCCGACACGTTCTATCGGTCGGTAACCCCAGACTTTTCGAGCGATCGCCCAATCCGAAACTAAGCGGTCAAATAAGTAATCCCACCCTTGATAGGGTGCTTGGCTTGCAACACTAAATATCTTGGAACCGACTTGCAGAACTTCAGGCATCTCCGCGCTGGTGCGGCGAAAAATATGCTCCTCATCTATCGTGTCTAGGTTGCTGCCGGCTGCTCCGACTGTAACCGCGATACGTTGGTTGACTACTTCCTGAACGAAGGGATAGCGTTTTTCAAATTTCGTGGAGACACGCTGCCGCTCGGCTTCCGTGAGCAGTGAGCCAAAGCGGACCTCAATAATCGCGTCGATGATTGGGGGTGCGCGATACTGCCTAGCGGTCACAGCATGGCCCAACTTGGAGTTTCGGACTCATTCTGCATAAATGCATATCCACCCAGCCAAAACAAGGCGTGCAGCGGAATTCAATCAGCCCGACCACATGCCGCGACCTCTGATTGGACTGCGCGCAACCCTAACGGGCCAACTCGTAGGCCAAAGGGACTTGCGTCAATTCCAGATCGAACAAGACCTGCAAAGGCGCGCCCCGGAACCGGCAGCCACCTCAGGACCGTGGCGGAATAACCCCTCCAATTAAGTTGCCACTGTCGATAAACGAAATGCCTTTGGCCTCGAAGGCGTCTCGCAGCGTCCGGACGCGCGCCGGAAGGACCGCCTCGCCAGCTTCATAACGAATAATCGTCCGTGCGCTGACGCCAGAAGCGGCCGCCAAATCCTGTTGTGACCAATCGAGCGCCGCCCGGGCCATTCGGCACTGGCGGACATTCATTTTGTCACAATTCCAGCAAAAAACACTTGCCAGCGCCCCCGCTGTCTGTCACATTATCAGCCAGAAAAAGAACCCCAGCCCGATCGGCGGGAGACCCTTGGTCATGGCTTCCGGGGAGCATAGCGGCGTGGGCGCTTCACTTCCACCTGTGGATGCGGGGACGTGGGGTGCGGCGCTTGCCGCTTATCTGGAGGCGGACGCCGCCAGGGCGAGGTTCGAGGCGGCGACGTCGGCGGCTTCGGCGGGGCCGGGGGGACGGTCGTTCGACGAGCAGGAGGCGCTGGACGACGAATATGGGCTGTTCGTCAACGCCGCCGATTCGGCGATGCTGAAGCTGCTACGGGCGCCGGCGCCGGATCTGGAGGCGCTGGCGATGAAGATCGGGCTGATCTCGGCGCATTCGGTCTGGGAGAATGAGGGCGGGGAGGATTGCCTGGTGTGGCTCGAGGGGGATGCGCGGCGGTTGGCTGGGGCGGCTGGTGGCTAGCGCCTCTTCCTAGTCCCTTCCGCCCGCTCAGCCTCCCTCAAGCGGGCCAACATAACTGGATAGCGGCGCATGGTGCGCTCGTGCAGCGCGGCGATGTCGATTGGCTCGTCGCGCGGCCGTGGCGGATGCCTGGGATAGTCAGAGTTCGGCATCGTCGCGCTCCCTGCGCTCGGACTCGGCGAGATATTCCATCGTCTTTGAGAATCGGCGCATCACGCGTTCGTTCATCTCGTCACGGTCCGGCCTCTTGCCGGTGGGGCGGGCGAGCAGCCTGGGGCGGCGCGGGTTGGAGGGCCGAGTCACCGCAGCGGAGTGACAGACTCGGCAGGTCATTCAAAATTCGGATGGTGGCGAAGGGGGATCCGGATCGAGTCCGGATGACGGCGAGGCAGTAAGGCGCAGGGCGGCCTGCGCCGTCGGACGGGCTCGCTTCGCCTCTGCGAAGCGCCCCGACGGCCGCGCGGGGGC
>JBAWCC010000140.1:0-6886 GCA_049590095.1 Allosphingosinicella sp. | reverse complement strand
GGCCGGGGCCCAGTCCGGCGCGGAAAGCTGGGCCCCGGCCTTCGCCGGGGGCCGGGAATGACCGACAGCTGGAAGGTCAGCCTCCCCTGCACCAAGGCGGAGGCGGAGGCGCTCAAGGACGACATCTCGCCGCTCGCCTGGCTCGATTTCCCGCCGGTGCTGATGACCAGCGAGGCCGACGGGACTCGGCCGGACGAATGGCGGCTCGACGCCTATTTCGAGCAGGAGCCGACGGTGGAGATGCTGCAGCTCCTCGCGGGGCTTGCGCCGAGCGCCGCGGGGACCGAGCCGTCGGTGGAGAAGGTCGAGGATCGCGACTGGGTGACCTTGAGCCAGCAGGGCCTGGAGCCGATCCGGGCCGGCCGCTTCTTCGTCCACACCCCGGCCCATCGCGACAGCGTCCCGCCGGACCTGGTCGCGCTCGAGATCGACGCCGGGCGGGCGTTCGGCACCGGCCAGCACGAGACGACCAGCGGCTGCCTGATCGCCCTCAGCCGCCTGAAGGCCGGGGGCGCGGCGGTCGCCGATCTTGTCGATCTCGGCACCGGCACCGGCCTTCTCGCCTTCGCAGCTTTGAAATTATGGCCGGCCGCCCGGGCCGCCGCGTCCGACAACGATCCGGTGGCGATCGAGGTGAGCGAGGAGAATGCGGCGATCAACGGGGTGAGGCCTGGGCGGGCGCGGGGCCGGCTCGAGCTTCTCGTCGCCGAGGGGATGGACCATCCCAGGCTCCAGGCGCGGGCGCCCTACGACCTCGTCATCGCCAATATCCTGGCCGGGCCGCTGATCGAGCTCGCGCCGTCGGTCGCAAGGACGATCGCTCCCGGGGGACGGCTGATCCTCGCCGGGCTGCTCGACCACCAGGCCGCCGCGGTGGCTGCCGCCTATCGCCGTCAGGGCATGATGCTGACCGGACGGGTGGAGCGCGGCGAATGGCCGACGCTGATCATGCGCAAGCGGCGGGCGATGCCGGTTCGGAAGAGGCGGGGCTGAGTTTTGTCTTCGCTGGGACGACGCGTCTACCCCGCCGCCTTCACGATCGCGTTCCATCCCGCCTCGTCGATCGTCTCGACGCCAAGCTCCGCCGCCTTCTTGAGCTTGGAGCCGGCGCCCGGCCCGTAGACGACGAGGTCGGTCTTCGCCGAGACCGAGCCCGCCACCTTGGCTCCGAGCTTCTCGGCCTGCGCCTTGGCCTCGTCGCGGGAGAGGGTCTCGAGGCTGCCCGTGAAGACCAAAGTCTTGCCGGAGACGGGCGAGGCCTTGGTCTCCCACACGACGTCGGCCGGCCGGACTCCGGCGGCAAAGAGGTCGTCGAGGACCTCGCGATTATGCTCTTCCTCGAAGAAATCGAGAAGGGCGTTGGCGACTTCGGGGCCGATATTCGGAGTTTCGACGGCTTCGACCACCGCCTTGTCGCGGCGCTGCCGAAATTTGCGTTCCTCCTCCCCGAGGACAGGCTGCATTAAAGCGCGGATCGCGATGGACGCGTCGATCATGGACTGAAAATTATCCCAGCGTCGGTAGCGGCGGGCGAGATCGCGGGCCGTGACTTCGCCGACGTGGCGGATCCCCAGCCCATAGAGGAAGCGGTCCAGCGGCGGCTCGCGTTTGGCGTCGATCGCGGCGATCAGATTGGCCGCCGAGATTTCGGCCCAGCGCTCGCGGGCGAGCAATTTCTCTCTGGTCAGCTTGAAGATGTCGGCCGGCGACCGGAGCAGGCCGTCGCGAAAGAAATTCTCGATATGGGTGATCCCGAGCCCCTCGATGTCGAGGGCGTGGCGGGAGACGAAATGACGGAGCCGCTCGACCCGCTGGACCGGGCAGACGAGGCCGCCGGTGCAGCGGACGTCGACCTCGCCTTCCTCGCGAACTGCGTCGGACCCGCATTCGGGGCAGGCGGTGGGGAAGACGTAGGCCGGGCGATCCTCGTGGGGCGTCAAGTTCTCCAGCACCTGCGGGATGACGTCGCCGGCGCGCTGGATCCGGACCCGGTCGCCGACCCGGACCCCGAGCCGCTCGATCTCGTCCTTGTTGTGCAGGGTCGCGTTGGTGACCGTCACTCCCCCGACGCTGACCGGCCTGAGCCGCGCTACCGGGGTGAGCTTTCCGGTGCGGCCGACCTGGATGTCGATCGCCTCGAGCAGGGTCTCGGCCTTCTCGGCGGGGAATTTGTGGGCCAGCGCCCAGCGCGGGGCGCGGGCGACCTGGCCGAGGCGGCGCTGCCAGTCGAGCCGGTCGACCTTGTAGACGACTCCATCGATGTCGAAGGGGAGGTCGGCGCGCTTCGCCTCGATGGTCCGGTAATGGGCGAGCAGCTTTTCGAGATCGGCGCAGCGTTCGAGATGGTCCGCGACCGGAAGTCCCCACCTCCCGATCGCCCGCATTACTCCGGATTGGGTGTCCGCCGGCAGCGCAGAGACCTCGCCCCAGCCGTGGGCGTAGAACCGAAGCGGCCGCGACGCGGTCACCGCCGCCTCCTTCTGGCGGAGCGAACCGGCGGCCGCGTTGCGCGGGTTGGCGAACTGGCGCGCCTTGGCCGGATCCTCGGCTTCGTCGAGCAGGCGGGCGTTCAATGCCGCGAAGTCGGCCTTCGACATATAGACCTCGCCGCGCACCTCGAAAACGTCCGGCGCCTCGCCTTTCAGCCGCTGCGGAATGTCGGCGATGGTCCGGACATTGTCGGTCACCACCTCGCCGGTGGCGCCGTCGCCGCGGGTGGCGGCCAGTACCAGCTCTCCTTTCTCGAAGCGTAGCGAGCAGGAAAGGCCGTCGATTTTGGGCTCGGCGGTGAGCGCCACCTCCTCGTCCGGGGCCAGGCTGAGGAAACGCCGAACCCGGCCGATGAAATCCGCCACCTCCTCCTCGGAAAATGCGTTCTCGAGGCTGAGCATCGGCAGTGCGTGAGGCACCTTGGAGAGATGCGCGGCGGGCGCGGCGCCAACCTGGCGTGACGGGCTGTCGTCGCGCACGAGGTGGGGAAATTGCGCCTCCAACTCCGAATTGCGACGGACGAGCGCGTCGTAATCGGCGTCGGTAATCTCCGGCGCGTCGTCCCCGTGGTAGAGCCGGTTATGACGCGCGATCTCGGCCGCGAGACGCTCCAGCTCGGCTTTGGCTTCGGCCTCGGTCACCGAAATCCTCCCCACGATTTCGTGGGGAGGGGGACCACCCGAAGGGTGGTGGAGGGGTCTTTGCGCAAGCCTCGCCGGTTACCCCTCCACCATGCTTCGCATGGTCCCCCTCCCCAGCAAATGCTGGGGAGGATCTGATCGCCCGTCTTCACGCTGCCTCCAGCAATCGCACCGCCTGCGCCCGCGCCTCGTCCGTCACCTCGGCGCCCGACAGCATTCGGGCGATCTCTTCGCGCCGCCGACCCTCGTCGAGGGCTTGGACGCTGGTTCGGGTGACAAGGCCCTCGTGGCTCTTTTCGATAAGGAGGTGGCGGGCGCCGCGGGCGGCGACTTGCGGGCTGTGGGTGACGACGAGCAACTGGGCGCCCTCGGCGAGGCGGTGGAGGCGCTCGCCGACGGCGCTGGCGACGGCACCGCCGACGCCCCGGTCGATCTCGTCGAAGATCATCGTGCGGACGTCGCCGCGCTCGGCCAGGGCGACCTTGAGGGCGAGGATGAACCGGGCGAGCTCGCCGCCGCTGGCGATCCGGGTCAACGGCGCGAAGGGAGCGCCGGGGTTGGTCGAGACTTCGAATTCGACCCGGTCGCGGCCGCGCGCCGCCCATTGCGCCTCGGCGAGCGGCTCGACGAGGGTCCGAAAGCGGGCGGAATCGAGCTTGAGGGGGGCGAGCTCGCGCTCGACCGCCTTGTCGAGGCGGGCGGCGGCGGCGGTGCGAAGCCGGGTCAGTTGCTCGGCCTCCGCCAGATAGGCGGCCCGGCCGTCGCGGACCCGGGCCTCCAGCGCGGCGAGGCTCTTCTCGCCGGCCTCGAGCGCGGCGAGCTTGGCGGCAAGCTCCTCGGCGAGTGCGGGTAGCGAATCCGGATCGATCCGGTGCTTGCGGGCGACGGCGCGGATCTCGAACAGGCGGGTCTCGGCTTCGTCGAGCCGGGCCGGGTCGAAGGCGAGGGCCGAGGAGGCGGCTTCGAGCCGCTCCTCCGCCTCGGACGCCTCGACCAGGGCCCGGTCGAGCGCCGCCAGCGCCTCGGCGAGCCGGTCATGCTCATGGGCGACTCGCTCCAGCCGGCGCGCCGCCTGGCGGCAGAGCGACAGGCCGCCTTCGGATCCGTCGAGCAGCTGGCCGATGGCGGCGATGTCCTCGGCCAGTCGGGCGCCCTTCTGCATGTCGGAGCGAAGGCCGGCCAGCGCCGCCTCCTCGCCCGGCTCGGCGGCGAGCCGGTTCAGCTCGGCGACGGCGTGATCGAGCCATTCGCGGTCGCGGGCGGCGGCTTCGAGATCCTCCCGGGCCCTGGCCAGCGCCGCCTCGGCTTCGCCCCAGCCGCGATAGGCGCGCTCGGCCGAGGCGCTGTCGATCCGCCCGAAGGAGTCGAGCAAAGCGCGATGGCCGCGGGGATTGAGAAGGCCGCGATCGTCATGCTGGCCGTGTATCTCGACGAGCAGCGCGCCGAGCTCGCGAAGGAAGCCGACCGACGCCGACTGGTCGTTGACCATGGCCCGGCTGCCGCCGTCGGCGCGAACGATCCGGCGGACGACGAGCGGCTCGCCGGGCTCGCCCGAGAGGCCGTTGTCGTCCAGCAGGCCGTGCGCGGGATGATCGGGGGGAAGATCGAAGCCGACGGTGACCACCGCCTGCGCCTGGCCCTGGCGGACGAGGCCGCTGTCGGCTCGGGCGCCGAGCGCGAGACCGAGCGCGTCGAGCAGGATCGACTTGCCGGCGCCCGTCTCGCCGGTGAGGACTCCGAGGCCGGGGCCGAATTCGAGGTCGAGGCTCTCGATCAGGACGACGTCGCGGATGGAGAGGCTGGTGAGCATCGCCCCTGCTACGTCATGCCAGCGAAGGCTGGCATCCATACTGCCTTGCCGGGCAGCCGCCGCATGGACCCCAGCCTTCGCTGGGGTGACGGACTTTCACGATCACGCCGCGGGCGAAGCCGCGGCCGGTGCCGCCGGCGCGTGCCTCTGGACCAGCGAGTAAGCCCGCTCGTACCATTTTGTGTTCGGATAATTGGCGCCGAGCACCGCCGCCGACCGCCGCGCCTCGGCGGGAATGCCGAGGGCGAGATAGGATTCGGTGAGGCGCATCAGCGCTTCGGGCGTGTGGCTGGTCGTCTGATATTGGTCGACCACGGTGCGAAAGCGCATCACCGAGGCGAGCCACTGCCCGCGGCGCTGGTAGAAGCGGCCGATCTCCATCTCCTTGCCGGCGAGGTGATCGCGGACGAGGTCGACCTTCAGGCGGGCGTCGGCTGCGTAGCGCGTGTCCGGATAGCGGCGGACGAGCTCGCCGAGAGCGTCGAGCGCCTGCCGGGTGGTGGCCTGGTCGCGGGTGACGTCGGTGATCTGCTCGTAATAGCTGAGCGCGATCAGATAATAAGCATAAGGCGCATCGCGGTTGCCCGGATGGATCGAGAGGAACCGGCGGGCGGATTCGATCGACTTGGTATAGTCCCTCGCCGCATAATAGCTGAACGCGCTCATCAGCTGGGCACGGCGCGCCCAGACCGAATAGGGATGCTGGCGCTCGACCTCGTCGAAGACCTGGCCGGCCATGGCGTAATCGCGCTGGTCGAGCCGCCTCTTGCCGAGGTTGTAGAGGGTGTTGACGTCGCGGGCGACATATTGGGTGTCGGCCCGGGTCTTCTTGCCACCGCTGGCGCAGCCGGCGAGCGGAAGGACGATGCACGCCAGGACGGCGGCGGCGGTAAGGCGGGCGGGGTTGCGCAGCATGGAGGGCTTCTTAGCGGAGGGTTGGGACGAGGCCAAGCGCGGACTGGGGAAACGGTGGAAAGTGGAATCGGTCCTGTTGCTTCGCCGGGGAACGATCAGACGAGGATCGGAAAACCGTCACTCGCGGATAGTGGCTTTCGCCGATGAACGGCGGTTTAATGTCTCGCGATTAAGGGGATGGCCATGATGCGCGTTTTGACGCTCTCGACGCTCTACCCGGATTCCGGCCGGCCGTCCTTCGGCATCTTCGTCGAGCGGCAGACCGTGGCGCTCGCGGCTCGGGACGGAGTCGAGGTCGAAACGGTCGCGGCCGTCGGACTTCCGCTTTGGCCGCTGAGTCTCCATCCCCATTACCGGACGAGGGCGGGGCTCGCGGCGAAGGAGATCCGGAACGGGCTCCGGGTCCACCGCCCGAGATTCCGGATCTGGCCGGGGCTGGGCGGGGCCGGCGCAGCCCGCTCCCTCGCGGCGGCGGCGCTTCCGATCGCCCGGGCGTTGCGCTGCGACGTGATCGATTCCGAATTCTTCTGGCCGGACGGGGTCGCGGCGATGCATCTCGCCGAGGCGCTGGATGTCCCTTTCTCGGTCAAGGCGCGCGGCAGCGACATTCATTTCTGGGGCGGCCGCCCGGACGTCGCGACGCAGATGCTCGGAGCGGCTCGAAAGGCCGGCGGCCTGCTCGCCGTCAGCGCCGGGCTGAAGGCCGACATGGCGGCGATGGGGATGCCCGGCGAGAAGATCCGGGTTCATCATACGGGCGTCGACCTGGAGCGCTTTCGGCCGATGGAGCGCGGCGCCGCCAAACGGCGCCTGGGAGTCGACGGGCCGCTGATCGTCACTCCGGGCAATCTCGTTCCGCTCAAGGGCCAGAGGCTGATCGTCGAGGCGCTGGCCGGGCTTCCCGGGGCGACCCTGCTGATCGCCGGCGAAGGGCCGGAGCGGCCGGCGCTCGAGGCGCTGATCGCCGAGCGCGGGCTCGAGCCGCGCGCCCGGCTGCTCGGAAGCGTGCCGCCGGAAGCGATGCCGGACC
>JBAWCC010000139.1:0-3240 GCA_049590095.1 Allosphingosinicella sp. | reverse complement strand
GAACAACGCACTAGCATAACAAGTTCCCCCTAATGACCGCCATTCGGCGAGCAGTCATTGCTGCCTGGAAGAAATATGAAAGTATATGTCAGTGGCCTCTATAGTGGAGGCAACCCGCAGCCGGGCGTCGGCATCGTGAGATCCTTGCGTCAAGGTTATCCCAACGCGACCCTCGTCGGGGTCGAATATACCAACCGCGTTTCGGGCATCCACTGGCGGGATCTGGACGATCTTTGGATCCAGCGGCCGTGGGACGAGCTCGACCTCGACCTCTATGCCGAGCGGGTGCGCGAACTTCTCGACGGCGGCGCCCTCTGGATTTCCGGAAGCGACCTCGAGGCGATGTGGCTCGCTTCCGTCTTCCCCGAGGGCCACCCCAATCTGCTCGCGCCTCCGGCCGCCGCCCTGAAACGGATCGCCAAGCCCGCGGTGGAGGCCCATCGGGGGCTCCCCGTCAGGATCCCGCCCTTCGTCTCGAGCGACCTTTCCGACTGGGAGCTCCACGCTTTCTGCCGCGAGCATGATTGGCGGGTCTGGCTGAAGGGCCCCTATTACGACGCCGCCAGGGTGCCGGGCTGGGACAGCTTCGTCGCCGCCCGGTCCGCTCTCACCAAGGTCTGGTCGACCGAGAAGCTTTTCCTCCAGGCGCATGTCGGCGGCTATGAGGAATCGGTGATGCTGGCCGCCTGTCGTGGCAAGCTGATCGCCTGCGTCGCGATGCGCAAGCGCGACGTCACCGCCGAAGGCAAGACCTGGGCGGGCGAGATCGGGCCGGTCGATGCCGCTTTCGAGAGGGAGCTTCGGCGGATCGTCAGGGAGCTGAACTGGACCGGCGGCGGCGAGCTCGAGATGGTCCGCGACTCGGCCGACCAATGCTGGCTGCTCGAGATGAACCCGCGCTTTCCGGCGTGGGTGCACGGCGCCACCATCGGAGGGCACAACCTTCCGGCCCTTCTGGTCCAGGGAGCGACCGGTGCCCTGGCCCGTCCGGCCGAGGCCGAAGCCGCCGAATTCACCCGGGTCGTCCTCGAAGTCCCGGTCCGGGCGGACTATCCGCTTCCCGCTCTTCCGGAGCCATTCGCGGGAGCGGTCGGCCATTCGATGAAGCACCCGTCGGGCCTGACCTCGCTCGCCGAGCGGCTGCACCAGAAGGACGCGGAGCTGATCGGGCTGGTCGCCGGCGAGCCCGAACGCGAGGCGGACGGAATTCCCCAAGTTCCAGAGGTCTATCTGAGCGACATTGCAGCGATCGACCTGGACAGGCTTCAGACGCCGCAATTTCTCTACTTCGCGGAGACCGCCGAGGGCCTGTTCAAGCGCGCCGCGGCCCGGGCCCACCGGCTCAGCACCAACGAGGTGCAGGTGGTCAGCGGCTATTCGATCAAGACCAATCCCGACGAGCGCCTGATCCGGCTGGCTCTGGACAACGGCTTCTACGCCGAGTGCATCAGCCTCGCGGAAGCGCAAAAGGCGATCGAAATCGGCTTCCGGGCCGACCAGGTGATCCTGAACGGCCCTGGCAAATGGTGGCCCGAGGGGATGATGCCGAAGGAGCGGATGCACGCCGTCTTCTGCGACAGCGTCGCCGATCTCGACCGATGCGTCGCGGCGATCGAGGCGGGCGACATGTCTTCGAGGACCGTGGGAATCCGGATCAGGACGCCCAACGTCGTCTCCCGCTTCGGAATCCCGCTCGACAGTCCGGAGACCTTCGCCAGGCTGATCGAGTCCGTAGGGCGGCTCCCGACGGACGCCGCCTTCGGGATCCATTTCCACATGGCGAGCTCCAGCATCGGGGTCGACTTATGGTGGCATCTGTTCGAATCCATGCTGAAATGGTGCCGATCGATCGAGAGCCTTACCGGGCGAAAGATCGAAATGCTCGACATGGGCGGCGGCTGGTTCCCGGACGACTGGCATTCGGACGACGAGAGCAAGTTCGCGCGCGCGGTCGAGACGGTTCGCGCTTTGTTGCCCGGCGCCCGCCAGATCGTCTCCGAGCCGGGCAAGGCGATGGCCCAGCCCTCGATGGCGCTCGCCATGCGGATCCTCGAAATCCAGGAGCATGAGGAGGATTATATCGAGGCGGTGGTCGACGCCTCGATCGCCGAGCTTCCGATGCACGCCTTCCAGCCCCACCGGATCCTTCGCCAGTGCGGCAGGACCGGAGCACTCCAGCCGCTCGGGCGCGGCAAGACCCATTTGATGGGCCGGCTCTGCATGGAGCATGACATCGTCGCCTCGAACGTCTCGCTGCCCGAAGGCACGAAGGCCGGCGACATGCTCATCTTCTGCGACGCCGGCGGTTACGACAGGAGCATGTCCTATGTATTTGGCAGAGGCTGAGGCACGGATCGACGTCCGCCCCGACATCGCGGAGCCGGCGCTGCCCGCCAGCGAACGCTGGAGCGACTTTCCCCACAGCGTCCTCTCCCACCACGGGGAGGCCTGCTGCGAGATCGCCCGCCAGTGGGTGATTGCGATGGACTTCGCCCAACTGAACGGCGCCGAGCCGAGCAGCGGCCCGCGCTGGCTCCGGGCGAAATATAAATGGGGCCCCTCCCCCTGGCCGATGCACTGGTGCGAGGCGGTCAGGCGCAAGACGATCGACTGCGGCACCCACGCCGCCCTCGCCCTGGAGGCGTTCCGGGCGCGCGGCCTCACCGCTTTCCCGACCCAGCTCGTCCAGCGCTACAGCGAGGAAGCGACCGGGCAATGGCGCGGCAAATGGGGGCGTGAGGACGTCTCCTGCCACTGGCTCGACGGCGACCATATCTACCACGAGGCGACCGCCCTGCTCGTCGGCGACGACGAAGTGAAGATCTGGGATTCCAGCGCCGGAAGCTGGGTTGGCCCCCGCCAGGACGGCGGCTACGGCAGCCTGACCGCGGTGCGTATTTTCGCCGAAGGCCAATATGGCGGCGGCGACGGATTCCGGTGGGGCGAGCGGCGGATTAAGCCCGGGGTCTGGGTGCAGATCTGAAGGGGCGGCGTCCGGGAGCGGCGCTGCCCGGCTGACGCAGGACATGGTCGTCTGTGTCGCGAAGCCGGAGGCACAGCGACCTTCAGATTTCAACGCAAAGGCGCAAAGACGCTAAGATGCATTCGCTCTTCTGGAGTGACCCCCTAAAGTGAGACAAAAGGCTAAGACACACTGATCAAGGAGGTTGGTGTGGCGAGACGACGACGGCATTCACGGGAGTTCAAGCTGGCTGCGGTGGCGCGGATGCAGGACACGTC
>JBAWCC010000138.1:0-19565 GCA_049590095.1 Allosphingosinicella sp. | reverse complement strand
GCGCAGCGCCCGCCGGCCCAGGCACCGCGAGTGCCGACCCGGGTCACGGCCCGAACGCTCACCGCGCTTTGCGGCCAGGACCGCAACGGCTGCCTCACCTACGTGCTCGGCGCTGCCGATGCCTTCGCCAGCGCCCTGGTCGCCGCCGGGCGGCCGCAGGTCTTCTGCTTCCCGAGGGGCACCACCAACGACCAGATCGCCCAGACGGCCGTTCGCTATCTTCGCGCCAACCCGCAGGAAGGCGGCAACAATGCCGGCCTCGTCATCCTCGCCGGCCTTACCGCGGCTTACCCCTGCGGCTATTGAGCCCCGACCCCGTCATTGCGAGCGCAGCGAAGCAATCCAGTAAGGCGTCTCCGCCCACGGGATTGCTTCGTCGATTCGCTCCTCGCAATGACGAGGTAGGGTGATCAGTCGAAAAGCTTGGCGAACCGCCTCTGCTCGCGGTCCCGCCAGTGGCCGCGGTGATAGGCGTCGCTGGCCAGCAACGGCAGGACGCTGGTCGCCTCGGCGAACACCATCTGCTCCATCGCGGTCGAGACCTTGCCCCAGCTCGCCGCCTCCTGGAGGGTCGAGGAGGAGCAGGCGCCGTCGCGAACGTCGGCGACAGTGATCTGCACCGCATATTTGTGAACCTCGACATCGTCATGACCGAGGATCTCGGCACACACGACCGTGTCCTGGGTGAAGTTCTTGGGGACGCCACCGCCGATCATCAGCAGGCCGGTGGTGCCCGCCTCGATCTTGAGGTCGGTGAGCTCGCGGAAGTCGGCGATCGCGTCGAGCACCATGTAGGGCCGGCCCGCCTTCATCGCGTCGACCTGGTGCTTGACGAGGCCGAAGCCCGCGGAGCTGTCGACGAAAGCCGGGCAGAAGATCGGAACGTCATGTTCGTAGGCGAGCTTGACGAGGCTGTTCTCCTTCTTGCCGTGGGTCATCAGCCATTTGCCCATCTCCTTGATGAAAGCCCGCGACGAATAGGGCTTCGGCTCGAGCGAATTGGCGATGTCGCCGATCGTGTGATCGGTCTCCTGCAATTTCTCTTCGTCGATATAGGTATCGTAGATGCGATCGATATAGAGCGAGCGCAAAGTGTCGTCGTCAGGGATTTCAAGTGCTTGGTAGTGTTTGTGACCAAGAGCTTCGAAGAAATCCATGTCGACGATGGTGGCTCCGGTGGCGACGATCGCGTCGACCATGTTGTTGCGCACCAGCTCGGCATAGAGGTCCATGCAGCCGCCGGCCGAGGTCGAGCCGGCGATGACCAGAATCACCGAGCACTCCTTGTCGGAGAGCATCGTGTTGTAGATCTCGGCCGCCCGGCCGAGGTCGCGGCTGGTGAAGCTCATCTTCTTCATCGCGTCGACGATCGGGCGAGCGTCGAAGCTCGTGATGTCGATATGCTCGACGACGTTCGACAGGAGCTCCGCCTTGCGGGTGTCGTTGATCTTGGCTTCGTTGGTCACTTTGCTCGGTCTCCGAATTCGCCCGTCACCCCAGCGAAAGCTGGGGTCCATACGGACTCAGATTGGATGCCAGCCTGCGCTGGCATGACGTGAAAAGGTGGACGCAAGCCGGGCTCCCGAAGGCCACGCAGCTTGCGTCCGTCTACAGTCTCGCGGCTTGCCTAGAGCTGAACCACATTGCTCAGGGCGACCTCGGCGGAGTCATCTCCGTAGAGAGTCGCCATCGGCTCGTCCGTCATCAGGGCGTTGGCGACGGTGCCGAAGCCGTTGAAAGCGGTCCGCATCGCGCAGCCATAGGCGCCGAGCATCCCGATCTCGATATAGTCGCCCGGGCCCACGTCCGCCGGCAGATGGAACGGTCCGGCCATATGGTCGAGATCGTCGCAGGTCGGCCCGTAGAAGCTGAACGGCATGTCCCGGACGACCGATTCGTCGTCCCGAAGCAGCTTCACCGGAAACCGCCAGCCGACATGCGCTGCGTCGAACAACGCGCCATAGGCGCCGTCGTTGATATAGAGCTGGTCGCCGCGGCGTTTCTCGACCCGAACCAGGACGCTCGCATATTCGGCGCACAGGGCCCGGCCCGGCTCGCACCAGAGCTCGGACGAGTAGGAGACCGGAAGGCTCTCGAAAGCGCGAGAGATGACGTCGAAATAGGCTTCGAGCGGCGGCGGCTCCATTCCCGGATAGACGGACGGGAAGCCTCCGCCGACATCGACGATGTCGACCGTCACGGCCGCCTCGACGATCGCGGCGCGAACCCGCTCCATCGCCTCGTAATAGGCCGTCGGACTCATCGCCTGGCTACCGACATGGAAGCAGATGCCCAGCGCGTCCGCCACCTGGCGGGTGGCGAAGAGCAACTCCTTCATCTCGTCCGGCTCCGCCCCGAACTTCGAGGCGAGGCTGAGCTTGCTGTGGTCCGACGACACCCGGATGCGCACGCACAGGTTCAGATCGGTCGCCTCGCCCGTGGCGCGGACGATCTTCTCGAGCTCCTCCATCGTATCGAGCGAGAAGGTGCGCACTCCGAGCTCATAGGCTTCGGCGATGGCTTCCTCGGCCTTGACCGGGTGCATGAAGCACTGGACCGCGTTCGGAAGGGTCCCGGCGACGAGGCGCACCTCGGCGATCGAGGCGACGTCGTAATGCGTCACTCCGCTGTCCCAGAGGATCCGGAGCAGGTCCGGAGACGGGTTGGCCTTCACCGCATAAAGCGACCGGCCCGGAAACTTCTCGACGAAGAAGCGGGCGGCGCGCCTGGCGGCGTGCGGACGAAGAAGCGTCACCGGCTGGACCGGACGCTGCTTGGCGATATCGGCGGCCGAGACGGCGCCGACGGGGGCGACAGCTAGCCCCAGCGCGTTATGATGGTTGTGCAACTCAAGGGACCTCCAAAGGCGGTAGTTGACGAAAAAGCTGCCTTGCGGTTGTTGGAAGTCCCCATGGGGCAGCGAGGGCGATATATGGACGCTGCGCCCTGGTGTAAAGACTTGCTTTTTCCCCAGCGAAACCAGAGGGTTGGATGACAGAGAGGAAGCCCACGCCGGAGGGTGTCGCCGCTGCGGCGAAGCGCATCGCCGCTGCTGTCGTCGAGACCCCCCTGCTGACGCTCGAATGGCGGGGCGTTCGGCTCCGGGTGAAGGCCGAATGCCTCCAGGAGGGCGGCAGCTTCAAGCTGCGCGGAGCGACCAACCGGCTGCTCCTCTTGTCTCCGGCCGAGCGGCGACGCGGAGTGGTCGCCTTTTCATCCGGCAATCATGCCCAGGGAGTCGCGATCGCCGCCCGCCGCCTCGGCATTCCGGCCACCATCGTCATGCCCTCCGACGCTCCGGCAGTGAAGCGCGAGGCGACTCGCGCGGCGGGCGCCGAGATCGTCGTCTACGACCGGACCACCGAAAGCCGGGAGGAGATTGCCGGCCGCCTCGCCGAAGCCCGCGGCGCGGCCCTGGTGCCCTCGTTCGACGATGTCGACGTCATCGAAGGGCAGGGTAGCGTCGGCACCGAGATCGCCCGGCAGCTCGGGGCGCCGCCGGACCGGGTCCTCGTCCCCTGCGGCGGCGGCGGGCTCTCGGCCGGGATCGCGCTTGCCCTCCCTGAATCCCACATCGTTACGGTGGAGCCTGAAGGCTGGGACGATATGGCCCGCTCGCTCGAGGCGGGCGAGCCGGTCCCGGTGATCGAGCCGGCGCCCCCGACCCGCTGCGACGCTCTCCAGACGAAATTGGTCTCGCCACTCACCCTTGGCGCGCTGCGCGACCGGGGCGCGAGCGGAGTCTCGGTCTCCGAGTCGGAAGTCGAGACCGCCATGGCCTTCGCCGCCCGTCATCTGCGGATCGTCGCCGAGCCCGGCGGAGCGGTCGCCCTGGCGGCCCTGCTCGCCGGCAAGGCGGGGCCGGTCACGGAGCGGACGGTGGTGGTGGTCTCGGGCGGGAACGTCGATCCGGAGCTTTACGCCGTCATAATCGGCTCTCAGGCGGCGGAGGTGGCGCGATAGTCGGCCGGGTCGATCCGTTCGGCAGGGCAGACGTCCTCGATCTGCCGGGTAAGGGCGTCGAGCTGGAGGCCGAGAATCCTCAACACCGCCGCGAAGGCCTCGCCGTCATGGCCGGGCCGGGCGAGGGTCGCCGCTTCAAGCAGGGTGTCGAGCATCGTCGACAGGCTCGGCAGGATCGATTCCTCGATCCGCTCGAACGCCTCGTCCAGCTGCCGTTGCGCTTCGCCGTCGGACATGGCGGCGAAGCTGGGCCTGCCGTGCTTAACCCTTCGTAAAACTCACCCTGTTTTCCGGAGTCCGCTGCTGGCAGAAGGGGAGGCGATGACCGGATTCGCCGCCACCTTGCTCTCGATCGCCGTCCTCGCCACCTTCGCTCTGGTCGCCGGCGCCGCCTATCTCCTGATCAAGCGCAAGGAGCGCAAGCAGGGCATATTGATGCTGATCGCCGCCGCGGTGCTGTTCGGCAATGTCCTGATCTGGACGGTGTGAGCGTCGCCCCGGCGCAGGCTGGGGCCCCAGGGGGTGAAAGGCACCGGCGCTCGTCACCCGCCGGGATCCCAGCCTTCGCTGGAATGACGTGCAGCCTCACCGTATCGGGCAGCTCGGATCCAGCCTGAAGTCGAGATACTCGTCCACCGACTTCATCAGCTGCGGCATCTCGTTGACGAAGAAGTGGTTGGCCTGCGGGATGGTCGTGTGATGGATGGTGATGTGCTTCTGGGTGCGGAGCTTGTCGACCAGCTTCTGGACCGCGTTCGGGGTCACCACCTCGTCGCCCTCGCCCTGGATGATGATCCCTGAAGCGGGGCAGGGGGCCAGGAAGGTGAAATCGTACATGTTGGCCGGAGGCGCGATCGAGATGAAGCCGCGCACCTCGGGCCGGCGCATCAGAAGCTGCATTCCGATCCAGGCGCCGAAGCTGAAGCCGCCGATCCAGGTCGTCTCCGCCTCGGGATGGACCTGCTGCACCCAGTCGAGCGCCGAGGCGGCGTCGGAAAGCTCGCCGATGCCGTTGTCGAAGACGCCCTGGCTCTTGCCGACTCCGCGGAAATTGAAGCGCAGGGTGGCGAAGCCGCGCCGCACGAACGTCTTGTAGAGCGCCTGGACGATGGCGTTGTTCATCGTCCCGCCGCCCTGCGGGTGCGGGTGGAGGATCAGCGCGACGGGCGCGCGGGGCCGGGGGCCTGGGCTGAATCGGCCTTCGAGACGGCCTTCCGGACCGGGGAAAATGACTTCGGGCATTGCACCTGCGGTAGCTCAAGGAGAAAGAGCGGGGCTGCCCCCGCGCGCATGCGGCTCTATATAGGGTCACTCGCCCGCCGTGCAATTTGAAAGGGAAGACGTGCCCGACCGAATCTATCTCGACCACGCCTCGACCACTCCGATCCTGCCCGAGGCTGCGGCGGCGATGGCGGAAGCGTGCCGGAGCTGGGCGAATCCCTCCTCCCCCCATTCCGAGGGGCGCGCGGTCCGGGCGCAGCTGGAGGATGCCCGGCGGCGGATCGGGGCGGCCTTGGGGTCGGACTCGACCCTCGTCTTCACTTCAGGCGCCACGGAGGCGATCTCCCTCGTCTTCGAGCGGGCCCATGCGAAGGATCGGGTCGTTTCGGCGGTCGAGCATCCCGCGGTGCTTCGAAGCGCCACCGGCGCTCGCCAGATCGCCGTTCATCGGGACGGCACTCTCGACCTCGACGACCTCGACCGCGCCTTGGCCGGCCTCGAGGCTCCGCTGGTGGCGGTCCAGTCGGTCAACAACGAGACCGGGGTCATCCACCCGATCGCCGAGGTGCATAGACGGGTAAGGGCGGCGGGCGGTCTTCTCCTGACCGACTGCGCCCAGAGCGCCGGCAAGCTTCCGCTTCCGGCCGCCGATTTCATCGTCGTCGCCGGCCACAAGTTCGGCGGTCCGCCCGGAATCGGCGCCCTTCTTATCCACGACCCCTCGACTCTCGAGGCGATCGGCGGCCAGGAAGGCGGCTTCCGCCCCGGAACCGCCGCCGTGCCCTCGATCATGGGCTTCGCCGCCGCCTGCGAGGCCGATCACGGCTGGTATGAGGATTCGAAGCGGCTCCGAGCCCGACTGGACGAAGGCATCGCGGCCGCCGGGGGCGAGATCGTCGCGGCCGATGCGCCGCGGATCGCCACCATCGCCTGCTACCGAATGCCCGGAGTGCCCGGCGCCGCGCAGATGATGCAGCTCGACCTCGCCGGGATCGCCGTCACCGCCGGAAGCGCCTGCGCCTCGGGCAGCCTCAAGACCAGCCATGTGCTGACCGCCATGGGCTATCCCGAGGAGGCGGCCCGCGAGGTGATCCGGGTCAGCTTCGGTCCCCGGACTTGCGAGAGCGACATCGACTGTCTGCTCGACCAGTGGGGCGCGATGTACGGAAAACGCCGGGCGGCGTGAGCGGCCCGATCTATCTCGACTATCAGGCGACGACCCCGCTCGCGCCGGAGGCGGCCGCCGCGATTCGGCCGTGGCTCGAAGCCGGCTTCGCCAACCCCCACAGCAGCCACCGGATGGGCCGGGAGGCCGCGGCCGCGGTGGAGGTAGCGCGCGAGCGGGTGATTGGCGCGTTGGAGAGCGAGGGAGAGGAGGGAAGTCTCTATTTCACCTCGGGCGCGACCGAGGCGATCAACTGGGCGCTGAAGGGCGCCGCCTCCCGGCTGCCGCCGGATCGCCGCCGGATCGTCACTCTCGCCACCGAGCATGCCGCCATTCTCGACACGGCCGAATATCTCGCCGGCCAAGGCTTCGAGGTCGAGATACTCCCGGTGGGACCGGACGGCCTCGTCGAGCCGGCCGCGGTCGGGGCCGCGCTCGCCAAGCCGACCGGCCTCGTCGCCGCCATGCTCGTCAACAACGAGATCGGGGCGATCCAGCCGGTCGCGCAGATCGGCGCCCTGGCCCGGGCCGCCGGCGCCCTTTTCCTTTGCGATGCCGTTCAGGGCTTCGGCCGAGTGATTCTGCCGCTCCAGGCCTGCGACCTGATCGCGGTTTCCGCCCACAAGATCCACGGACCCAAGGGCATAGGCGCCCTGTGGGTGCGCGAAGGGGTGAAGATCGACCCGCTCCTTCACGGCGGCGGCCAGGAGGGCGGGCTTCGCTCGGGGACGCTTTCTCCCGCCCTGTGCGCGGGTTTCGGAGAGGCGGCGCGGCTGCTCATCGAGCGGGCGGAGCAGGATCGCAGGCATGTCCGCAAATTGTGGGAGACGGCCCGCGACCTGATGTCGGCCTGGACCCTCAACGGCTCCGCCGAGCATCGCTATCCCGGCAATCTCAACATTCGCCGCGACGGCGTGGATGCCTCGCGCCTGATCTCGGAAATCCGGCAGGTCGCTTTCTCGGCCGGCTCCGCTTGCGCCAGCGGGTCGGGCCGTCCCAGCCACGTCCTCGCCGCCCTCGGCCTGTCCGGCCGCGAATCGCGCTCCAGCATCCGTCTCGGCTTCGGCCGCTACACGATCGAATCGGAGCTCGCCGAAGCCCTGTCGCTGATCGACGAGGCCGCCGATCGCCAGCTGGGGTTCGCCTCATGACCATCGTCCGCTTCGTCTCCGCCGACGGCAATCACATCCAGGAGGCGAGGGGCGCTCCGGGCGAACGCCTGCTCGACCTGGCCCAGGCCCACGGCCAGCCGCTCGAAGGGACGTGCGAGGGCCAGATGGCCTGCTCGACCTGCCACGTCATCGTCGCCCCGGAGGATTTCGCCAGGCTGCCCCCGGCGAGCGAGGAGGAGGACGATTTGCTCGATCTCGCCCGGCACGTCACCCGAACCTCGCGCCTCGCCTGCCAGATCCACTTGAGCGCGGCCCTGGAAAATCTGACGGTGCGTATGCCCGGAGGCTCCCATAACGTGCAGGACCGATGATCGACCGCAGGACCTTTCTCGCAGCAAGCGCCGCCACCGCCCTCGCCGCCGGCTGCCGAGGCGCCGCTCCCGCCCGGGATTCCGTACCTGGCCAGGCGGCAACCGACGTTCGGGAGCGGTTCGAAGCGATTCGCGCCACTTTGGGTCCGGGTGGACGATTGGGAGTCGCCGCGATCGACACAGGCTCGGGCCGGGAGCTGCGCTTCGACGCCGATTCGCGTTACTCGATGGCCTCGACCTTCAAGCTTCCGCTCGCCGCGGCAATGCTGGCCCTTGCCGACGGAGGCGCGATCTCGCTCGAAGAGAAGCTGCCCATTCCGCCCGGCAAGCTGCCCGACCATTCGCCGGCGGTCGAGCGACACCGGGACGAGGGCAGTCTGTCGGTCGTCCGGCTCTGCTCGGCGATCGTCGAGCTGAGCGACAATGCCGCCGCCAACATGCTGCTTCGCCGGATCGGCGGGCCCGAGGCGCTGACCCGCTTCGTCCGCGCCAGCGGCGATCCGGTTACCCGCCTCGACCGCTATGAGACGGAACTGAACTCCAACCTCCCCGGCGATCCGCGCGACACGACCAGCCCGGCGGCAATGGCCGGCCTGGTCCGCACCCTTGTGCTGGGCGACGCTTTGTCGGAGCAGGCCCGTCGGCATCTCTCCATTTGGCTGACGAAGGCGGTCCCCGGGCCCGATCGTCTCAAGGCCGGCTTGCCGTCGCCGCCCTGGCTGGTCGGCCACAAGACCGGCACCGGAGCCAATGGCGCGGTCAACGACGTCGCGATCGCGTGGCGCTCGGGCAAGCCCCCCATCGTCATCGCCTCCTACCAGAGCGGGGGCGATGCCGCGCCCGGAGTCCGGGCCGCCGCCCATGCGGCGGTTGGGCGGCTGGTGGCGGAGACGTTCGCCTGATCAATCCCTCTCCCCTGGCAGGGCGAGAGGTTTGGACGGACTTGCCAGAATCCCCGTATCCCCCCATATGCGCCGCGGGAGTCGGACGGACGGCGCTCTCGCCAACCCGGTCAGGTCCGGAAGGAAGCAGCCGTAACGAGTTCAAGCGCCGGGTCGTTTCCGGCTCCCACCTTTCCCACTCCGTCCGCCCCTGAGCCTGTCGAAGGGCTTTCCTGCTTCGGGCTCTGAAGGGGTGGGCTTCGACAGGTTCAGCCGAACTGTTAGTAGTGATCATGGCCTCCCAATCGTCCGGTCGCTTTCCGTGAGAACGTCGGTTTTCCCCGCCCTCCTCGCCCTCCTCCTGCTTGGCGGCTGCGTTTCCCTTCCCAAGGCGCGCTCGATCCCCTGCGAAGCGGCTCCCGCGCCCGAGGTGACGATCTCCGGGGACGGCCGGACCGCGTCCGTCCGGCTCGACGTCCTCACCTACAATGTCGAGGGCCTGCCCAAGATGACCCGAAGCGGCCGCCGCGATCCGCTGAAGGAAATGGGCCGGCATCTCGCCCGGCTTCGCGGCGCCGGCGCCGCTCCGCAAGTGGTGATGCTGCAGGAGGTGTTCAGCCGAAGAGCCCGCAACGCCGTTCTCGCCGCCGGCTACCCCAGCCTGGCGCCCGGCCCTTCCGCGCACCACAAGCCGCCGCGGCGGGCGCGGCCCATTCTCCCCGGCCGCCGGAACCCCCGGAAGGGCGAGCTGGGGCTGAAGCTCGCCTCGAGCGGAATCCTTATCGCCGCCGAATATCCATTCGTCGAACGCCGTTCCCGCCCGTTCCGGCGTGGAAGCTGCGCGGGGATCGACTGCCTCGCCAACAAGGGTATGGCGCTGGCGCGAATGGCCATCCCCGGGGTGCCCGTTCCGATCGACCTCTATACCACCCACATGAACTCGACCGGCGCCTCCCGAGTGCCCGAGCGGCGCCACCTCGCCGCCCACAACAAGCAGGCCGCCGAAATCGCGGCCTGGGTCGCGGAGACGAGCCCGGCGGAGAGCCCGATCCTGTTCGGCGGCGACTTCAACATGCGCGACTCGCCCGATCGTTTCGAGCATTTCATCCGGCTGCACAGGCTTCGCCTCGTCCACGTCCACTGCCGCGAGCGCCCGCGGGATTGCGACGTGCGTATGTCGTGGGACGGCGACGAACCCTGGATGGACACCCAGGACCTGCAGCTCTTCGCCCCGGGGTCCGAGGTGACGGTGCGCCCGGTACGGGTGGAGGCGATGTTCGACGGAAGCGAAGGAAGCCCCAGGCTTTCCGATCATCACGGCTTCCGGGTCGTCTACGAGATCGCCTGGCCGGTGGGGCTTCAGCCGGTTGCCGGCGCCTGCCGGGCGGCTTCGGTGCTCCGCCCGTCCACCTCTTTCGTCACCCCAGCGAAGGCTGGGGTCCATGCCGATTTCCAGCCAGGCTCCGACCCCGGCATGGATGCCAGCCTTCGCTGGCATGACGATTTAGGCTAGGCTCGCTCCATGGCATCCGAATCTCCCGACGACAGCCCAGGCTTCGGCTCCGCCCTCGGTCTCGACGAGCCGCCGCAGCCCGTGAAGACGCAGCCCTACCGGGTCCTCGCGCGCAAATACCGGCCGCAAAGCTTCGCCGAGCTGATCGGCCAGGACGCGATGGTTCGAACGCTCGGCAATGCGATCGAGCGCGACCGGCTCGCCCACGCCTTCCTCCTCACCGGGGTTCGCGGAGTCGGCAAGACCTCCACCGCCCGGCTCATCGCCAAGGCGCTGAACTGCATCGGCCCGGACGGGCAGGGGGGACCGACCATCGATCCCTGCGGCATTTGCGAGCCCTGCCGTGCGATCGCCGAGGGGCGCCATATCGACGTGGTCGAGATGGACGCCGCCAGCCACACCGGGGTCGACGACGTCCGCGAGATCATCGAGGCGGTGCGCTATTCGGCGGTCTCGGCGCGCTACAAGGTCTATATCGTCGACGAAGTCCATATGCTGTCCAAGAATGCTTTCAACGCGCTTCTCAAGACACTGGAGGAACCTCCTCAGCACGTTAAGTTTCTTTTCGCGACGACCGAGGTCAACAAGGTGCCGGTCACCGTCCTGTCGCGCTGCCAGCGCTTCGACTTGAGGCGGATCCCGGCCGAGAAGCTGGCTGCCCATTTCGGCGAGGTGGCTCAGAAGGAAGGAGTGGAGGTCGAGCCCGAGGCGCTCGCACTCATCGCCCGGGCGGCCGAGGGCTCCGCCCGCGACGGCCTCTCCATCCTCGACCAGGCGATCGCCCACGGCCCCGGCGGAGTAAGCGCCGAGCAGGTCCGGACGATGCTCGGCCTGTCCGACCGCGGCGCCATCCGCCGGCTTCTGGGAGTCCTTCTGAGCGGCGACGCGCGCTCGGCTCTTGCCGTCCTTCGCGACCAGTACGACCTCGGCGTCGAGCCCAATGCGGTGCTTCGGGGCCTGCTCGAGAGCGTCCATGGGATCACGAGGGCCAAGGTCGGAGGCGCCGAGGACGCGGCCCAGTCCGCCGAGGAGCGCGAGGCCTATTCCGAATGGGCGGGCCGGCTCTCCTACGCCGCCGTCCACCGCCTCTGGCAATTGCTGCTCAAGGGCCTGGCCGAGGTCCATAATGCGCCGATGCCGCTCGAAGCCGCCGAAATGGCGCTTCTTCGGGTCATCCACGCTTCCGAGCTTCCCGATCCCGGGGCATTGATCGAGAAGCTGGCGGGCGGCGAGTCGGGGCGGGTCAGTTCCGCCGCGGCGCCTCCCGCTCAGGCAGCGATGCCGGCGACCTTTCGCGACATGATCGAGGCGCTCGAGGCCAGGGGCCGCCGCCATCTGGCGCAGCAGCTTCACGATTACGCCCGACCGATCACCTTCGCCCCGCCAGAGCTCGTCCTTAGTCTGGAAAGTCCGATCGCCACTCGCGACCTTGCGCTGGCGCTCAAGGAGGTGACCGGCCAGGCATGGCAGGTCAGGACCGAGGATTCCGGAGGCGAGCCGACTCTTCGAGACCAGGAAGCGGCAGCGAAGAAAGCGGAAGAGCAGGCCGTGATGGAAACCCCTTTGGTCCAGGCCGCGTTGGAGGCATTCCCGGGCGCGATGCTCGACCATTATACACTCGATGAACAACGGAGCGCCTGAAATGCCCGACTTAGACGAGCTTCTGAAAATGGCCCAGAACGCCCAGGCGGGGCTGATGAAGGCGCAGGAGGGGCTCGACCAGATCGAGGTCGAGGGCCTGTCCGGCGGGGGCCTGGTCAAGATCCGGGCCACCGCCAAGGGCCGGATCCTCTCGGTCGAGCTCGACGAGAGCCTCCTCGTGCCCAGCGAGAAGCAGATGGTCGAGGACCTCGTCGCCGCCGCGATCAACGATGCGAGGATGAAGGCCGATCAGGCCGCTCAGGCCGAGATGTCCAAGATGACCGCCGGCCTCCAGCTTCCACCGGGCTTCAAGATGCCGTTCTGACGCTCACGAAGTGAGCGTCACCCCAGCGCAGGCTGGGGTCCATGCTGAGTCCGGCCAGAGCAGTGAGGCGGCATGGATGCCAGCCTTCGCTGGCATGACGGTTATTGGGCGTTGCCCTCGGGCAAAGGCGTCGGCGCGGGCTCCGGCTCCGCCTCAGGAGCGGGTTCCGGCTCCGCCGCCGGTGCCGGCTGCGGCGCCTCATATTCCTCGCCAGGAAGCGCGGCAGGCGCCTCCGGCGCAACCTTCGCCTTGGGCGCCGCCTTCCGCTTGACGGCAGCGTCCGGCTCCCGCTCAGGCGCCGCCGTCCCGCCCTCGTAGACGCAGCGGTCCAGCCCGTCGCGCGCCACCACTCCGATCCGCGCCGCGATGGCGTTGCCGTAGCGCCGGGTGAAGCCTTTGGGCGCAGTCGCCCCGCGCTTCTTGGGCAAAGGCAGCACCGCCGCGATCCGGGCCGCCTCGACCCGGCTCAACGCGCTGGCGTCATGGCTGAAATAGCGCTGGGCGCCGGCATTCACCCCGTAAGTGCCGATCCCGGTCTCGGCGATATTGAGATAGACCTCCATGATCCGCCGCTTGCCCCACATATTCTCGACGAGCAGGGTGAACCACGCCTCGAGCCCCTTGCGGAAATAGCCTCCGCCTTGCCAGAGGAAGGCGTTCTTCGCCGTCTGCTGGCTGATCGTCGAGCCGCCCCTGACCACCGAGCCGCCCTTGGCGTTGCGCCGCATCGCCGCCGCCATCGCGTCCTGGTCGAAGCCCCAGTGGGAGCAGAATTTGCTGTCCTCCGCCGCGATCGCAGCCCGGACGGCGTCGCGGTCGATACGCTCGAGGCTCATCCAGTCGCGGGCGACGTTTCGCCCGCCGAGCCGGTCGCCGAGCATGGTGATCGTGACCGGCGGGTTCACGAAACGGTAGAGGAGAACCCAGAGCAGGCTGAGCAGCACGAACAGTAGGACGCCCGAGACGACCCACTTCACGATCCGCCCGAACCAGCCGCGCTTCCTGGCCCTTATACGCGCCATATCGTCATCCCGGCGAAAGCCGGGACCTCAGGTCGAAAAGTCACGGCGGGCCTCCCCGAGGCCCCGGCTTTCGCCGGGGTGACGGTTGGGTCCACGCCTAGCTCGCCGGAAGCAGCCGCCGCTCGCCGGCAAGCCCCATCAGCGCCTTCTGGAGCTTCTCGAACGCCCTGACCTCGATCTGCCGGATCCGCTCGCGGCTGACGTCGTAGACTTGGCTCAATTCCTCGAGAGTCTTGGGCTCGTCGGTCAGCCGCCGCTCGGTGAGGATGTGCTTCTCCCGATCGTTCAGGGCCTGCATCGCCTCCACCAAAAGCTCGTGCCGGACCTGGCTTTCCTGAGCGTCCGCCACCCTCTCGTCCTGAAGCGGCTCGGTGTCGACCAGCCAGTCCTGCCACTGGCCGTCGCCTTCCTCGCGCAACGAGACGTTGAGCGAGGTGTCGCCGCCCATCGCCATTCGGCGGTTCATCGAGATGACGTCTTCCTCGGACACTCCGAGATCGGTCGCGATCTTGGTCACGTCGGCGGGCTTGAGATCGCCGTCCTCGAACGCCTCGATCTGGTTCTTCATCCGCCTGAGGTTGAAGAAGAGCTTCTTCTGGGCCGCCGTGGTGCCCATCTTCACGAGGCTCCACGAACGCAGGATATATTCCTGGATCGAAGCCCGGATCCACCACATCGCATAGGTGGCGAGGCGAAAGCCCCTTTCCGGCTCGAACTTCTTCACGCCCTGCATCAGGCCGATATTGCCTTCGGAGATGAGCTCGGCCGTCGGCAGGCCGTAGCCGCGATAGCCCATCGCGATCTTGGCGACGAGGCGCAGGTGCGAGTTGACCAGCTTCGCCGCCGCATCGGTGTCCTGATGCTCGGTCCAGCGCTTGGCCAGCATATATTCTTCCTCGGGGGCGAGGATCGGGAATTTCTTGATCTCGGACAAATAGCGGTTGAGACCCGCTTCCCCGCTCATCGCGGGAATCGTCGCCGGGACGTTCTTGCCGCTAGCCATCTGCCTCACTCACTCCCTGGTTGCCCGCTGCTTTCGATCTTGCCGGAAACGCCGCCCTTATACCGCCAGCGCGCTTAACAGTTGCTGCATATCCGACGGAGCGTCGCTTTTGAACGACAAGGGCGCCGATGTCACGGGATGGATGAACCCAAGCTCGGCAGCGTGCAGCGCCTGTCGTTCGAAACCCAGCTTTTTCAATAACTCGCGATGCGCCGATTTGGTCCGTCCATAAGCCGGATCGCCCAGCAGCGGATTGCCGATCGACGTCATATGGACCCGGACCTGATGAGTCCGCCCGGTTTCGAGCCGGCATTCGATCAGCGCTCCCTCCCGCAAAGGCTTCAGCAGCCGATAATGGGTCACGGCTCTCTTGCCCCGATTCCCCTCGACGATCGCCATCTTCTGGCGATTGGCCGAGGAGCGGGCGAGAGGCGCGTCGATCGTCCCGGCGGGCGGGCTCGGCAAGCCCGCGACGACCGCCAGATAGCGCCGGTCGATGCTGTGCCTGGCGAATTGAGCCGCCAGCCCCTCATGGGCCCGGTCGGTCTTGGCGACGACCAGAAGCCCGGAAGTGCCCTTGTCGATCCGGTGGACGATCCCCGGCCGAGCCACCCCGCCGATCCCGGAAAGCCGGCCGGCGCAATGGTGGAGGAGGGCGTTGACCATCGTCCCGTCGAAATTGCCCGCCGCCGGATGGACGACCATCCCCGCGGGCTTGTCGACGACGAGGAGGTCATCGTCCTCGAAGACGATGTCGAGCGCGATGTCCTGGGCTTCGTTATGGGCGGGAGCCGGCTCCGGGACGACGACCTCGTAGACGCCGGCAATCGCCTTGGTGGCGGGATCGCGCACCAGCCCTGCGGGACCCGTCACCCGCCCTCTCGAGATCAGCGCCTTCAACCGCTCCCGGGACAAGGCCGGGAGCGCGACGGCGAGCGCCCGGTCGAGACGCTGGCCGGCGGCATCGGTGGCGATGGTAGCGGTGATGTTCGACTCCCCCCGGGTCATTTATGATGCCGATGTGGAGTGGCGCGCTGTGTTTTCAAGCGGCCGGAAATGGCGGCGTGGGCCGCGAAGTTCATGAAGTTCACGATGTCGCGATTTTTCGGCCGGCTTCTCCGAAGGCACCGGCCCGCGGCGGCTTGCGAATCTACGCCAATTCGAAGGATGACGAATGTCCATGAGGAGAACATACCATAAACATAGAAACCTGTCCAGTGGGCGCCGGTGGTGCCTCAACTTCGTCATGCCAGCGCAGGCTGGCATCCATGCCGACTCCGCGCCGCTCTCCACCCCCGCATGGACCCCAGCCTGCGCTGGGGTGACGGAATGCCGCCGCCGTCGCCAAGTCCCGCCTTGCAACTCGATTCCCATCCGGCCAATAGGAGGCCGAACCGGCGCGACAGGGGCCCCAATCGCCATGAAATCCCACGAATTTGCCAGCCTTCTCTGCTCCCGGCTGTGCCACGATCTGCTGAGCCCGGTGGGCGCCCTCAACAACGGCATCGAGCTTCTCGCCGACGAGCATGATCCGGAGATGCGCGCCCGCTGCATGGACCTGCTCGGCGAGAGCGCCCGGGCCAGCGCCAACAAGCTGAAGTTCTTCCGCCTGGCCTTCGGCGCCGCCGGCGGCTTCGGCGACGCGGTCGACACGCGCGAGGCGAGGGTGGCGATCGAAGGCCTGTTCGGCGGCGACGGCCGGATCCAGCTGGGCTGGATGGTCGACGAGCCGACCATGAGCAAAAGTGCCTTGAAGGTTCTCCTCAACCTCGTCCTCATCGCCGGCGACGCCTTGGTCCGCGGCGGCCGCCTCGACGTCGGCGCGGAAAAGCATGAAGGCGGGGTCGACATCGTCGTCCGAGCCGACGGCCCGCGTATCGTCCTCGATCCCGAGTTGAAGCGCGCCCTCCTCGGCGACCTCGCCGAAGACGCCATCGCCCCGCGCGGCGCCGCCGCATGGCTGGTCCACTGCCTGCTTGCCGATTGCGGCGGCCAAGTGCAGGTGGCCGATCAGGAGGAGGGGGTGCTCCTGATCGGGGCGAGCATTCCGTCGGCCTGACCCGTCGCCAAAGCGAAGGCTGGGGCCCATTCAGCCGCCTTGCCTGTCACCGATTTCAGCATGGATGCCAGCCTTCGCTGGCATGACAGAGGGGGCGGCGGCCTCCGAGCTTCGTCGCCCCAGCGAAGGCTGGGGCCCAAGCTGGATCCGCGACGCTCCTACCTCAGAAGCTCGCCTGCACGATATAGGCGAACAGATCGTCCCAACCCGGATTGGCCGCTTCGATCAGCCTGGTCTTCCACCGCCGCTGCCACGCCTTCATCGCCTTCTCGCGGGCAATCGCTTCCTCAATGCTGTCATAGGGCTCGCAATAGACCAGCCGGGTGAGCTCGTACTTCCGGCAGAATCTGGAGCCCTTTCGAGTCCGGTGCTGGATTACGCGCGCCGCCAGGTTGCTCGTCACTCCGACGCAAAGCGTCCCATACGGAGCGTTCGTCATAATGTAGATTCAGCCGCCCCTCATTCATCGGTTTTAATGGAAATCGAGCATGGATGCCAGCCTTCGCTGGCATGACGAAATGGGCGATAGCCTCCAAACTTCGTCGCCCCAGCGAAGGCTGGGGTCCATGCGGCGTCGGGAGGGGGCGCGGAGTCGGCATGCGTCCCAGCCTTCGCTGGCATAACGCCGGCGCGCCCCAACTAAACCCCTCCTTAACCAACCCGCCCTAATCCTCCTCCGACGCGACAGCGGCGGGGCCAGGTGGACGATCTCATCAACGATTTCATCGCGGAAACGCGGGAGATGCTCGAAGCGCTCTCGGGGGAGATCGTTGCCTGGGAAGCGATGCCCGACGATCGCGCCCGCCTCGACGAGATTTTCCGCTTCGTCCACACCGTCAAGGGCAATAGCGGATTCTTCGACCTGCCCCGGATCCGGGCGCTCAGCCACGCCGCCGAGGACGCGCTCTCCGCAGTTCGCTCCGGAACCCGGAGCGCCGACGCCCAACTGGTGAGCGCCGTGCTCGCAATCATCGACCGGCTCGGCGAGCTGGTCGAGGCGCTGGAGACGGGCGAGGCAATGGGGAGCGAGGACGACAGCGCCCTGATCGATGCCTTGTCCGAGGAGGCGCCCGCCGAAGCCGCCGAGGCCGATACCGGACCGGTCAGTCACGCCGCCCGCGCCTCCAGCCGAACCGTCCGGCTTCCGGTTGAGCTGCTCGACCGGATGATGAGCGGGGTTTCCGACCTCGTCCTCGCCCGCAACGAGCTCGCCCGCCGGATCCGGGCCACCGGCGATGCCGAGATGATGGCCGCGTTCGACCGGGTCTCCGTCACCGTCGCCGACCTTCGCGACGCCATCACCCGAACCCGGATGCAGAGGATCGACAACCTCTTCGCGCCCTTGCCGCGGATGGTCCGCGACATCAGCGGCCAGACCGGCAAGCTGGTCGCCCTCGAGATCGACGGCGGCGACGTCGAGATCGACCGAGAGATGCTGGAGATGATCCGCGATCCGCTCACCCACATCATCCGAAACGCCATCGACCATGGCATCGAAAGCCCCGCCGAGCGCCGCCTGGCCGGCAAGAAGGACAACGGCTGCCTGAGCGTCTGCGCGCGCCAGGCCGGCAACCAGATACTCCTCGAAATCTCCGACGACGGCGCCGGCATCGACGGCGACAAGCTGGTCGACCGGGCGATCGCCGCCGGGGTCCTGACCGCCGAGCGGGCCGAGCGGCTGGGCGAATCGGAAAAGCATGCACTGGTCTTCGAGGCGGGCCTGTCCACCGCGACCGAGGTGACCGACCTGTCCGGCCGCGGAGTCGGAATGGACGTCGTCCGGGCCAATGTCGAACGGATCGGCGGCCTCGTCGAGATCGAGAGCAAGGCGGGGCAGGGGGTCGTGCTCACCCTGAGGGTCCCGCTGACCCTCACCATCATCCCGGCGCTCACCGTCGCTGCGGCCGGGCAGGTCTATGCCATCCCGCGCTCGGCGATCGAGGAGATCGTCCGGGTCAAGGGCGGCTCGGTCCGGATCGAGACGGTCGGAGGCGCCGCCTTCGCCACCGTCCGAGACCGCCGGCTGTCCCTCGTCCATCTGCGCGCCTCGCTGGGCGGCGAGCCCTGCCCGGACCCGGAGGCGCAATGCCTGGTCCTTCTCCGACCGGCCGGCGCCGACCTCTACGCCCTCGCCGTCGACGATATCCATGATCATGAGGAGCTGGTGGTGAAGCCGGCCGCTCCGGCGGTGATGGCGGCCGGGCTCTACGCCGGAACCACCATCGCCGACGACGGCAAGCCCGTGCTGCTGCTCGATCCTCCCGGAATCGCCGCCAAAGCCGGGCTCTCGCTCCACCGAAGGACCGCCGAAGCCAAGGTCGAAGCGGAGCCGGCGGCGCCGCACGGCCCGGCCGCGCTACTGTTCCGGACCCTGGAGGGAAGGGCGCGCCTGGTCCCGGTCGCCGCGGTCCGGCGGATCGAGGACGTCCGCGCCGAAGCGGTCCAGCTCGGCGCCGGCCGACTCCACGTCGCGCTCGGCGAAACCCTGCTCCCGCTCGAAGGCTGCGGCTCCGTCGTGCCGGATCGGCCGATCCGACTGCTCCGGCTCGGCGACGGCCATGACGAGATCGCCTACGGCTTCGCCGACGTCATCGACATCCTTCCGCTGCCCACAGGGATGATTCCGGCCGCCGAGCCCGGCGAGGTTCGCGGAATCGTCCTCGTCGGCGAGGAGCAGGCCGAATTGCTCGATCTCCACTGGCTGTTCGCCCGCCAAAGCCGCCGCCCGTCGGCCTCCGGGGCGGCGAGGCCGGTCTGCGCGATTCCGGCCGGCGACCCCTTCATGGACGCCATTCTTCGCCCGCTCGTCGAAAGCGCCGGTTATATCGTCGTCGACAGCGGCGCTCCGGGCAGCGAAACGGCCTCGATCGTCATCGCCTCCGACGGGGCCGGCGACGTCGAGCCGCCCGAGGGCGCCCGTCTGGTCCGGATCCGGGCCGAGGCCGAGGGCGAAGGCGACAGCATCCACCGCTACGACCGCGAAGCCCTGCTCGCCGCTCTGGCCGGCGAGGCACCCGCGCAAGGGCGCCGCCGCCGTGGCTGAGCTCCTTCTCATCGTCAGGCTGGGCGGGGAGCGGGTGGCGCTGCCCGCCGCTGACGTCGAATCGGTCGTCGAGATCGAGGCGCTGACCCCGGTGCCCGGCGCCGCCGGCCACGTCGCCGGCCTCGCCGCGCTGCGCAGCCGGGTGCTCACCGTGATCGACTGCCTCGCTTCGCTCGATCCTTCGCGCCGCCTGCCGGAGGACGCCCGCGAGGCGGTGATGGCGGTGGTGGACGGCCATCCCTACGC
>JBAWCC010000137.1:0-16729 GCA_049590095.1 Allosphingosinicella sp. | reverse complement strand
GACGTGTCCTGCATCCGCGCCACCGCAGCCAGCTTGAACTCCCGTGAATGCCGTCGTCGTCTCGCCACACCAACCTCCTTGATCAGTGTGTCTTAGCCTTTTGTCTCACTTTAGGGGGTCACTCCAGGGGTGGCACGAACTCTTTGCGTCTTTGCGTCTTTGCGTTGAAAACTGAAGGTCGCTGCGCCTGCGGCTTCGCGACGGCAGATGACCCCGTCCAAACCTTCCATCACAGATGTTCTTGACTTGTTCTCATTTGGCCACTATATGAGACCCTGTCCGAGTCGGCCCGATCAACCGGCGAGGGCGGGAATATCGCTTCGCTCCCGAAAGGGACTTCGCGGCGCGGGTGACGCCCGGCCGGGAGGTTCTGGCGAAGCGGTGCGGCCGGCGCGAAGTCATCCGGGAACGTTTGAGCTCGCGTCACATGGAAGAGCGGACCCAGGTCCTTGAGGCAGCGTTCCCCTCGCGGGAGCGACCGCCAGCCACTTGCCCGCAAATGGGCCCAAAGCCTCGGAGATTTGAGGCGAAGGACCTCCTCCGGCTCTTCCCAAAGTCTGGACGCTTTCGAGTTAACGACACGAAAGCACATGAAAAGTCGTCCAGCCCCGGGTGCCCGTGGCAAGGACGCGCCGGCCGTTTTCTCCCCCATCCGGCAACGGAGGCCTCCGCGCGGCCGCGTCATCCCGGCGAAAGCCGGGACCTCGGGGAGACCCGCCGAGACTTCGCGTCCTGGGGTCCCGGCTTTCGCCGGGATGACGGATACGGGTGCCCTCCCGTCCACTTCGTCCACTTCGCCCGAATCCGGACGCCCGCCCGGTCGTGCTGCACCTGCGAAAAAACCTGCCCGAACCCGCCAAAATCCTTGGGTTTCGGCCCCGTCGTCGCTATATCTCAACGATGGCAACACCCCCCAGCGAAAACGCCTACGGCGCCGATTCCATCAAGGTGCTGAAAGGTCTCGACGCGGTCCGCAAGCGGCCCGGAATGTATATCGGCGACACCGACGACGGATCGGGCCTCCACCATATGGTGTTCGAGGTCTCCGACAATGCGATCGACGAGGCGCTGGCCGGCCATTGCGACCTGATCCGGATCGTCCTCAACCCGGACGGATCGGTTTCGGTCGAGGATAACGGCCGCGGAATCCCGACCGGGATCCACGCCGAGGAAGGCGTGTCGGCGGCCGAGGTCATCATGACCCAGCTCCATGCCGGCGGCAAGTTCGAGAATACGTCCGACGACAATGCCTACAAGGTCTCGGGCGGCCTTCACGGGGTCGGAGTCTCGGTGGTCAACGCCCTCTCGGAGTGGCTCGATCTCACCATCTGGCGCGACGGCGAGGAGCATTATATGCGCTTCCGCCTCGGCGACGCGGTTGCGCCCCTGAAGGTCGTCGGGCCCGCCGGCGACCGCAAGGGCACGAGGGTCACCTTCCTGCCCTCGCCCGAGACGTTCAAGATCGTCGAGTTCGATTTCGAGAAGCTCGAGCACCGTTTCCGCGAGCTCGCCTTCCTCAACTCCGGAGTGCGCCTGGTTCTCACCGACGCGCGGCATGAGGAGGAGAAGTCGGTCGAGCTTTATTACGAGGGCGGAATCTCCGCCTTCGTCCGCTATCTCGACCGAACCAAGGCCGCGCTCATCCCGGATCCGATCTCGGTCACCGGCCAGCGCGACGACGTCGGGATCGAGGTCGCGCTCGAGTGGAACGACAGCTATTACGAGCAGACCCTCTGCTTCACCAACAACATCCCCCAGCGCGACGGCGGAACCCACCTCGCCGCCTTCCGCGCCGCTTTGACCCGAACCCTCAACAATTATGCCGAGAAGTCCGGCATGATGAAGAAGGAAAAGGTCAGCCTCACCGGCGAGGACATGCGCGAGGGGCTGACGGCGATCGTCTCGGTGAAGCTGCCCGATCCCAAGTTCGGCTCGCAGACCAAGGACAAATTGGTCAGCTCCGAGGTCCGCCAGCCGCTCGAGAGCCTGATGGCCGACAAGATGGCGGAATGGCTCGAGGAGAATCCGCAGCACGCGAAGACGATCATCCAGAAGATCATCGACGCCGCCGCCGCCCGCGAGGCCGCCCGCAAGGCGCGCGAGGCGAGCCGCAAGTCGGTGCTCGGAGTCGCCTCGCTGCCCGGCAAGCTCGCCGACTGCCAGGAGCGCGACCCGGCCAAGTGCGAGCTCTTCCTGGTCGAGGGCGATTCGGCCGGCGGCTCGGCGAAGCAGGGCCGCAACCGCGAGGTCCAGGCGATCCTGCCGCTCAAGGGCAAGATATTGAACGTCGAGCGCGCCCGCTTCGACCGGATGCTCTCGTCGAAGGAGGTCGGGACCCTCATCCAGGCGATGGGCACCGGAATCGGCCGCGACGATTTCAACATCGACAAGCTGCGCTACCACAAGATCGTGATCATGACGGACGCCGACGTCGACGGCGCCCATATCCGAACCCTTCTGCTCACATTCTTCTACCGGCAGATGCCCGAGATCATCGAGCGCGGGCACCTCTTCATCGCCCAGCCGCCGCTCTACAAGGTCGCCAGGGGCCGCTCCGAAGTCTATCTGAAGGACAATGCCAAGCTCGACGATTACCTCGTCGACGCCGGCATCGGCCTGATGCGGCTCGAGACGGCGGACGGGCCTCGCACCGGCGACGATCTCCGCGACCTCGCCGACCATGCCCGCCGGGTCCGGAGCCTGATGGCCTATGTCCCCCGCCGCTACGATCCCGGCCTGATCGAGGCCCTGGCCCTGAACGGCGCGCTCGACCCCGCCTTGCAGCCCTCCGGACGTGCCGAGGCGATCGCCCGGGCGGCCGCCTTCCTCCAGGCCGGCGACGAATCCTCGACCTGGACCGGCGAGATCGGCGCCGACGGCGACTATGTCCTTCGCCGCCTGTGGCGCGGGGTCACCGACCATCATGTCGTCGACCACAAGTTCGTCGCTTCCGCCGAGGCCCGCAAGCTTCACGGCCTCAGCGCCGAGCAGGCTGCGACCTATGCCAGCGCGTCGCGCCTCGTCTCGATGAAGGCCGCCGCCGCCGCGGACGCGGAGGAAGAGGCCGGTCCCGACGGCGACGATCCCAACGCCAGGGTGGAAGGGGTCCCCGACGCGGGCCGGGCGCCCGATCCGCGCGGAAACCTCGTGCGCCGGCCGACCGAGCTGCTGGACGCCATCCTCGCGGCAGGCCGCAAGGGGCTCGCCGTCCAGCGCTACAAGGGCCTGGGCGAGATGAACGCCGACCAGCTCTGGGAAACCACCCTCGACCCCGACAACCGCTCTTTGCTTCGGGTGGAAGTGGCCCAGGCCGACGTCGCCGACGAAATCTTCACCCGGCTGATGGGCGACGTCGTCGAGCCGAGGCGCGAGTTCATCCAGGAGAATGCGCTGAACGTGGCGAATCTCGACGTTTAGAGCATTATCGCTTTAGCGTGAATCACCCGTCCCCGTCATGCCAGCGAAGGCTGGCATCCATGCTGCCGAAGGGGCCAGACCGAGGACTCGGCATGGACCCCAGCTTTCGCTGGGGTGACGGGTTTACCGAGTGGAGCACGCTGGATTGGCGCATTCCGGATCAGACTAAGCCGATCACGCTCTAGGAGGCCTCGCTCCCCGGCGAAGGCCGGGGCCCGGTGGGGGCCGCCCTGAAGATGGACCCCGGCCTTCGCCGGGGAGCCTCTGCCATTCAGCGCCGCCCTCGAGCCTCCCGGTAGAGCTCCGTCACCCGGCCCACCGGCAGCGCCTCGATCCGAGCCCCGTTCGCTTCCATCGTCTCGGCCTTGAACAGCGAGTTCAGAACCGCCTCCTCGGTCGCCTCGACCGCCGCCTGGAAAAGCGGAGTGACCCGGTCGTTGGGCAAATCCTCGATCGCGCCCGCCCCTCCCCGCCGGGCCGCCGTGCGCCGTACGCCCTCGTGGGTGGAGAAAGCGACGGCATAATCGCCCGAGCCGTTGGTGATCGGAGAGCCGGTCCGTCCGATTCCGAGGAAGGCGCGGCGGGCGAGGCGCTCGAGGTTTCGGTCCGACAAGGGGGCGTCGGTGGCGATGACGACGATCACCGAGCCGTCTCCGGAATCCGACGAGAGCTCGTCCTTGAGGTAATATTGGCCCAGCGCCTGCCCGACCGGAACTCCGCCGACGATCAGCACTCCGCCGTAATTGCTCTGGACGAGCACGCCTATTGTCCAGCCGCCGAGCTTCGCCGGGAGCCGGCGGGAGCTGGTGCCGATCCCGCCCTTCCAGCCGAAGGCGATGGTGCCCGTGCCGGCACCGACCGACCCTTCCGCCACCCGGCCCGTCCGGGCGGCGGCGATGGCGGCGAGCCCGTCCGCTTTGGTCACCCGGCGGGCGCGTATGTCGTTGAGCCCGCCGTCGTTCGTCTCGCCGACCACTGCATTGACCGACCGCACCGTCTCGTTGCCGGCTCGGCTCAGGGTCCAGTCGATTCCGGCAGCCGCAGCCTCGGGGACGGAAAGCGTGTTGGTGAGGAGGATCGGAGCCTCGATTTCGCCCAGCTCCTCGATCTGGGTCGAGCCCATGAGCTTGCCGTAGCCGTTGGCGACGGCGAAGCCGGCCGGGACCTTGTCCTGGTAGAGATTTCCGGAGTGGGGCAGGATCGCGGTAACGCCCGTGCGGACCTTGTCGCCCTCAACGAGCGTGCGATGGCCGACCGTCACCCCCGCCACGTCGGTGATGGCGTTGAAGGGTCCCGGAGCGAGGATTCCGATCTCCACCCCCGCCTCGCGGGCCCGGGGCCGCTCGGCCTGGGCGGAGGCGGTCACGAGCAGCAGGGCCGCGACGGAGCGGCGAAGGAAGCGGCCGGGCGAGCGATATCGTTTCTCCATGCCCTGAAGGCTGCCGCATTCGAGCGCGCTTCGCCAGACCTGAAAGTGAACCTTGGAGCATGATCGGCTTAGGTGGGTCGGAAGCGCGCCAGCCCACCGCAAGTCCATTTGCTGAACCGTCACCCCAGCGAAAGCTGGGGTCCATGCCTAGTCCTCAGCTAGGCTCGGCGGCAGCATGGATGCTAGCCTTCGCTGGCATGACGAGGTTGGAGCGATGACCCTAGATCGGCGGTCCCCACCAGGCCTCGTCCCCGGGCACCGGAATTCGGACCTCCAGCCGGGCGAGGGGCCGTTCCGGCGCGCGGTCGGACAAGGTGATCGTCAGCACGATCTCCTCGCTCCGGAGATCCGGCCCGATGCCCGCCGCTGCCGCCGAGAGCGCCGCCGCGACCTCTCGCGAAAGGTCGGCGACGGCCAGGTCGTCCGGGCCGCCCATCTCCACGCCGGGGAGAAGCACGAGCGGGATCCGGCTCTCGACCGGAGCCCCGTCGTCCGACTCCAGCCGCCGGAGCGAGGCGCCTTCGAGGCGGAGGAGGTAGGGCGCTCCCGAATTCTCGTCGATCGCGTGCAGCAGCGCCGCCAGGCTCGTCTCGAGGCGAACCGCTCGCGGTTCCGGCCGCTGCGACTGCCAATCCAGCCAGGGCGCGAGGCCGGCGCTCGACTCCATCGTCCCGGGATAGACGAACGCAGGCTCGACGGAATCGACGATGTTCGCGTTGCGGCTCGTCCGCCCGTGGACCTGCACGACCCGGTCGGCGAGCAACCGAAGGCCCGCGAAGGAGAATTGAAGCCCCGATCCGGTCCCGGCACCTTCCTCGGGCTCGAGGCGGGCAATTGCCTCTTCGGAGGCCGGAGTGACGAAACCCGGGACCGCGGGCCATGGGGGAAACTGCCCCGATTCCAGTGCCGCGCGACTCACGATCAGTGCGGGAAGATCGCGAAAATCGACGACGTAGCGCCATTTTCCGGGCAGCGGGCGGACTTCCGCGACCGGCGGCGGCCAGCCCGCGAGGACCTGAGCCACCGACTCGGCGAGGGTTGCGAATCGTTCGACCGAAGCGGGATCGGGCTCGTCCGGCTTCGCCCCCGCGGCGAGGACGGCCCGGCCAAGCGCCTCGAACAAGGTCCCGTAAAAGGCCGGGTCCTCCCGAGGGTCCGTCCCGGCCTCCTCGCCGAAGCCGAGGGTCAGCTCGAGCCGATCCTGCTCCGAGAAATCTGTCCCGGCCTCGATCTCCACCGACCAGGCCAGAGCCTCGTCGAGGGTCGCCGAATCCCCGCGAGTCGGTATCGATATGGAGAGGCGGGGAGGGGCCGGGACCGCGATTCGCGGAGTGCGAACGGACGGCGTCAGAAAATCCAGGCCGAGCCCGTCGGTCCTGCCATGGGCCCGAAGCAGGCGAAGCGGGAAAGCGACCTGCCGCTCGATACACTCGGCTTCGAACCGGAGCGGGGAGGGCCGCCGCACCCCGCCTTCGGAAGGCGGCGGAAGGGCGTAAGCGAGCCTATGCCGGCCCTCGGCCAGCCGCACCGCCGCCGGCGAGGCGGCGACGGCGCTCTCCGTACCGGACGGAGCCCTGGCGCGGCCCCGCAGGACCGCCTCGGACCCTCTGGAAAGACCCGCACCCCGGCTCACCTCCACCAGGGCCGAGGCAACCACCGGGCGCGAGCGCAGATCCGCTTCCGCCGCCGCCTCGTACACGGCGCGGACCTCCGCGAGCCCGTCGCCGGTCTCCGCTTTCGCCACCGGCAGCAGGCGGCTGGCCAGGGCCACCGCGAGGGCGGCGCGCACGCGCCTGAATCGGTCGGCGATCTCGCCAGAACCGGCCGCCGATTCCATCCGGTCGAACCCGGCGGCGAAGAGATCCCACCAGGAATCGAGGTCGATGGAAGAGAATTGGCCGGCGCCCGAATCGCCCTCGATCGTGCCCGAGAGCAGGGCCGTCGAAAGCGGCGGCACGGCATAAAGAGCGACTTCGGCCTGAGCCGGGGCGGCGAGGGCGATTCCGCTCCCGGCTCCCGCCCTGACGCACCACAGGGAAGCGCCCTCCGGCCGGTCCTCGACCGCCAGCGCGATCCGGCCGCCGGCTCCGTCAAATCCTTGCCAGGCCTCCTCGAAGGCGGCGGCGAAGGGGTCCATATCCTCGCCCGGCGGCGGCGAAGCGATCGCAATCGGCACCGGGCCGATTTCGAGGCGGACGTCGAGCTCGAAGATGTCGCCCGGCAGGGTCGCGGCGCCGGCCTTCGGCAGGCTGAAGGTCAGCGTGGCCGCTAAGCGAGCATCGGCTTCGGCCGGCAAAGCGGCGAAGCTCGACACGAAGTCGACGAACTGCTCGCGCAGCCCGGCACCGTCGGCGGTAGCGGTCAGCGGAGTCGAGGCGAGGCTGGTGACCAGGCTCACCGCGGCGAGCCGCACATTGTCGTCGGTCGCTGAGGACAGCCGGTCGCGCAGCTTCAGCCAGACGCTTCGCGCGGTCTGGCTGAGCCCGGACTTCGCGGGAGCGAAGCGGAGGTCCAGCCTGAGCTCGACCGCCTCGCCGGCCGGCACGAATTCATATCGCGCCTGAAGGCCAGGCAAGCCCCACTCTTCCATTGCGCAAGCCTAGGGGGCGCCCGCGGCTAACGCAATCGAACCGCCGTGCGCCGGGCATGAAAAAGGGCGTCTCCCGAAAGAGACGCCCCGCTTTCGAACTTCAGAAAAGATCGGCCTTAACGGCAGCGGCGCTTGCTGCGGGCGATCTCGCGGCCGGCAAGGGCGCCGGCGGCAGCGCCGACAACGGTTCCGACGGTGCGGTTGCGGCCGCCGTCTACAGCCCGGCCGACGAGGGCGCCGGCGGCGCCGCCGACGATGATTCCGACGGTTCCGTTGGAGCGGCGGCAGCGCACCCGGCCCTGCGAATCGCGCCAGGTCTTGCCGTGATAATAGCCGTTGTGATTGGCCATGGCCGCGGTGGTCGGGATGACCGGGGCGACCGGGACCGCCAGAGTGGCGGCGCACATGGCGAGGGTGAATTTACGCATGACTTGGGTTCCTTTCCCCGTGAAAGCTCGGCCTAAGAACGCCGCGAACTGGTACCGGTTTCATTAACCTGAGACAACGATCCCCGAAAACCGCCATTTCCACTCGATTGACCGCGCCGACAGAACCGGCCAGCGTTCCGCCGCGTTGACGGTGCGAGAGGAGCGGAGCGAATGAGCGACGATTGGCAGCTGCCGGTGCCCAATGAGGATCCGGAGGTCTACAAGGCCGGGCTGGTCCGCGACGAAAAGGGCGGAGCGCGGCTGGTTCCCAACGACAATATCGTCGAGGGGGAGCTGGCGGAGGAGGAGGGCGGGAAGGCCCCGTCGGGCTGCCCCTTCTCGGGCGGCTGAGCTCGCTTCCGGCCTGGCTTCAGCCTGGATCACCCGTCATGCCAGCGAAGGCTGGCATCCATGGTGCCGCAGGGCCAGGCCGGGGACTCGGCATGGACCCCAGCTTTCGCTGGGGTGACGGGTTAGCCAACGGCCCACCACGCTCCAGACCGCATCGAGGATCCGCGAAGCGCCCGCCTACAAGACGTATTTGCTGAGGTCCGTATCCCGGGCGATGTCGGCGAGCTGGGCGTCGACATAAGCGGAGTCGACGACGACCCGGTCGCCGCGGCGCTCCTCCGCCTCGAAGCTGACGTCCTCGAGCAGCTTCTCGAGCACGGTCGAAAGGCGGCGGGCGCCGATATTCTCGACCTGGCCGTTCACTTCGGCGGCGATCCGGGCGATCGCCCGAATGCCGTCGTCGGTGAACTCGACCTCGACCCCCTCGGTGGCGATCAGGGCGATATATTGCTCGGTGAGGCTGGCTCTCGTGTCGGAAAGGATCCGGACGAAGTCCTCCTCGGTCAGAGCCTTCAGCTCGACCCGGATCGGAAGCCGGCCCTGAAGCTCGGGCAGGAGGTCGGACGGCTTGGCGACGTGGAAGGCGCCCGAGGCGATGAAGAGGATATGGTCCGTCTTCATCGGCCCGTATTTGGTCGCGACCGTCGTCCCCTCGATCAGCGGCAGAAGGTCGCGCTGGACGCCCTCGCGGGAAACCGAGCCGCCGCGAACGTCGGAGACGGCGATCTTGTCGATCTCGTCGAGGAAGACGATCCCGTTCGCCTCGGCGTCGGCGAGCGCCACCCGGCTGACGTCGTCGGGATCGAGCCGCTTGTCGGCTTCCTCCTCGACGAGCCGGTTCCAGGCCTCATGGACCTTGAGCCTGCGGCGCTTCTTCGGCGCGTTGCCGAGCGCCTTGGACATCATCTCGCTCAAATTGATCATCCCGACCTGGCCGCCCATTCCGGGTATCTCGAAAGGGGCGTTCGGGGTGTCGGAAAGCTCGAGCTCGACCTCGGAGCCGTCGAGATGGCCTTCCCGGAAGCGCTGGCGGAAGCTCTCGCGGGTCGCCTCGCTGGCGCCCTTGCCGGTCAAAGCCTCGATCAGCCTTTCCATCGCCGCGCTCTCGGCGGCGTCCTTGACCGCGATGCGCCGCCGCTCCTTCTCGAGCCGGACCGCCTCCTCGACCAGGTCGCGGGCGATCTGCTCGACGTCGCGGCCGACGTAGCCGACCTCGGTGAACTTGGTCGCCTCGACCTTGACGAAGGGCGCGTCGGCGAGCTTGGCGAGCCTGCGGCTGATCTCGGTCTTGCCGCAGCCGGTCGGGCCGATCATCAGGATGTTCTTGGGGGTCACCTCCTCGCGAAGCCCGTCCTCGAGCCGCTGCCGGCGCCACCGGTTGCGAAGCGCCACCGCGACGGCGCGCTTGGCGTCCTTCTGGCCGACGATATGCTCGTCGAGGGCGGCGACCACCGCCTTTGGGGTGAGACTGTCGTTCATTTCGTCCTGGATGCCCGTGTTGCTCTTGCGGGGTAGATGGCGCGGGCGGGGCCGGAATCAAGCATGACCCGTCATGCCAGCGAAGGCTGGCATCCATGCTGCCTCCGTAAATCCCGCCGGACTCCGAATGGACCCCAGCCTTCGCTGGGGTGACGGATAATCGACGGTGGAGGCAATGCTTCCGCGTCGCCCTCTCGGGCGTTAGGACAGCCGCGACGACCACGAAGAGAGGCGCGAGAATGGCGAAGGACGATCTCGTCGAGCGAGTCCGGCAGCGCACGCCCGCCTGCGCCAAGGTGGGCGTGTTCGACGTCGACGGGATCTTCCGGGGCAAATATATGGCGCCCGACAAGCTCGCCTCGGCGCTCGCCAAGGGCTTCGGCTTCTGCGACGTCGTCCTCGGCTGGGATTCGAGCGACCAGCTTTACGACAATGCCGGCTTCACCGGCTGGCACACCGCCTATCCCGACGCCGAGGTTCGGCTCCTGCCCGGGACCGAGCGGGCGATGCCGTTCGAGGGCGGGATGCCCCTCGTCCTGGGAGAGTTCGCCGGAGCGGCCGAGGCGATCTGCCCACGCGGCCTGCTGCGCCGGGTGCTCGACCGCGCCGCCTCGATCGGCTGCAGGGTCAAGGCGGCGGCCGAGTTCGAATTCTTCGTCTTCGAGGAGACGCCTCATTCGGTGCGCGACAAGGGCTATCGCGGGCTGAAGCCGATCACGCCCGGGCATTTCGGCTATTCGATGCTTCGCTCGGGCGTGCATTCGGACTTTTACGACGAGCTCTGGTCGACCTGCGATTCGATGCGGATCGAGCTTGAAGGCCTTCACACCGAGACCGGCCCCGGAGTGGTCGAGGGCGCGATCCGGGTCGACGACGCGCTCGAGGCGGCCGACAAGGCGGCCCTGTTCAAGACGGTCGTCAAGATTCTCTGCCAGCGCCGCGGCTGGATGGCGACCTTCATGGCGAAATGGTCGAACGACTGGCCCGGCTCGTCGGGGCACCTCCATATGTCGCTGGTGGATAACGGGACGGGCAGGTCGCGCTTCTACGACGAGGGCGACTCGCTCGGCATGTCGAAGGAGATGCGCCGGTTCGTCGGCGGCCAGCAGGCGCTGATGCCGGAGCTGCTGGCGATGGTCGCGCCTACGGTCAACGCTTACACCCGGCTGATCCCGGGCTTCTGGGCGCCTACCGCCTCGCTCTGGGGCCATGAGAACCGCACCTGCGCGCTCCGGGTGATCGGCGGGTCGGAAAGCAGCCAGCGGGTCGAATATCGGATCGCCGCCGCCGACATCAATCCGTACGTCGCGCTCGCCGCCGCGATCGGCTCGGGGCTCTGGGGAATTGCCAACCGGGTCGATCCCGACCCGCCGGTTCAGGGCAGCGCCTACGCGCAGGAGCCGCCGCCGGATCGCGAATTGCCGCGGACCCTGTGGGACGCCGCCCGGCGACTGCGCGGCTCGGAGGCGGCGCGCGAGCTGTTCGGCGACGCCTTCGTCGATCATTATGCCGCCACCCGCGAATGGGAGGAGCGCGAGGCCCGTAAGGCGGTGACCGACTGGCAGCTCGCCCGCTATTTCGAGATCATCTGAAGGTGGTGGGCACAGCCCGGCCCCGGCAGTTCCCCGGCGAAGGCCGGGGCCCAGTTTTAAGCGTCGGCCTGGGCCCCGGCCTTCGCCGGGGAGCAAAATAGCATGGACGACCTCATCTGCATCTCCCCGGTCGACGGGCGCGAATTCGCCCGGCGGCCGCTGGCGACGGACTCCGGGATCGAGCGCGCTCTGGCCGAGGCCCGGCGGGCGCAGCGCGAATGGGCGCTCACTCCGCTCGACGAGCGCTGCGGGACGATGCTCAGGTTCCTAGCGGCGATGGGGAGTCTGAACGCCGACATCGTTCCCGAGCTCGCCTGGCAGATGGGCCGCCCGGTCCGCTACGACGGGGAATATCGCTCGCTGGCGGAGCGCGTCCTGGCCATGGTCGACCTGGCGCCGGCTGCGCTCGCGCCCGTCCTTGGGGGACCCGGCGGATCGGTGGCGCGAACCCCCGCCGGCCTGGTGCTGGTGATTGCTCCCTGGAACTATCCCTTCCTCACCGCGGCCAACACGATCGTCCCCGCGCTTCTCGCCGGCAATGCCGTCATCCTCAAGCATTCCGCCCAGACCCCGCTCGCGGGTGAGCGATTCGCCGAGGCGTTGCGGACCGCCGGCCTTCCCGACGGGCTCTTCGCCAACCTCTTCCTCAGCCATGAGCAGACTGCGAAGCTGCTCGGCTCAGGCAGTGTGGACCACGCCACCTTCACCGGCTCGGTCGAAGGGGGAAAAGCGGTCGAGCGGTCCGCGGCGGGCTCGTTCACGACCCTGACTCTCGAGCTGGGCGGCAAGGACCCGGCTTATGTGCGGGAAGATGCCGACCTTGCGGCCGCGGTCGAAGGGCTGGTCGACGGCAGCTTCTTCAACAGCGGCCAGTCCTGCTGCGCCGTCGAGCGGATCTACGTCCACGAGGCTTTATGGCAGCCGTTCCTGGACCGCTTCGTCGAGGCCGCGTCGCGCTACCGTCTCGGCGACCCGCTTGATCCGGAGACCAGCCTCGGCCCGATGGCCAGCGCGAAGGGCGCCGCTTCGGTTCGCAGGCAGATCGGACAGGCGGTCGACTCGGGGGCTTCCGCCCATATCGACCCGCAGCTCTACCTCGGCGATTGCGGAGACGGTCCCTATCTGATGCCGCAGGTGCTGACCTGGGTGGATCACAGCATGGCGGTGATGCGCGAGGAGAGTTTCGGCCCGGTGGTCGGGATCATGCAGGTGGCCGGCGACGAGGAGGCGGTCCGGCTGATGAACGACAGCGCCTACGGACTCACCGCCTCGATCTGGACGAGCGACGTCGAGGCCGCCGAACGGCTCGCGGCTCAGGTCGAGGCGGGGACCGTGTTCGCCAATCGCTGCGACTATCTGGATCCGACGCTCGCCTGGACCGGAGTCAAGGACAGCGGACGGGGCGCCTCGCTCGGGCGCTACGGTTTCGAGAGCCTTACCCGCCCCAAGTCCCTCCACCTCCGGAGCAGCTGATGGTCCTTCCCAATTCCGACTGGAACTATCCGACCGCCATTCGTTTCGGCGCCGGCCGAGTCCGTGAGCTCGGCGAGGCCTGCCGGGCACTCGGCGTCCGCCGGCCGCTGCTGGTGACCGATCCGGCGCTGGCGCGATTGCCGATGGTCGCCGACGCCGTCGCGTCAGCGGGAGCGGGGCTCTTCTCGGACATCCATTCCAATCCGGTCGGCACCGACGTCGAAGCCGGCCTCGCCGCCTATAGGTCGGGCGGCCACGACGGCGTGATCGCCTTCGGAGGCGGAAGCGCGCTCGACGCCGGCAAGGTGATCGCCTTCATGTCCGGCCAATCCCGGCCGCTCTGGGATTTCGAGGACAAGGAGGATTGGGCGTCCCGCGCCGATCCGGCCGGAATCGCGCCCATCGTCGCGGTTCCGACCACCGCCGGAACCGGGTCCGAGGTCGGCCGCGCCGGAGTGATCCTCGACAGCCAGGCCGGCGTGAAGAAGATCGTCTTCCACCCGAAGATGCTTCCGGGAATCGTGATCCTGGATCCGGAGCTCACCCTCGGCCTGCCGCCGCACGTCACCGCAGCCACCGGAATGGACGCCCTCTCCCACTGCCTCGAAGCTTATTGCGCGCCCGGCTTTCACCCGATGGCCGACGGGATCGCCGCCGAGGGAATGAAGCTGATCCGCGAGTGGCTGCCCCGGGCGGTGGAGGAGGGCGGCGACATCGAGGCGCGCGGCAACATGCTGATCGCCGCCTCGATGGGCGCGACCGCCTTTCAGAAGGGCCTGGGCGGGATGCACGCTCTGTCGCACCCGATCGGAGCACTGCTCGGCACCCATCACGGCCTGACCAACGCGGTGCTGATGCCCTACATGCTCGCCTTCAACCGGAGCGCGGTCGAGGGGCGGCTGGCGCGGCTGGCGGGCTATGTCGGGCTGGAGGACGCTTCGTTCGAAGGCTTCCTCGCCTGGATCGTCGAGCTTCGCAAACGCGTCGGGATTCCGCACGCCCTTCCGGAGCTCGGCGTTTCCACGGCCGACCTCGATCGGATCGCAATCATGGCGGAAGTCGATCCTTCGGCAGGCGGCAACCCGATTCCCTTTAACTCCACCGCCGCGCGCACGGTGCTGGAAGCGGCGATGGCGGGGCGGGTGGCCTAGCTGTGAGGTTTCGATAGGTTGTTCATCCGGCCCGGGCCGAGCAGACTGAGGTTGCGAAGCTTCAGATCCGCAGGAGAGGACCGGATGAACATCCACAAGAATGCCAGACTGACGCCGCACAGTCGAGACGAGCTGGTGCGGCGCGTGCTCGTCGAGCGCCAGTCGCCCATGTCGGTCGCGACCGACATGGGCGTGTCGATCCGGACGGTCCACAAGTGGGTGACGCGCTACCGGGCCGAAGGCGAGCCCGGCCTCGCCGACCGCTCGTCGCGCCCACACCGGCTTCGCCGGCCGACGCCGCCGGCGACGATCGAGCGGATCGAGGCGCTGCGTCGCCAGCGCTGGACCGGCAAGCGGATCGCCATGACCGTCGGCTCCTCGGCCGCCACCGTCAGCCGAGTGTTGAGGCGCCTCGGCATCAGCAAGATGAAGAATCTCGAGCCGCCCGAGCCTGTGCGCCGCTACCAACGCGACCATCCCGGCGAGCTCATCCACATCGACATCAAGAAGCTCGGCCGCTTCCATAAGGTCGGCCACCGCATCACCGGCGACCGCACCCAGCGAAGCGACGGGCGGCGCTCCCACGTCGGATGGGAATATGTCCACGTCTGCATCGACGACGCTTCCCGCATCGCCTTCAGCCAGATCCTGCACGACGAGAAGAAGGAAAGCGCCGTCGCCTTCCTCAATGCCGCCATCGCTTACTATGCCGGCCTCGGCGTCACCGTCACCCGAGTCATGACCGACAACGGCAGCTGCTACAGGAGCCACGCCTTCCGCGCCGCCTGCAAGGCCCTCGGCCTCAGGCACATCCGAACCAGGCCCTACACGCCCAAGACCAACGGCAAGGCCGAGCGCTTCATCCAGACAAGCCTCAGGGAATGGGCCTACGCCCAGGCCTACCAAACCTCCGAACACCGCAAGGACGAGCTGCCGCGATGGCTCCACCAATATAACTGGCACCGACCACACGGCAGCCTAAACTACCAACCACCCATCAGCCGACTCGGCCTGGACGTGAACAACCTATTGAGGCTCCACAGCTAGCCGACCTCGTCACCCCAGCGAAGGCCGAAGGCTGGCATCCCGGCGGGTGAAAGGCGCCGGCATTTTTCACCCGCCGGGGCCCCAGCCTTCGCTGGGGCGACGACTTCCTTACCTCCGAACCACCCTCGCCCGCCACGTCGTGATATAATCGCGCGACCCCCGGCATTCGTGCATCTCGGACTGCTCGACCAGCCGGAAGGCTCGTCCGTCCCAGGCATATTCGGAAGTCGTGCCGCAATCGCCGAGGCCACGGCCCTTGGAGAAGCTGACCAGGAGCGCGCGCTCCTTGTCCCAGGCGGCGTTGACCAGGATCGGCTTGCCCTCCTCCGCCCACCAGCCGGGCCGGTGGTCGAAGGCGGCGAGCTCGGCGCCGCCATGCCCCCGGCGAAGCACGAAGGGGACGTAGCTGACATTATAGGCGCCCGAGCCGCAGGCGAGCAGGAGCAGGGTCTGCGACCGCCCGACGGCGGCGGTCTGCGCTTCTTCCGGACCTCCGACCTCGTCGATCGTGCAGCCGTGCTTCTCGCGCAGTGCCCGAACCGCGGCGGCGGAAACAGCCAGCGGCCGAGCCGAAGTGACGGGTAGGGCCACGACTAACGGCAGTGGCGGCGGCTCGGCGCCCCCCGCTAGGGTTCCCGGCCGCACCAAAGCGGTGGCGGTGCCGACCCGGCGCTGCTGCTCATCCATGTAGAGCAAGGCCGCGCTCGCGCCCTTCAGCGAGATTTTCCCGAGCGGCTTGCCGTCGGCTCCGTGCAGCTCCAGCCGGCCGGACGAACGCAGGGCCTGGATCAAGGCCGCCGTGTCGGCCGGCGCGACCCGGGTCTCGCCGCCCGCGCCGATCAGCCGAGCCGCGACCCTCCTGCCGTCCGCGCTGACCGACACCGCGTTGCTGTCGGAGCCCAGCTCGAAGGCGAGCACCGGCTGCGCCCCGGATTCGGGTCCGCGCCTCACGCTCATCGTGAGGGCGTCGTCCGGCCAGGGCTCGGGCACCAGCGCCACGGCGTGGCAGGCCCGGCCGTTGTCGCAGCCGACGGTCCAGTCGTGGAAGGTCCTGAGCGCGGCGGGTTGAGGCGCCGCCGCGGCGGCGAGCAAGGCGAGGACGATCATCCGGCCAGCCTAGCCGGGCTCGGCCGCAAAAACCATTTCCTTTGATGTTCGTTTTATGTTCTAATGGAGCCCGATCCTGTCTGGTGTTCGGCATGTTTTCGCGGAAGATCGAATGTGGCATTTCCCGGCCCTCCGCCCGGCCCGGCCGGGGCCGGAGGCGAAAGGTCACAATGAAATTTTTCCGGGTGAATCGTGAACTTCACCCGCCGCCGGCGTTCCGACCCCGGCGCCATTGCCCCCACTGCGCCTGCGCCCTACATCGCCCGGGACCGATCCACTTGGAGAGACTTGATGGCGCTGGCCCTTATCCAGATAGTGCTGATCCTGCTGACGGTGATCTGGTGGATCATCGTCATCCAGATGATCCTCTCCTGGCTGGTCGCCTTCAACGTCATCAACACCTACAACGATTTCGTTCGTGGGCTGATGCGCGGCCTCGACCGCTTCCTCGAGCCGGTCTACCGGCCGATCCGCAAAATCCTGCCCGATTTCGGAGGGCTCGACTTCAGCCCGATGGTCGTCCTCCTCGTCCTGTACATCCTCACTACGCTTCTGGAGGGCGTCGCACGAGACGTCGCGACGAGCTCCCTGTGAGCGCCGAGCGCATCGACGGCCGCGCCTTCGCGGCACGGCTGCGCGAGCGAGTCGCCCAAGCGGTGCCGGCC
>JBAWCC010000136.1:0-2931 GCA_049590095.1 Allosphingosinicella sp. | reverse complement strand
CCCTACACCATGCGCTTGTGAATGCTCCTGCGGCCCCCTCATAATTGCAGCTGCGCTGTGCGGCCGAGCGAGTTGAGACGATTCCCGCGACGCGCCTCGGCCTCGTTGCGTAGTTGCGTCGTTGCGTTGAAATCTGAAGGTCGCGGGGCCCGCGGCTTGGCGACGGGTGAAGACCATGTCCGACCTTGAAGGATCGATGGCTCGGGCAGATTGCCGACATTGACTGTTCCGCGTCGGCAGTGAAGCTTCGCGCCCGTGATCGAAGCAGCAGCCGCCCCTCCTCCCGCCATCCGCCCGGGCTTCGGACGAGTCGCGCTCTACGTCCTGCTTGGCTTCTCCGCCGGCCTCCCCTTCTACATGTTCTCGACCGTGCTCGCCCTGAGGCTCCAGGCGCACGGGGTCGTCCTGGTGGTGATCGGCTTCTTCGCCTGGGTTCAGCTTCTGCCCACCTTCAAGTTCCTCTGGGCGCCGCTCCTCGACCGCTACGAAATGCCCGGCTTCGCCCGCTTCTGGGGCAAGAGGCGCGGCTGGATCATGCTGTCCCAGCTCGGCATCTTCACCTCGATGGTGGCGATGGCCCTGACCTCGTCGGACGAGAATCTCGCCGTCACCGCTTTGTTCGCGGTGCTCCTTGCTTTCTGGACGACCACGCTCGAGGTCGCCGCCGACGCCTGGCGGATCGAGCTCGCTCCGACCCAGGACGAGCAGGGCCCGATCGCCGCCGCCAACCTCTGGGGCTACCGAACCGCGATGGTCGCGGCCGGAAGCGGCGCCTTGCTCGTCGCCGACCCGTCGGGAGGGGCCGCCCCCTGGCTTGCAGGCCTCGGCATCGAGGCGGGCTGGTCCACCGCCTACCTTCTGATCGCCGCCGCCGCCTTCGTCCCGCTGCCGATCCTCGCCGCCATGCCTCGCGATCCCGGGGGAAGCGGCTCGCGGTGGCCGGCCCTGGCGGCGGGGCTCGCGGTCAGCGCCGCGATCCTGCTCGCCGCTTTGGCCGCGACCGCCGCGATCGGCTGGCTCGTCCTGGGCGCGGCCGGAGGCGCCGGGATCGACAGCCGGACCAACGTCACCCCCTTCGTGCTGGCCATCTGCATGATCCCCTTCCTGATCATGGCCGCCGCTCTGCCCAGGATCCGAAAGGCGCCGCCCGACAGCGCGATCCGAAGCTCGGCCGCCATCGGTCCCTATGTCGATTTCTTCTGGCGCTACGGCTTCGGCGCCCTCGTGGTCATGGCCTTCGTCTCGATCTACCGGATGGGCGACGTCCTCGCGCTCAACCTCTCCAAGCCGATGATCAAGGGCCTCGGCTATTCGCTCGACCAGATCGGCTATGCCGACAGCCTCGTGGCGCTGATCTCCAGCATCGTCGGAGTCGGCCTCGGCGGCCTCATCACCGTCTACTGGCGGATGGGAATCGCTCTGGCCGTCGGAGCCGCCTTCGCGGCCTTCGGCAATTTCGGCTTCGTCTGGCTCGCCCACCAGCCGGTCGACGTGTGGATGCTCTATCTCGCCACCGCCGCGGACCAGTTCGGCAACGGCATGGCGGGGACGATCTTCGTCGTCTACCTCTCGATGCTGGTGAACCCGCGCTTCCCCGGCGCTCAATATGCCTTCCTGTCGGGCTTCGCCTTCCTGCTCCCCCGCCTGCTCTCCGGCGCCGGAGGAGCGATCGTCGAGCAGCTCGACGCTGCCGGCCTCAATGGCTTCGACCTCTTCTTCCTGCTCTCCGGCCTGCTCAGCCTGGCCGCGATCCCGTTCCTGCCCATCCTCGCCCGGATCAGGCCGAGGCCGGACGACCGATGATCGAAACCGCCTTCGAGCCGGCCGCCGCGGCGGTAGCGGACGGGCGAATCCCCGGTGCGGCCCTCGGGATCGTCGGCGCCGACGGCCGCCGCTTCGTCAGGGTCGCCGGAATGGCGGCACTCGGGCCGGAGCCCGAGCCGCTGACCGAAGCGCATTGGTTCGACCTCGCCTCGCTCACCAAGGTCATTGCCACCACGACGATGGTCCTTCGCCTGGCCGAGCAGGGCCGTCTCGACCTCGACCGGCCGCTGGCCGACATCATTCCCGATCTTCGCCAGTACGACGTGGAAGGCGCGCCCGAGCGGCGGCTGACCTTCCGCGACTGCCTCGCCCACCGCACCTTCCTCCCCGCGGTCGAGCCCATCTACACCTACGGCAACGATCCCGACCGGCTCCGCGCCTTCGTCCTCCAGCGCGAATGGCGGCATGGCCCGCCGGTCTATTCGGACATCAACTTCATCCTGCTCGGGATCGCGGTCGAGCGGATCACCGGCGCGAGGCTCTCCGAACGGCCGCTGCCGGAAGGGCTGAGCTTCGGCCCGCCGCCCGGCCCCGCCGTCGCGACCGAGCATTGCACCTGGCGCGGCCGAACGCTTCGAGGCGAGGTCCATGACGAGAATGCGGCGGCCCTGGGCGGCGCGGCCGGACATGCCGGCCTGTTCGGAACCGTCGCCGGGCTGCTCGACTTCGCGTCAGGCCTGCTCGACGGAAGCGGCGCCTCGCCGGCGATGCTCGCCGCGATCCGGACCCGGGTCCATGCCGACCGCACCTGCGGCTGGGAAATCCGCTTCGACGGCTGGCACGGCGGCGATAACTGCTCGCCCGGGACCATCGGCCACACCGGCTTCACCGGCACCGGCCTGTGGATCGACTTCGAGCGGGGCGTGGCGTGGACCCTCCTCACCAACCGGGTCCACCCGACGAGGCACCGGGAAAGCGGAATCGCTCAGCTGCGCCGGGCGACCGGCGACGCGGTGGTGGAAGCGTGGCGCCCCTGAAACCCCTCTCCCTGCAGGGGAGAGGGACAGGCGAGCGAAGCTCGCCAGGGTGAGGGCACGGCCTTACCCGGTCAGTGCCCTCACCCTCCCACCTGCCTTCGGCAGGCGGGCCCCTCCCTCTCCCCTACAG
>JBAWCC010000135.1:0-20201 GCA_049590095.1 Allosphingosinicella sp. | reverse complement strand
CGCTTCGTTCGCCCGGCTGCCCGACCCCCGCTTCGACGCCCGCACGGCCTTGCTGCAGTTCGTCGCCCGCGCCGGGATGGAAGCGCGCTTCATCTTCAAGAGCCCGGCCTTCCTGATCCTCCTCGTCATCGCCTTCGCCCTCGCTCTTCCGGGATTGTTGACCGCTTCGGGCTTTCTCGGCGGGGCGCTCTATCCGCTCGCCTTCGTCTCCGTGCCGATCGTCGAGGAAAGCTTCGCCACGATCCTGATCGTCATCGCCGCTTACTACGGCGGCGAGCTGGTGTGGCGCGAGCGCGAGAGGAAGATGGACGAGATCATCGACTCGACTCCGCTTCCTGCCTGGGCCCTGATGCTTCCGAAGATGCTCGGCCTTGCCCTGGTCCTGTTCGCGACCCTGCTCGTGGGAATGGCGGTCGGGATCCTGGCGCAGCTGCTCGAAGGCGGAGTGGACCTCGCGCCCGGCGAATATTTGCTGTGGTACCTCCTCCCGGGCACGGTCGACGCCGTGCTGATCGCGGTGCTCTCGGTTTTCGTCTCCGCGCTCAGCCCCGGCAAATATGCCGGCTGGGGCGTGATGATTCTCTACATCCTCCTTCTGATCTTCGGACCCTCGCTGGGGCTCGAGCACCCGCTCCTCCTCTACGGCAACGTCCCCGCCGTCTTGCTGTCCGACATGACCGGCACCGGCAATTTCGGAGCCGCGGCCTGGTGGTTCCGGCTGTTCTGGGCAGCGGCGGCGGCCCTGCTCCTGGTCGCAGTCCACCTGCTGTGGCCGCGCGGTACCGAAAGGCGCCTGAAGCCCCGGCTTCGCCGGATCCCCTCGCGATTGACCGGCCCGGCGGGAATTGCCGCCGCCGCGGCGTCCGCGCTCTTCGTCCTGAGCGGCTCCTGGATCGTCTACAACACGCTCATCCTGAACGACTTTCGAAGCTCGGCGGAGACGCAGCGCTACCTCGCCGAATATGAAAGGCGCTTCTTCCACTATGCCGGATTGCCGCAACCGGTGGTCAGGCATGTCGAGCTCGACGTCGCCCTCTATCCGGAGGACGTCCGGGCGGAGGTGCGCGGCCGCTACCGACTGGTGAACGAAAGCGGGGCGCCGATCGAGCGGATCCATGTGCGGCTCATGAATCGCGATCTCGATCTCGTCCGCCTCGATTTCCCGGCGGCGCGGCTTGAGCGCGAAGAGGAGGATTTCGGCTATCGCATCTATCGTCTCGAAACGCCGATGCGGCCCGGGGAAGAACGCCTGCTCTCCTTCCGCACCCGCCGGCAGCAAATCGGCTTCCGGGCCTCCGGCACCGAGACCGGAATTGCTCCGAAGGGCACCGATCTCAACAGCCTGGAGCTGACTCCGCGGATCGGAATGAGCGATGTCGGCCTGATCGAGGATCCGGCAACGCGCCGCGAACACGGCCTCCCGGAACGGCAGCCCTTGCCTCGGCTGGACGATCCGGAGGCGGTGCGGATCACGCCCGGGGGCGACGTCGACTGGACCAGTGCGGACTTCACGGTCTCCACCGCCGCCGACCAGATCCCGATCGCGCCTGGCAGGAAAGTGTCGGAACGGATCCGGGACGGCCGCCGCATCGCGCGGTTCGTCTCCGACGCGCCGATGAAGAATTTCTTCTCGATCCAGTCGGCTCGCTACGCCGTCAGAAAGCTCAACCACGGGGGAATCGAATATTCCATCTACCACCTCCCCGGGCACCATTGGAACGTCGACCGGATGATGACGGCGATGCGAGCCTCGATCGACTATTACGGACGTGCCTTCGGCCCCTATCAATTCGGCCAGGTCCGGATCGTCGAGACTCCGGCCTATCGGCGGGGCGGCGGCCAAGCCTTCCCGAACACCCTCCTGATCGGCGAAACCGGAGGCTTCGCCATGGATCTGCGGGATCCGCAGGCCTTCGACACGGTCACCATGCTCGTCGCCCACGAGCTCGCCCACCAATATTGGGGGCATCAGGTGCTTGGCGCGAGAACGCAGGGCGCCGGGCTCTTGTACGAGACGCTTTCCCAATATTCCGCGCTGATGGTGACGAAACGGCTTCGTGGGGAGGACAAGCTCCGCCCCTTCCTCAACTTCCAGCTCGACCGCTATCTGAGCGGCCGCCGCACCCAGGTGGCCCGGGAGCAGCCTCTGGTCAGCGCCGGGCTCGACCAGGATTATGTCAATTACGGGAAAGGCGCGCTTGCTCTGTATCTTCTCCAGAAGCGGATCGGCGAGGAGGCGGTGAACCGCGCCCTTCGGCGGTTCGTCGACAGATACCGGTTCACGACCGCGCCCTACCCACGCTCCGTCGATCTGATCGCGATGCTTCGCGCGGAAGCGAAGACGCCCGAGCAGCAGGCTCTGATCACCGACCTGTTCGAGCGGATCGCGCTCTACGACCTCAAGGTCGAGGCGCCCCGCGCCGTGCGCCGCGCGGACGGCAGATGGGATGTGACGGTGCCGGTGGAGGCCAGGAAGTTCCACGCCGACGGCAAGGGGGCGGAAACGGAGGCGCGACTGGCCGAGACGATCGAGATCGGCCTCTTCACCGCCGAGCCGGGCGAGTCGGGCTTCGACAGGTCGAACGTGATCTGGATGCAGCGCCGTCCGGTCCGGTCGGGAAGGCAGGTGCTGAAGTTCGTGACCGACCGGAAGCCCAGCCACGCCGGAGTCGACCCGTACAATCTCTATATCGATCGAGCCTGGTCCGACAACGTCGCGCCGGTCTCCTGAACGGATCCCAACCTCCAGGAATTTTCCCAGGTGCCAGGCACGTGCCTGGCACCTTGGCTCGTCATAGCGCCAGGGCCTTCAAGGTCGCCCGCATCGTCTCCGCCTGGCGTTCCGAGTCCTCGGGCGTCTCAAGCTTCGCCAGCAGCCGCCGCTGGCGCTTCAGCTTCGTCTCGATCCGCTTGGCCGCCACCTCATAGGCCTTGATCCGCACTCGCCGGGCATGGTTGGCCTTCTTCCCAACCGCGTCGCGTTCCCGCTCGATCATGACGGCGGCGAGGCCGTTCAGAGTCTCCAGGGCGGCGGCGAGGCCTTCTTCCACCCCCTGGGCGTACCGCACCCGCTCTCGAGCCTCCATTCAGCTTCCCTCCATCGCGATCCGTCCAGGCCGGGAGCGAACGCCCGAAGCTCGGTCATAGCACCGGCGCCTCCGGCGGCACAGGCGACGACGATCGACAGAAGGGTTCTCGCGCGAACGTTGCTAGAAGGGATTTGGGACAAGCCTCGGCCAGGCACCAGGAAAGCCGGCAGGGAGCCGTCAGGCTGAACGAACCGCCGTTGCCTGCGTTGGGTTTATCCGAAGGGAGAAGCCGGCGGATGGAACATCAGAAGCACTCGACGACGATGGGCTGGGGCCGGTTCGCCGCAATGATCGCCGCCTCCGTCGTCATCATGTTTTTCCTGATGTATCAGCTCGTCTACAGCGTCGAACACGCGACGTTCAGCGTCAACCGGCTCCTTGCCGCCCTGATCATGGGCGGTGTGATGACGGCCCTCATGCTGGCCTTCATGTGGAATATGTACCGGCCGCGAGCGGCGAAGATCGCGGTTCTGGCGGGCGGGTTGCTCGTCGCCGGCGTCCTGCTGGCGGTCAACCGGAGCCAGTCCCTGATTGATGACAGCCGTTTCATGCACTCGATGATCCCCCACCACTCGATCGCCATCAACAACGCCCGAAAGGCCCGGATCAGCGATCCCCGCGTGCGCAAGCTGGCCGACGAGATCATCGAGGCCCAGGTCCGCGAGATCGCGCAGATGAAAGCCCTGCTTCGGGACATTGATCGAAATGGCGAGCGAGGGCTCGACCCGCTGCCCGCTCGCCCTTCGATGTCGACTCCGGAGAGGGAGCGGCAGGCTGGGGAAGCCGTCCGGTAGCGAGCAGCCGGTGACCGTCAGCGATCCAGCGGCGGCCGCTTACCCGTCGGCATATTTGACGTTGCACCCATAGGCCCGGCTCGTCGGCACCGATACCGCCTTGCCCGCCTTCATCTCCCCCAAAGCGGCGAGCACATGGTTGCGGGCGCCCGCGATGTCGGCCGGGTCCGTCGTCGGCTTGTCGTCGATCGCCCCCCTGTAGACCAGGGTGCCGCCGGGATCGACGACGTACATGTGGGGAGTCGCCTTGGCGCCGTAACGCCTCCCGACCTCCCCCTTCGGGTCGAGCAGATAAGCAGTCCGGCGGCTCGGCTGGCTCGCGGTCAGGGCCTTCGCCGCGGCGGGAGTCATGTGGCCCTGCTCGCCTTGAGCGCTGCTGTTGATCGTCAGCCAGACCGTTCCGGCGGCGGCCGCCTGCGCCTGAGTCTTCTGCATGTTGCCGCTGTCATAATGCTTCTTGACCGAAGGACAGTCCGGATTGCTCCACTCGAGCACGACCGTCTTGCCCCGAAAGTCGGCGAGGCTGAGCTGGCGGCCGTCGGCATCGGCGAGGCGGAAGGCCGGCGCCGCCGTCCCGATCGGGAGATCGGCCAGGGTCGAGGCGACGTCGGGACCGCCGCCGCCCGCGAAGACGAGGGTCAGGGCCGAAGCGGCCGCCAGGCCGGCCGCTCCGAGGGCGAACTTGCTCCTTCTTCTCATTTCAATTCTCCAGTTCGGTCAGCGAAAGGATTCGTGACATGGTAAGCAGCTGCGGCAGCACCTGGGGAGCCTTGCCCGGAGCGTAATGGATGTAGAGCGGGACTCCCGAGCGTCCCTGCGATTCGAGGAAGCGGCCGATGGCGGCGTCTCCGCCGGTCCAGTCGCCGACCAGCACCGCGACGTCGGCCGCTGCGAAGGCGCGGGTCACTTCCTCGCGCTGGAGAACGGTCTTCTCGTTGACCTTGCAGGTGATGCACCAATCGGCCGTGAAATAAGCGAAGACCGGGCGGCCTTCCGCCCGAAGCGCCTCGAGCCGGGCCTCGCTGAACTTCTCGCCCACGATCGGCGACGCGGCGGCCTGCCCCTGGCCGGCGACCGGAAGGAACAGCAGGCCAGCCGCCACCGCCGCGGCCGCGGGCGCGAGGCGCAGCCAGAAGCGCCCGTCTCCCTGGCGGCTGCCGACCCACCAGAGCGTCAGGCCCAGGAGCAGCGCCGCGCCGAGGCCGATCGCCATACCGTCCACGCCCGACTGGCGGCCCAGGACCCAGGCAAGGCCGAGCGCGGTCAGGAACATCGGAACCGAAAGCATATGCCGGAACCGGCTCATCCACGCCCCGGGCCTGGGCAGGAGACGTCGCGCGGCGGGCACGAAGCCGAGGATGAGAAACGGCAAGGCCAGGCCCAGGCCGAGCCCGGCGAAGACCGCCAGGGCCGCCGGCACGGGAAGGAGAAGGGCAGCCCCAAGCGCCGCGGCCATGAAGGGGCCGGTGCACGGAGTCGCGACGAAAGCGGCAAGCGCACCCGTCCAGAATGCTCCCGATCTGCCGCCACTCGACGTCAGGCCGCCCCCGATCCCGATCGAGGGCAGCTCGAACAGGCCCGCCAGGTTGAGCGCGATCGCCGTCACCAGGAGAAGGAGCAGGAGGATCACCCGCGGGTCCTGAAGCTGGAACGCCCAGCCCGCCGATACTCCCCCGGCGCGGAGCGCGAGCACCGCCGCGCCGAGCGAGAGGCAGATGGCCACCGCGCCCGCGGTATAAGCGAGCGCCTCCCGGCGAGCGCCGGCTTCGTCGCCGCCGGCTCTTGCAAGGCTTAGCGCCTTGAGGCTGAGGATCGGGAAGACGCAGGGCATGACGTTGAGCAGAAGCCCGCCCAGGACCGCGCCCGCCAGAGCGGCGAGGATCGCGAAGGCGCTTTGCCCGAAATTCGCTCGGGCGGCCGGAACCACCCCCGGCCGGGCGGTCAAGGAGAGACCATAGCCGTCGCGCAGGGCAAGGACGCCTTCGACGACGGCAGGCTTTTGGCCGCCCGCCTGGGTCTCGAGGATCAGCGAGTCCCCGTCCCGGGTGACTTCCTGCCCGGCGGCATATGCGACGGCGCCGTCGGTGAGAGGGTAGAAATAGGGCTCCTCGCCCTCCATCGACGCTGGCAAGGGAATGAGCAGTCGGAATCGGCCGTCGCTCCACTCGAAGCGCGCCTCGCTCGAAAGCGGCTTCGGCATGGCCAGGCGAAAGCCGTCGAAAGCGGCGCTGCGAGCGGCGGAAGCTCCGGGGTCGCCGACAGCCAAATCGAGCGCCAGGTCGGCGCTCTCGGGAACGCAGATCTCTTCGGTGCAGACGAGATAGTCGAACTTCCCCCGGATCGGGAGCGGCGCCCCCGGGGCGAGGCCGTCGGGCACCTTGAGCTTCAGGAGGAGCGCATACGGGCCCTCATAGACGTAGTTCATCAGGCCGCCGACGATCAGCCGGCGGGGAACCGGATATTCGAGCGGACCCGCGGACGCGCCCTTAGGCAGTGTCCATTTCACCTCCGGCTCGACTCCGCTGTCGCCGGGATTTTGCCAGTAACCGTGCCACCCCGGCTCCGGGGTCATTCGGATGGCGAGGCTGACGACGCTCCCCGCGGCCGGCCGGTCCGTCTCGGCCATGAATATCGTGGCGACACGCCTCTGCCGGGCCACCTCGGCCGAAGCGGCCGGTGCCGGCGAAAGCACGGCCAGGACCAGTGCGAGCCAAAGGAGGAGGCGGACGATGCTCACCGGATCGAGCTTCAACGCCGCTCGATTTCCGACGAGGCGTGAAGATGCACTATCGTCCACCGACCTCCCTGGCGCCGAAGCACGACGGTCCGGCGCCCGACGCGTTCACCGCTGCCCAGGTGAAAGCTGGCGACCGCGACGTCTCCATAATCCTGCACCTTGAGATCCTGCGGCTCGATTCCCGGACCGGCCCCGCGCTTTCGAAGCGAATCGAAAAAGCGGCCGAACCACAGAAGCGTCGCCTTCTTCCCGTCGATGCGCCTCACCGGAAAGGGCGAGGCTGGAAAGAAGAGCGTGACATCCTCCGCGAAGAGCGCCTCGAACCGCGATCCGTCCAGCGCGTTGAAGGCCGAGACGAAGGCTTGGATGGCCGCTTCCGGCCGCGGGTCGGAGGGAGCCGCAATTGAGTTCGTGCGACCTTCGGGAGCTGCAACGGCGCCGCTGACCGGAACAGCGCCGGCAAGGGCAGCGGAAGCGCATAAGGCAACAAGCTTGAGCATGGTGTTCCTCCTTGCGACCTGCCTACCCCGTCCGGCTGACGACAACCTGCCCTCGGGGGGTTTTTCGTGTCAGGTTGGCGTCAGCACCGATATCTAGGGAGCTCGAATGGCCGACGGATCGCGAATCCTGCTCGTGGAAGACGATCCCGCTCTCGCGTTCGAGATCGTTCGGGCGCTCGAACGCGACCAATGGCCGGTCGACCACGTCGCCTCGCTGGGAGAGGCTTTCGAAGCGATCATCCAATTCCCCTACCGGGCGATCCTGCTCGACCGGAGGCTTCCGGACGGGGACGGGATCGGGCTCATTCCGGCGGCGAAGTCGAGGGCTTCGCCGCCTTCGATCATCTTCCTCACCGCCCGCGACGATCTCGCCGACCGGGTCGAGGGGCTGGACGCGGGCGCGGACGATTATCTGGTGAAGCCCTTCGCTCTGGAAGAGCTGCTCGCGAGGCTCCGAGCGGCCTGCCGGCGCCCGGGACAGCCGGGCCGGCCGGCCGCGATCGAAGTCGCCAGGCTCTCCTTCGATCCGGCCACGCGCGAAGTACGGGCGGGGGACCGGGCGATCGTTGTACCCCGGCGGGAGCTCGCCCTGCTGGAGCTGCTCGTCCGCCGTGCCGGCCGGGTGGTTCAGAGGGCGCACCTCGAATCCGAGCTTTACGGGCTCGACGTGGAAGTCTCCACCAATGCGCTGGAAGCCCTGGTCTCGCGCCTTCGCCGCCGGCTCGAGGAGGAAGGGACCGGAGTGGAACTGAGGACCGTGCGCGGAGTCGGCTACATGCTTCAGCCATGCTGAGGCGGACTCCCTCGCTCGCCCTCCGAGCGGTGCTGACCTTCACGGGCGTCTATATCGCGGCGGTTGCGGCCTTCCTGGCGATCATCGTGGTGACCGACGATCCGGATCGCGATCGGAACAGCTATACGGGCCCCAAGGTCGCCCTCTCGCGCGCCGCCGGGGATCTGGTTCGGACGCCAAGCGGCTTCCGGATGAAGCGGGACGGCGGCTTCGCCGCGCTGGCTTCCCGGAATCCGGGGATCTGGCTCATCGGCCTCGGCGGCGACTCGCGCTTTTCCTTCGGCCGGGTGCCGGAGCCCGTCGCCCGGGCCTTCGAGGGTCCGGGTCCGTTGATCGAGTCCGGCCGGTTCTACGTTCCGGGGATCGAGCGGCCGCTGGCCAACGCGGTCATCGAGCGGCGCCGGATCGGCTCCGACTCCCTTCTCCTCGCCGTCGGCGGGGTGGATCCGAAGTCGCTCGGATCCGGCGACTCGCTGGGCGCGTCCTGGGGCGAAGGGGTGCTGGCGATCCTGATCGGGATCGCCGTCATGGGCTTCGCGGCGATGCTGATCGCGCTTCCGATCCTGTCGCGCGCTCTGAGGCCGCTTGCCGCCGAGGCGGCGTCAATCCTCCCCCAGGAGCCGGAGCGGCGGATCGACGAGGCGAAGGCGCCGCGGGAGCTTCTGCCCGTCGTTCGCGGATTCAATGAAGCGCTGGACAGGCTCGCCGCCGAGCTTGGACGGCGCAAGCGCTTCATCGCCGACGCCGCGCACGAGCTCCGCACTCCGCTGGCGGTCGTCGCGCTCCGGGTCGAGGCGCTGGAGGACGAAAAGGCGAAGCAGGAGCTCCGCCGGGGCCTCGGCCGCCTGGTCCACCTCGTCTCGCAGATGCTCGACGTCGAGCGGCTGTCTTTGTCCGGCCGGGAACGCTCGCCGGTCGATCTCGCCGCGATCGCCCGGGACGTCGTCGCCGACCTCGCTCCGACGGCGATCAAGTGGGGCTACGACTTGTCGCTGGAGGCGCCGGACGAGCCCGTCGAGGTCGTCGCGGAGGAACAGGCGATCGCGCGCGCGCTGACCAACCTGCTGTCCAACGCGATCGAGCATGGCGGCAACCGGGGACAGATCGTCGTTACCGTCTCCGACCGCCGGACGATCGACGTCGCCGACGAGGGCCCCGGAGTCCCCCGGTCGCTCGAGCCCCGGCTGTTCGAGCCCTTTTCCCGAGGCAGCTCGAACGGCGAAGGATCCGGCCTGGGGCTCCACCTCACGCGCGAGATCATGCGGGCGCATGGCGGGGATGTCAGGCTGGTGCCCGGCCGCACCGGAGCGACGTTCAGGCTAGGCTTCCCTTCGCCCGAGGATCAAAGCCGAGCTTGAGGACATCCGGCTGCCGAAGCGCGCGAGCCTCGTCGTCTCCGGAACTTTCGGGATGCGCGCCGCTTATTTCGGCAACGGGACGCGGTTGGAAGCGAAGGGTCGCGAACCCTGAGCCGCCGTAAGGACGTAACGGATGGAAGCCTTGCCGATCGATCTCTCTCCAAAGCGGCGTCCGATCCGCGGGCGCCGGTGAGCCCCGAACAGGATTATGAGCGGCTGTACCGCCTGATCGTCCGGGTGATGCTGACCGCGGTGGCGATCTTCGTCGTGCTCGCGGCGGTGTGGAAGCTGCTCGACCTGCTTGTCCTGTTGTTCGGAGCGGTGGTCATCGCGGTCCTGATCCGGGCCCTGGCGGACTGGATAGCCGGCCGCACGCCGCTCGGCGGAGGATGGTCGGTCGCCGCGGCGATCCTGTCCATCGTCGCAATCCTCGCTGCCTTGGGCGTGGCGTTCGGCTCGACCGTCCAGATCCAGTTCGTCGAGCTCCTGGAGACTCTGCCGTCCGCCTGGGAGTCGCTCCGAGCCAATGTCGAGGCCATGCCGGGCGGCGAATATCTGGTTCGAGCCATGGAGAATGCCTCTCCCGCGGACTCCGGCTTCTTCGCCAACGCGGGAACCATCGTCATGGCGGTGGGCGGAGCGCTCGTGAACCTCCTGCTGGTGCTGTTCGGGGCGGTGTTCCTGGCCGGCAACCCCCACCTCTACAGGACCGGGGTCCTGAAGCTGGTGCCGGAGCGCCGGCGCGCGTTGGCGGACGAGGCGATGATGGACAGCGCCCGGGCTCTCAAGCGATGGCTGCTCGGACAATTGGTTTCGATGGCGGTCGTCGGCACCCTTACCGGGCTCGGCCTGTGGCTGCTCGGCGTTCCTTCGGCGCTGGCGCTCGGAGTGGTCGCCGGGGTCGCCGAGGCCATTCCCTATGCGGGGCCGATCATCGCCGCGATACCCGGGCTTCTCATCGCCCTGCTGGCCGGCCCGCAGACCGCGCTCTGGACGCTCTTCCTGTACGTCGCGATCCAGCAGATCGAGGGAATTCTGGTCATGCCGATGGTCCAGAAGCGCGTGGTCTCGCTGCCGCCGGCGCTCACCGTGTTCGGGATCGTCGCCGCGGGGCTGCTCTTCGGGACCGTCGGTCTGATCTTCGCGGCGCCGTTGCTCGTCGTCGCCTACGTCATGGTGAAGAAGCTTTACGTCCAGGAAGCCCTCGGCACGGATACCCCGATTCCGGGCGAGAAGTGAAAGGGAGGCGCCGTGGACCGGGACACGATCGAAATCGGAATTCAGCTGACCGCGTCTGCGGGGCTCGTCCTGCTGATGACGGTCATCCACGGCCTGGGCCTGTTCGGAATCGCCAAGGTCCTTCGCCTCAAAAAGGAGCGCCTCGTTCAGCACGATCTCGACTTCAGGGCGCTGCTCCTCATGGGCGCCGTCGGAATGTCGATCTTCGCGCTCCACATCTTCGAAATCTGGGTGTTCGCGGCCTTCTACATGGCGGTGGACGCGATCCACTCGCTGGAGGACGCCCTATTCTATTCCGCCTCGGCCTACGCGACCCTGGGACGCCCGACCGATTTCTTCCCCGAGGACTGGAGGCTGATCGGAGCGCTGGAGGCGCTGGTCGGCTTCGTCCTGATCGGCTGGTCCACCGCCTTCATCGTCACGACGATGGACCGGCTGAGGCGCTCGGGCTGAGGCGTCGCCGGGGACGGACCGGAAAAGCCTTGGCTTTTCCAAGACCTGGTGACCCCAACGGGAATCGAACCCGTGTTTTCGCCGTGAAAGGGCGACGTCCTGGACCGCTAGACGATGGGGCCGTCGGCGGAAGCGCGGCACTTAAGTGGAGCGGCGGCCCGCGTCAATCGCAGCAGGGGGCACTACTTCCCCTATCCCGTCTTCCACGGGGTTTCCGGCCCAGGCGCGCAGCCCTGCCGTCAATCGCACCAGGCCGCGTCCTCGAGGTGAAGCTCCGCCCCGATCCGCCCGTCCCACTCGTCCTTCTTCACCCGGCCGGCCACCCACAATTTCCGGTGCGAAGGGGCCGCCAGCATCGCTTCGCCGAGCGGGCTCGCCGCCATCCGGAAGGCGATCGCCTTGATCCGGCGGCCGTCGTCGCCGGCGACGATCAGCCGCAAATGGCCGTTGCCGACCACGTCCGCCTTGATCACCCGGACCGGTCCCGCCGCCACCCGAGGCGCCGGCCAGCCCGCGCCATAGGGCCCGCCCGCCTCCAGAGCGTCGCACAGACCGGGGCTGACCCCGCCCGGAGCGAGCACCGCGTCGAGGAGGAGCGCCCGGTCGTCGCGGCTCCTCGCCACATCGTCCGCGAGCCGTTCGTCGAGGAAATCGCAAAGCGCCTCCACCTTGCCTCGCTCGACGGTGAGCCCCGCCGCCATCGCATGGCCGCCGCCGGCGACGAGCAGTCCCAGATCCTTGGCCGCCATCACCGCCGCGCCGAGATCGACCCCGCCGATCGAGCGGCCCGAGCCCTTGCCGAGCCCGTCCTCGCCCAAAGCGACGACGATGGCGGGCCGGCCGAACCTCTCCTTGAGCCTTCCGGCGACGATTCCAATCACGCCCGGATGCCAGGATTCGCCCGCCGCGACGATGACGGAGCGATTGCCCTGCCCCCCGCACAGGCTCTCTGCCGCCTCGCAGACGATCGCCTCGATCGCCCGCCTTTCCTCGTTCAGCCGGTCGAGTTCCACGGCGATCGCTTCCGCCTCGGCGGGGTCGTCGGTGGTGAGAAGCCTTACCCCCAGGTCCGACTTGCCGACCCGGCCGCCGGCGTTGATCCGCGGCCCCAGCGCCCAGCCCAAGTCGGCGCAGGTCGGAGCCCGGGTCAGCCGGGCCGCGTCGGTCAGTGCGGAGAGGCCGACGTTGCGGCGCTGGGCCATGACCTTGAGGCCCTGGGTCACGAACGCCCGGTTGAGGCCCCTGAGCTGGGCGACGTCGGCGACGGTACCGAGCGCGACCAGGTCGAGGAGCTCGATCAGCCTGGGCTCCTCCCGCCGCTTGAAATGGCCGCGCCCGCGAAGCACCCTCAACGTCGCCGCTCCGAGCAGGAAGCACACCCCGACCGCGGCGAGATGGCCGTGCGCCGCCGCTTGCGACCCCTCGTCCAGCCGGTTCGGGTTGACCAGCGCCAATGCCGGCGGAAGCGCGCTCGAGCATTTGTGATGGTCGACGACGATCACGTCGACCCCCGCCGCCCTGGCCATCTCAAGCGCCTCGAAGGCCTGGGTGCCGCAATCGACGGTGACGATCAGCCGCGCGCCTTCCCCGGCGAGCCTGACCAGAGCCTCGCCGGACGGGCCGTAGCCCTCCATCAGCCGGTCCGGAATATAGGCGCGCGGCTCGGAGCCGAGGCCGCGCAGAAGGCGGATCAGCAGCGCCGCCGAGGTCGCCCCGTCGACGTCGTAATCGCCGAATATGGTGACGCTCTCGCCTGCCTCGACCGAATCGGCGAGCCGCTCGGCCGCCGCGTCCATGTCCCGGAACAGCGACGGATCGGGCATGAAGCCGCGAAGGGTCGGAAGCCGATGCGCCTCGAGCGCCTCGCGGGCGACTCCCCTGGCCATCAGCAACTGGTCGATCAGGTCGTCGGGCTGGAAGGCCTCGTCATGGCCGTCGGCCGCCGCGCCCCGCCAGCGCCATGGCTGGCCGAGGATCGACCGGGAGACTCCGCAGACATGGGCTTTGGTGAGCATCGCGCCATGCTAGGTCATAAGCGGGCAGGCGGGAATCCCCCCTTGCCGCTTCTATCCACATCTTATTGCGTTATCTTCGAGCCATGACACCGGAAACCGCACAACAGGAGGAAGAGGCGCTGATCGCCTCGATCCGTCTGAGCCCGATCGCGACGGTGCTCAGCAACCCCCGTCTTCCCGACAATCCGATCATCGCGGCCAATTCCGCCTTCTGCGCCCTCACCGGCTACGAGGAGAGCGAGATCGTCGGCCGCAACTGCCGGTTCCTCGCCGGCCCGAACACCGAACCCTGGCAGACCGAGCGGATCCGCGAAGCCCTGCGAAGCCTTCGCCCTTCGATCACGGAGCTGATCAACTACAGGAAGGACGGGTCCCCGTTCCGAAACGCGGTTCTGATCGCGCCCCTGTTCGGAGCCGACGGCGAAGTCGCCTGGTTCCTCGGCTCGCAGGTGGAGGCCGATTCCGGCGCCGGGGCCCCGCTCGCCCTGCGCCAGCAGCGCGCCTCGGGGCTTGCTGCCGGTCTCTCGCGCCGCCAGCTCGAAGTTCTGAAGGAAATGGCGTCGGGCCAGCGCAACAAGCAGATCGCCTGGCACCTCGGCCTCTCGGAGAAGACCGTGAAGATGCACCGGGCCCTCCTCCTCGACAAGCTCGGCGTGAAGACCACCGCCGACGCGATCAGGCTGGCGGTGGAGGCGGGGCTGTAAGGGAGAGAGCTGCCCCCAGCCCCTCTCCCGTCCTTACGGGAGAGGAGCTTCACCCCCCCCTACGGCACTAGGTCCGTATCCCCCTGACCTCGATCCAGGCCTAATCCCTCGACCTCCCCCCCGTGTTCAATGAGGTCCCCCATGCGTAAGCTCGTTCCCGTAACCGCCGCCCTTTTCGCACTCGCCGCCGCTCCGGCCGCCTTCGCCGGCGGCAAGGCGCCGATGGTCGGCGGAGCGGCCATGTATCCTTCGCGCAACATCGTCGAGAATGCCGTCCAGTCGAAGTCGCACACCACCCTCGTCGCCGCGGTCAAGGCCGCGGGCCTCGTCGACACGCTCTCCGGAGCCGGCCCCTTCACCGTCTTCGCACCGACAAACGACGCCTTCGCGAAGCTTCCGGCGGGCACCGTCGACACCCTGCTCCAGCCCGCGAACAAGCAGATGCTCCAGTCGGTCCTTACCTATCACGTCGTCCCGGGCCGGGTCAGCGCCGCCCAGCTCGTCGGCCAGATCGAGGCGGGCAAGGGCATGGCGAAGCTCGCCACCGTCCAGGGCGGAACCCTCACCGCCCGGCTCGACGGCGGCAAGGTCGTCCTCACCGACGAGAAAGGCGGCCGGGCAACCGTCACCCAGGCCGACATCTTCCAGTCGAACGGCGTCATCCACGTCACCGATGCCGTCTCGCTCCCGCGCTGACCCTGTGCGCGGGTGGGCCGCCTCCGCTCTCCCCCAAAGGGGCGGGGGCGGCCCTAAGCCCTCCCCGTCATCCCGGCGCAAACCGGGACGACGGTAATGGCCCGTTAGCAGCGCTGTGCTACGCCGCCCGCCATGGCGAGCCCGACCGTCCAGCTCTTCTACAACCGAACCTCCGGCGGCCACTGCCCGCGCCGGCTCGCCGCGCTTCGCTCCGGGTTCGAATCGAAGGGGGCCAAGGTCCTCCTCTCGGAATGCGGCCCGGCCTTGCCCGTCGAGGTCGGAGCGGAGACCAGCCATGTCTGCGCGGTCGGCGGCGACGGCACCTTGCGCCACGTCGCTTTGGCGCTTGCGCGCTGCGGACGAAGGCTTCCGCTCAGCGTCTATCCCGCCGGCACCGTCAACCTCGTCCACCGCGAGCGGCTCTTCCCGCTCGATCCGGCCGCCCACGCCCTTCGGCTGCTCGGAGAGGACCGGGGCGGGTCGCTCCATCCCGCCGCGCTCAACGACACCTTCTTCCTCGCCTGCGCAAGCGTCGGCCCGGACAGCCGCGCCGTCGCCGGGGTTTCGCTTCCGCTCAAGCGCCGGATCGGCAGGCTCGCTTATGCCTGGGCCTTCGCACGGCTGTCGCTCGACTGGAAGCGCTCGCCGATCCGCCTCTGCTGGGACGGCAAAACGCTCGACTGCGAGGCCTTCTACGTCGCCAAGGGCCGCTATTTCGCCGGCCCGTGGAGCTTTGCGCCCGAGGCCGATATCGGCCATCCACTGCTCCACGTCGTCGCTTTGGCGACGGCCCGGCGCCGCGATTTCGCCCGCTTCGCCTGGGCGCTGTGGCGAGGCAGGCGGGTCGATGCCTTGCCCGGAGTGACGGCCTTCGCCTGCACCGCGCTCGAAGCCCAGGCCGACGCTCCGCTCCCGATCCAGGTCGACGGCGACCCGGCCGGAACCCTCCCGGCCAGCATCTCGCTTCACGGAGAAGCGCTGGGCCTGTGCTGAGCGGCCCCCGGCGAAGGCCGGGGCCCAGTTTCCGGCACTCGACTGGGCCCCGGTCTTCGCCGGGGAGCAGCCAGCCGTCCGCCTTCAGCCCCGAGCCCCCGGCTCCAGCCTGTGCTCGCCCCTCACCCAGCGCACCGTGCCGGTGCTCGCCCGCATCACCACGCTCTCCGTCGTGATCGAATCCTTGCGCCTCTTCACCCCCTGGAGCAGCGACCCGTCGGTCACTCCGGTCGCGGCGAAGATGCAGTCGCCCTTGGCGAGATCCTCGAGCTTGTAGATCCGGTCGAGGTCGGTCACCCCCCATTTGTCCGCCCGGGCCCTTTCGTCGTCGTTGCGGAAGATGAGCCGGCCCTGGAACTGGCCGCCCACGCAGCGCAGCGCCGCCGCCGCGAGCACCCCCTCCGGGGCCCCGCCCGAGCCCATATAGACGTCGATCGTGGTATCCGGATCGGTGACCGCGATCACCCCGGCGACATCGCCGTCCGGGATGAGGACGATCCCGCAGCCCAGCCCGCGCAATTCCGCGATCAGCCCTTCGTGGCGCTCCCGGTCGAGGACGCAGACGATGATCTCGGAAGGATCGACGCCCTTGGCCGCGGCGACCGACCGGATATTCTCGGTCGGGCTCCGGTTGAGGTCGATCACCCCCTCCGCATAGCCCGGCCCGACCGCCAGTTTCTCCATATAGACGTCGGGCGCGTTGAGCAGGCCGCCTTCTTCCGCGATCGCGAGCACGGCGAGCGCGTTCGGAGCGCCCTTGGCGGTGATCGTCGTCCCTTCGAGCGGATCGAGCGCGATGTCGATCTTGGGCCCGCGTCCCTGCGCCGCCCCGACCTTCTCTCCGATATAGAGCATCGGCGCCTCGTCGCGCTCGCCCTCGCCGATGACGACGGTTCCGTCCATCTCCAGCGTGTTCAGCGCCGCTCGCATCGCCTCGACGGCTTCATGGTCGGCGGCCTTCTCGTCGCCGCGGCCGATCAGCTTCGACGCCGCGACCGCCGCCGCCTCGGTCACCCGGACCATTTCGAGGACCAGCACCCGGTCGAGAACGTGGCTTGCGCTCACCATCTTGTCGATCATCCTCCGATTGAATTCGTGGGCGCGATACGAGAGCCCTCCGCCAAAGTCGAGCGGCGCCGAGCCGACGCGCTTCAAATCCTCCCCCGGTTTTCCGGGGAGGATTTCGCAAGGGGGCGACAATCCTTCGTAAGCGAATTACGCTTATAGCCCAGGTTCCGGGGGGAGAAACGACATGGCCACCGCATCGGCAGCGCCGGCGAACCGAATGACGATGGCGAAGACGGCCGCGCACTGGATCGCGCGCACCCTCGTCGCGATTTTCGTCACCTACGCCTTCATCGTCGTCCTGCTCGTCGCCACCGCCCAGCAGAAGGTCGACGACGCCCTCACCAAGGAAGGGGTCGGCTACGACTACAGCGTCGCCGTCCGCTATTATTTCGGCAAGGAGAGCCTCAGGAACACGGTCGGCGAGAATAGCGAGGCGATCAAGCAGTCGACCGCCCGGCTTCGAGCCGCCAACGACCGGGTCCAGTCCGCGAGCCGGCTCCTGACCGCCCAGGCCGCCGACCTCGCCGAGGATCTCGGCCGGCTCACCGCTGCCGGCTGCCCCGCCCCGCCCGCGCCCGACACTCCGCCCACGCCCGCCGAGCTGGTCAGCATGGCCGTCGCCACCCAGCATTGCGCGGCCGAGCGGGGATCGACCAACCCCGCCATCGCCCCGGCCGCCGCCGACGTCCTCGAAGGCCAGCGCTCCGTCCAGAAGTCGCTCGACGACATTGCCGGCCTGAAGCGCGACTCCGACGACATCCAGGACCGGCTCGATCTTCTCCAGGCCGATCGGATCGCAATCGACAAGCAGCTCGAGGCCGCCGCCCGCTCCGGCGACATCATCGCGATCCTCCAGGTCTTCGAGGACAGCCAGTGGCCGCTCGCCAGGCAGCTCGTCTACGTCCCGCCGGCTCTGACCGGAATCATCCTCGCCTCGGTCTCGGGGCTTTTCGGGGCGCTTCTGATCACCCTCATCCTGTTCGTCTATCCCGACAATCGCTACAAATTCACCAGAACCAAATCCTATTTCGGCCGGATCCTGCTCGGCGGCCTGATCGCGCTCGGGGTCTTCGTCCTGATGTTCAGCGGAGTCGCCGTCCTCGCAGGCCCCAATGCGAGCGGAAGCGCGCAAAACCTCATCGCCTATGGCGGAATCGGAATCCTCGCCGGAATGTTCTCCGACCAGGCCGCCGGCTGGCTCTCCGACCGCTCCGTGTTCAAGCCTGACGGGGACGTGGTCGAACCCACGGTCGCCGTCGACGAGACGCCCGCCTGAACCCCACTCACGCATTAGCGGGATAGCCTTGACCGACTGACCGGAAGCGCCGTCGCGCTTTCCGCGGGAGAGGGAGTGGCCCGCGAAGCGGGAGGGTGAGGATCTGTATACCGGACTCGGAAAGACCCTCACCTCCCACCGCTTCGCGGTGGGCCCCTCCTCTCCCGTAAGGACGGGGAGAGGGCGAAAGGCGCCGAACCTTTCCCCACGCCCGCCGAATCCCTAGATAGCCCCTCGACAGGAGACGATGATGACCGACCCCGACACCAGGGCCCCCGAGGCCCCCGCGCTGCCCACGCTCGAAGAGATGCAGCAATGGACTTGGGTGATGGGGCGCGCCCAGCAGATGATGCTGGAGCATGTGGCGAAGGCCATGGGTGAGGCCAAAATGCCGCAGATGGGCGCGGCGGAGACCAAGGCGCCCCAACTGCCCTGGCTGAACATGTTCGCCGATCCGGCGAAGATCGCCGAGCAGCAGACCGAATTGTGGACCCAGGGCCTCGCCATCTGGCAGCGCGCGCTCGGCGGCGAGGCGCCGTCCACCGAGGCGAGCGAGAAAGCCGACAAGGACAAGCGTTTCGCCGCCGATCAGTGGCGCGAGAACCCGCTCTTCGACATGATCCGGCAATCCTATCTGCTCGTTTCCGAGCGCCTCCTGGGCTCGGTCGATACGCTCGAAGGGGTCGATCCGAAGCAGCGCGAGAAGCTTCGTTTCGTCACGAAGAATTTCGTCGACGCCATGTCCCCCTCCAACTTCGCCGCCACCAACCCTCTGGTGCTCGAGCGGGCGATGGAGACCAAAGGCGAGAGCTTGCTGAAGGGCCTCGAGCATATGCTCGACGACGTCTCGAAGGGCCAGCTCACCCATACCGACTCCGAAGCGTTCGAGGTCGGCCGGAACATCGCCGTCACCCCGGGCAAGGTGGTGAAGCGCACCCCGCTCTACGAGCTCATCCAGTACAGCCCGACGACGGACCGGGTCCACGAGACCCCGCTGATCGTCTTTCCCCCCTGGATCAACCGCTTCTACATCCTCGATCTCAACCCGAAGAAGAGCTTCATCCGCTGGGCGGTCGAGCAGGGGCTGACCGTCTTCGTCGTCTCGTGGAAGTCGGCCGACGAGAGCCTCGCCGAGACCATGCTCGACGATTATGTGCTTCGCGGCCAGGTCGACGCGATCGACACGGTGCGCGAGCTTCTGGAAGTCGAAAGCGTCCACGCCATCGGCTATTGCGTCGCCGGCACCACGCTCGCCGCCACCCTCGCATTGCTCGAGGCCCGGGGCGAGGCGGACAAAGTCGCCAGCGCCACCTTCTTCACCGCCCAGGTCGATTTCTCGGAAGCAGGCGATCTCAACCTGTTCGTCGCCGACGAGACCCTCCAGCTGATCGACCGGATCTCCGCCGACAAGGGCTTCCTGGACGGCCGCTACATGGCCGCCACCTTCAACATGCTGAGGGGCCGCGACCTGATCTGGAACTATGTCACCAACAATTATCTGATGGGCGAGGATTACGTCCCCTTCGACCTGCTCCACTGGAATTCGGACACGACCAACCTCCCCGCCAAATGGCACCAGGCCTATCTCAAGGACTTCTACCGCGACAACAAGCTGGTCCAGGCGGGCGCCCTCGTCGTCGACGGCACGCCCATCGAGATCCACAAGGTGAAGACTCCGACCTACGTCCAGGCCGGCCGGGAGGACCATATCGCCCCGGCCGCAAGCGTCTGGAAGATCACCCATTATTTCCAGGGCCCGATGCGCTTCGTCCTCGCCGGGAGCGGCCATATCGCCGGCGTGGTCAACCCGCCCGAAGCTCAGAAATATCAATATTGGACCAACGACGGGAAGCCGGCGAGCCTCGACGAATTCGTCGCCGGAGCAACCGAGCATAAGGGCAGCTGGTGGCCCGACTGGGCGAAATGGGTAGGCGCGCTGAGCGGGAAGAAGGTTCCCGCCAAGGGCGCGAGGGTGCCCGGCAAGGGCAAGCTCAAGGCGATCGAGGACGCGCCCGGGAGCTACGTGAAGGCGCGTTGACCACCGTCGTTCCCCGGCGCAGGCCGGGGCCCAGAGGCACCGTCGGAAGGACTGGGTCCCGGCCTTCGCCGGGAAACACCCAAGGTCTCGCCCACCTCTTCTGCTGCACCGCAACATTTTTTCCTTGAAACCGTCGCCCGACTCACCTATGTTGCATCGCAGCATAGATTGAAGGAACACCCAATGGCCGACCAGCAGAACCAGATTCCGACCGCCGCGGCCGTCGACGCCACGGCGAAAGCTTCGGCCGCGATCGCGAAGGCCGCCACTCCCGCGGTGACCGAGAAGGCCCAGGCTCCGGCCGCCGCCGCCAAGGCCGCCGCCGCTCCGGCGAAAGCCGCCGGCAAGGTCATCGAGGCCGCCACCGCCTCGACCCCTTCCAGGACCGCCAAGCCGGCTCGCAAGGCTCGCACCGCGAAAGCCGCCAAGCCGGCCCGCGCCGCCAAGC
>JBAWCC010000134.1:0-1607 GCA_049590095.1 Allosphingosinicella sp. | reverse complement strand
GGCTTGGTCTTGCCCTCGAAGCGCAGTCCGTCGAGCAGGGCCTTCATGACAGCGGCGACCTCGGCCGACCGCTGTTCCGGACCGGTGACTCGAATCTTCACCATCCAGCGGCCGGCCTTGATGAAGGCTGCCCTGGTAAGATGATCGCCGAGATAATTTTCATAATCGGCGGTGACCGCCACCCCCGGCATCCCGGCCGCCGGTGCCGTCCCGGTGCCCAGCGACCGGATCTCCGGCGAACGCGGGCTCCGGATCGCCTGATCGGTGGCGATCGCCTGGACTCCGGTATGCGAGAAGCTCGGGTAATAGACGTAAAGCGTCGCGAAGACTTTCTGGTCGGCGCTTCGGTATCTGAGAGCGCTGTCGACGCCCTCGCCCGGGCGGCTGAATTCCCGAGTCTCGAAATATTCCGCGCTTCCGGCCCGGCGCGGCGCCGACAGCTGGGCCGGCTCGAAGCTCACCCGTTCGTCCGAGACTCTCCAGAAGGCGTTCGGCTGAACCGGGTCGGCGGCCGCCGCCGGCGCCGAGAGGCCGAGCAACAGGGCCCCCAACAAGATCGTTCCACGCATAAGACGCCCACTCCCCACCAATGAAAAGAGCAGCTTAGGGCCGCGCGGCGCTCGTCCGCAAGTTCTGTTATTGGGAATTCGGTTCTGGCCGATCCGGGACGGCGCTCAGCTTCCCCGCCGGGCCATGAACGCCAACCGCTCGAACAGCATCACGTCCTGCTCGTTCTTGAGCAGGGCTCCGTGCAGCGGCGGGATCGCCTTCGACGGATCGCGGGACTGGAGCACTTCGAGCGGCATGTCCTCGTGAAGAAGGAGCTTGAGCCAGTCGATCAGCTCGCTGGTCGACGGCTTCTTCTTGAGCCCCGGGACCTCTCGGACCTGGTAGAAAATGTCCATCGCCTTCGCAACGAGCATCTTCTGGATACCCGGGAAATGGACGTCGATGATCGCCTGCATCGTCTCGCGATCGGGGAATTTGATGTAATGGAAGAAGCAGCGACGAAGGAACGCGTCGGGCAGTTCCTTCTCGTTGTTCGAGGTGATGACGACGATCGGCCGCTCCGCAGCCTTCACCGTCTCCTTCGTCTCGTAGACGTGGAACTCCATCCGGTCGAGCTCCTGGAGGAGATCGTTGGGAAATTCGATGTCGGCCTTGTCGATCTCGTCGATGAGGAGAACGGGGAGCCTGGGCGAGGTGAACGCCTCCCACAATTTCCCGCGGCGGATGTAGTTGGAGATTTCGTGGACCCTGGGATCGCCGAGCTGGCCGTCGCGGAGCCGGGCGACCGCGTCATATTCGTAGAGGCCCTGATGGGCCTTGGTCGTCGACTTGACGTGCCATTCGATCAGCGGAGCGTCGAGGGCGGCGGCGATCTCATGGGCGAGGACGGTCTTGCCGGTGCCGGGCTCGCCCTTGACGAGGAGCGGCCGGCGAAGCGTGACGGCGGCGTTGACCGCGACCTTGAGGTCGTCGGTGGCGACATAGTTTTGGGTACCCTGGAAGCGCATGACGGCGCGATAGGGGAGGGGGTTGGAGAGGGCAAGGGGAGGGAAGGGGAGGGAAGGGGGCGTCATCCCGGCGGAAGCCGGGACCTCGGG
>JBAWCC010000133.1:0-3184 GCA_049590095.1 Allosphingosinicella sp. | reverse complement strand
GTGCAGCATCAGCCGTTCGAACATGATCCCCTCCCTCCGTGAAGCCGAAGCCGGCGGAACGGCCGCCACAGCGCCGCGACCGCCGCCGGCGGCTCGCTCGCCCGGCCGCCTTCGGCCGCCCGGTTCGTGTAGAAATGCGCCCCCAGCCGAAGGATTCCCTGCCTGAGCGCCGCCGGCAGATCCGCCCAGGTCCCGGCCAGTCCGGCCTGATAGCCGACCCGGATCCGACGGACCTCGCTGGATCCGGTCAGCCGGACCCAGCCGTCGCCTTGAGAGTCGATATCGATTCCATAGCCGTCGACCGGTATCGCCTGGGCAGCCCCCTGCGCCGATAACGCCTCGACCGGAGTGATCGCCCGCACCGGCCCCCGCGACAGCCGCCGCCACGCCCGGCTGGCCGGAATCGTCTCGATGAAGCCGCGCTCCAGCAGGGCCTCGCCGATGAATGCCTCGCAAAGCTCCGCCGCCGCGGCGACCAGCCCCGCGATCAGCGCGTCCTCGTCGGCCCGCTCGACCCGCAAATACGCCTTCGCCGCCCCCGCCGCCTCCGGCGGCAGGACCAGCGCCTCGCCCTCGATCATGTCATCATCTCCCTTTGCCTCCCCATCGGGCTTTGCCCGATGGGGAGGGGACCACGCGAAGCGTGGTGGAGGGGTAACCCGGATCAAAGTACCACTTTGATCCGAGCGCGGTTAAGCGCTGAACTTCAGAAGCTTGATCGCCTCCGAATTCGCCACCTGTCCGCCGATCCGCTTGGTCGCGTAGAAGTGGACGAACGGCTTGTTGGTATAGGGATCCCGAAGGATCTGGGTCTCGGTCCGCTCGGCGATCAGATAGCCGGCCCGGAAATTGCCGAACGCGACCGACAGGCTGTCCGCCGCCACGTCCGGCATGTCCTCCGCCTCGACCACCGGATAGCCGAGCAACGTGTCGGGCTGCCCGGCGCTCAGCCCCGTCTGCCACAGGAAGGCGCCGTCAGTCGTCTTGAACTTGCGGATGGCGGACGCCGTCGCGGAGTTCATCACGAAGGCCGCGCCTTGCCGGTAGGGGGGCCGGAGCGACTGGACGAGGTCGATCAGTTTGTCGGCCGGACCGGCTCCAAAGCCCCCCGCCGAGCCGGTGGCGAGGAATTGCAGGGTCCCGAACGCCCGCAAATGGTCCCCCTGCGCCGAAATCGGCTCCGCCAGGAAGCCCTTCGGCCGATTGACCCCGTTGCCGTACACGAAGGCCGAGCCCTCCGCCCGGGCGAACTCGGTCGCGATCTCCTGCGCGAGCCACGCCTCGACATCGAAGGCGGCGTCGTCGAGCATCGCCTGGCTCGCCGCCGGATTGGCGTAGAGCTCGCCGAACGGAGGCGCGACCTCGATGAACGTGGGAGTCGCCGTCTCCGGCCGCCCCGCCGTCTCGCTCACCCAGCCCGACGGGGTCCCGCCCGCGGTCACCAGCTTGCGATAGCCCGAGCTCCCCACCCGGACGACGTTGGCGATGGCCCGAATGGGCGAGATCGAGGTCAGAAGCCGCCCGATCTCGGCATCGATCTCCTCGGGCACGGCATAGCCGCCCGCCGCCTCCGTCGTCCCGGCCAGAGCCTTCAGCTCGACCCCGCTCTCGACGCCCTTCCTCAGATAGGAATCGACGAACGCCGATCCGGCCGCCCTCGCCCCGCTCAGCGCCGGCCGGGCCGCGGCTACCGCCTGGGCATCGATCCGCCCCTTCAGCTGGGCCATCTCCTCGCGAAGCTCGGCCACTTCATTGTCCGCCCCTTCCAGCGCCTCGAACGACGCCTCCAGCGCATCCGCTTTCACTTCCAGCATATCCTTCTCTCCTCTTCGAAACTGGACTCACGTCCCCGTCATTCCCGCGAATGCGGGAATCCCACTTCTTCCCTGTGTCGATTGAGCTATCCTCGACCGATGCAGCCGATCCGCCCGAAATGCTTCTTCATCGCCCTGATCGCCGGCTGGGTCGTCGCCATCTTCCTGCCCGGCGCGATCCTTGCCGCGGCCGGCCTGTCGCCGCTCGCCGCCGGCCGGAACCTCGCGGCCGCGACCTTCGAAATCGCCGACGAGGTCGCGCCCGCCGCCAAGATCGGCTTCGCTCTGATCTTCGCCCTCTTGCTCTACGCCCGGCGGAGGCTCGTCCGAATTCCCGCGCTTCCGGCGGACATGCTGATCGGCTGCGTCGCCATGCTTGCGATCCTCGCCTTGCTTCCGCCGGCCTGGTCGCGCGGCTTCGGCATCGGACTCGCCGGAAGCCGCTTCGATCCCGCCCTGGTCGCCGTCTACCTCCTCGGCGGCGCAGCGGCCGGAATCGCCTTCCACCTGGCCGAGAACAAGTGCCGTCGCCGCGACTATCCGGACGATCGTTCCTCCACCGCGTGAACCCGGGCCTTCGGCTGCATCGGCACCGCCACCAGGCTGATCTCGACCAGCTCGACATCCTCCAGCGCCCGCGGCCTCGATCCGCTCGACTTCCTCACGCGGTAGCCGAAGCTCAGCCCCGCCACCTTGCCTTGCCTCAGCAGAGCCGCCGCGACCCGCCCCGCCGCTCCGCCCGAAAGCCGCGCGATGACCCGGAGCCCGCGTCCGTCCTCCCTCAGATATTCGATCCGCCCGACCGTCCGCGAGTTATCGTGCTGCCAGAGCAGAGGCACTTCCCCCGCCCCCCGCTCGAGGCTCCTCGCGAACGCCCCCGGCCGAACCACGTCCCCGCCCCGGTCGGTCCGCCCGAACACCGCCGCATAGCCGGCGAACCTCATTTCAGAAGCTCCAGGAGCCCGAGCCTCACGCTCATCCCGAGCACCAGAAGCGCCAGCAGGATCCGAACCATCCAGCCCGCCACCGCCTGCCACGCGCTCTTCTTCGCGTCGCGCCAGGCCTGGAGCAATTCCCTCAGCTCGTCCATGTCGCGCCGGGCCTTGCCGTCGCTGAGCCCCAGCGCCTCCAGCGCCCGCCCGGCGCCGAGCTCGCTCGCCTCCTCGACCAGCGCCCGGACCGTCACCAGCCCCGCCCCCTGCCCCTCCGCCTGCGCGACGAGAAGCGCGAGCATCTTGTTGCCTTGTTCGGTCATGATCTCCCTCTCCTCCCTGCCCTCCCAAGGGAGGGGCCGGGGGTGGGTCCGGCCGCAGGCCGGCCGAAACTCCGAGGCCTCGAGCAGTCTCGCTTCGCTCGCCTACCCACCCCCA
>JBAWCC010000132.1:0-6223 GCA_049590095.1 Allosphingosinicella sp. | reverse complement strand
GGCCAGGCTCGCCCGGGGCGCCACCTCGACCAGCTTGAAATCGACCCGCTTCAGCGCGCCGCCGCGGCCGTCGACGAAGCGGGAGAAGGCGCGACCGGCGGAGCGGCTGCTCCGGGCGCAGTCGGCGGCGGCGCGGTCGACCGGAAGGGTCATGTCGTCGAGCTGGACGACATGGGTGCCGGGCAGGACTCCTTCGAAATGGTAGCGGCCGTCGCGGTCAGTGACGGCGTAGCTGCCGTCCTCGAGCATCACCCGGACCCCGGCCACCCCGGCGGCCCTGGCCGGGTCGGCTCCGCAGCCGCCGTCGGTCACCCGGCCGAGGATCGTCATCCGCCCCGAAATCCCGTCGCGCCGGATTCGCACTATCGCGTCGGAAACGTTGCTCGCCAGACCCGCCTCGCTCACCGCTTCCACCCGGTTGACGGCGTCGCCGTCCGCGGCGCCGGGCTTGACCTCGGCGGCATAGCTGATCCGGCGGCCTGCGCCCGCTTCGAGCTTCGGCAGGGTCACCGTGAAGCTGGACCCGTCGGCGGCGATCTCGGCCGTCGCGGCCCGGTTGTCGATTCGAAGGGTGTGCGGCCGAAGCCGAAGCGCCGGCGGAAGGATGTCGGTGACCCGGACGTTTCCGGCCGAAGCTTTGAAGTTGGGATTGCGGACGTCGACCGTGAAGGCCACCGCTTCGCCCGGCGCCGCGGTCGCGCGGGACGCCTGCTTGGCGAGCTGGACGGGCAGGAGCGGAAGCTCGACCGGAATAGCCGGAGCGAGCACCTTCACGGTGGCGGAGGCGGGAGTGCGATCGGCGGCGCCGGGGATCGCGATGGTGACGAGATCGCCCGATTTGACGCTCAGCCGGCAGTCGTCGGCGGCCGGGGCGGGCTGGATCTGGGTCTGGATGAAGCCGGCGAACTTTCCCGAATCCGCGGCGGTTTCGAAGACCGTCAGCAGCTGGCTGTCGCCGCTGGCGGCGCGGACCTCGACCTGGATCGACTCGACCGAAGCGGAATCCCGGTTGTGTCCGGCATCGTCCACGACGAACAGCAAGGGCTCGCCGGGCAGAATGTCCTTCGCCGCGAGGAGGGAAGCGGGATCGAGCCTGTGTCCGCGCCAGTCGGAGGCGAGCGAGGCCGGGGCCCCGCCGGCGCCGCATAACGGCGCCCTGACGGCCGTCGTCAGGGTCTCGCCGCCGGAGGCGAAGCGGAAGGCGGCCAGCGAGATCGGCGACGAAGCCGGGCCGACATCGAGGTCGACCCGGTTCGATTCCTGGCTGACCTTGCCGCCCGCCATCTCCCACTCGATCGTCGCGATGTTCGAGATCGTGCGGGTGCCGGGCGCGCCCGCGGCGAGCGCGGGCGCGGCGACGGCGAGCCAGATCGCCGTCAGCAGGGCGAGCAGCATCGCCCCCGGAAGTGGAGTGGTTCGTCCCATCTCGAGGGAGGGGAGGGGGCCGAGTGTCGGGGACACCTTGCCGCTCCTCCCCTTGATCCGCCTAGTTCACGCTCACCCGGAAGACGAGCGTGCGGGTCACGCCCGCGACGATGTCGTTGAGCGTTCCGGCGACGATCCCGTTGTTGTAGGATCCGCCGCTGGTGCCGTCCGAGTTGCAGCTGCTTCCGGTCACGGTGCCGTTCAGCCGGATCCCGAAGGCCGGGTCGTAGGTGGTCTGGATGGGCACCTCGTCCGAGATGTTGATGCCCGTAGCCGTGGCGCTGCCCGCGCCGTTGGCGACCGCGATGCAATATTCGACGACCGCGCCCGGGATCATCTTGGGATCGGTCGAGCCGTTGAACGGATCGCTGATCACCCGGCTGGTCTTGGTCGCCGTCAGGGCCGCCGCCAGGATCACATAATCGTCCTCCGCGAAGTGGATTCCGTCGCGGGCGACGTTGCCGCCGGCGTTGGTGTCCGCGAACACGGTGTCGACTCCGGACGTGTTGGCGCCGCTGGTCTGGGTCACCGTCGCTCCGAGCGAGGCCGCGGCGGTGGCTTCGGCCGCGGTTGCGGTCAGGCGCACTCCGGCGGCGTCGTTGGTGGCCCGGCCGACGGGGATGTCGGCGACGATGAAGACCGTCTGGCTGGTGTCGGCGGCGACCTGGTCGAGATAGGACGCCTCCTGGTCGGTGCCCGGATCGTAGCCGCCGTTGCCGTTGGTATCGACATAGACCTTGACGTTGCCGACGTCGAAATTGTCGGCGAGGCCGTGCGGCGCGGTTCCGCCGCTCAGCTGGCTCGGGGCGAGCGCGAAGTCGAGCGGGGCGTTGGAGGAGTTGGTGACGCTGAAGATCGTCACCGCCGCCGACTGCCCGGGCGTCACGGTGGTCGCCGAATTGCCGGTCTCGGTGACGATGAAGTTCACCTTGCGGTCGACCACGAACGAATCGCTGGCGCTGACCTGGGCCTGGTCGATCCCGCCGACCCTGTAGTCGAGGGTGACGCTGTTGGTGACGGTAGTGCCCGCGGTCGTTCCGGCCGCGAAGGCGGGGGACGCCGCAACAGTCGCCGCCGCCAGCACGCTGGCGGAGGCGAGCAATCGCATGTTTCTGGTCATCTCTTGTCCAATCCTGTCTTCGGTGAGCGCCGAAACCCCCCCGCCGGCGCTCCGATGCGGGTTACGAATTTATTCGACGACGCCGCGGAAGCTGAGCTCCCCGCCGCTTCCGGCGGCGATCGGCTGGCTGAGCGACCAGCGGATGTGGGTGACGTCGGCCGCGACCGCCGGGCGGCTGGTGCCGTCCGCCGCCACGACCTTCAGGGAGGCGAGCGCTCCCCAGCTCTTGCCGCCGTCCACGGAAACGGCGGCGCTCCGGTCGTCGGTGCCGGCGAAGGCGACCGCCGCGGGAATGGGATTGGTGAGGGTGAAGCCGGTCGCCGGCTGGGCTCCGCCGTTGCGATAATTGAGAAGGATCACGAGCCTGTCGCCCGGAGTCACCACGCCCGGCTCCTCGCGGACCGTGACCGGCTTGCCGTCGGGGCCGGGCTTGACCCGCTCGACCAGCACCTTGCTGGTCAGCGAGACATCGTCGGCCGCGGAGGCGGCGGCGGGGACGAGAAGCGCGAACAGCGCAATCCAGATCTTCATGTGCGTCATCCTTCTCAGTCGATCTTCACTTGGAACGTGATGGTTCGGGTGGCGCCGGCGGGCACATTGCCAAGGCCGACGGAAATGGCGGTGCCGGTGAAGCTCCCGGCGTCGGCGTCGGCCGAGTCGGTGAGCGGGGCGCCCTCGAGGGTGAGGGAACCGGCCTGGTAGGTGGTGCCCGCGGGAACGGGGTCGCTGACCCTGAGGTTGGCGAGGTCGCCGCTGCCGCTGACCGTGGCGGCGAGGGTGTAGGTGATCGTCGAGCCGGGCGCCGCGGCGGTTCCGCCGAAGGCGTCGGCGACGGCCGCGCTCTTGACGAAGGCGACGCTGGCCCTGGTCACCCGATAATAGCCGTCGTCCTGCGAACCGGCGCCGGTCGCTCCGACGACGGCGTCGCCGCCTCCCTGGCCCTGGCCCGCGAAGCCGGTTCCGGGCGTGCCCGATCCGGTCCTGGCGACGGCGGTGAGGTCGATCCGGCCGCGCTGGCCGTCGCCGGCGGCGGCGGGGATGCTGGAAAGGACGAAAACGGTGAGCGACTGGTCCGGGGCGAGCTCGGGATCGTTGCTCCCGCTCGAATAGACGGTGTCGACCCCGGCGTCGTAGGCGCCGTTGGAATTGCTGTCGAGGACGATGGAGGTGACCGACGGGTCGAAATCGTCGCCGCCGCCGTTGGCGAGGGTGGCGAGCGTGAAGCTCTCCGCGCCGTTGCCGCCGTTGGTCACCGTGAACTTGAGAAGCTGGCCGGTGCCGCCCGCCGGGGCCGAGACGTCGGACGGGTCGCTCCAGGCGACGCTGACGTCGAGGAGCTCGTCGACCTTCAGCGTGACGATGTTGGAATCGACACTGGCCTCGCCGCCGCCCGGCAGATCGTAGGTGGCGGTGGCGACGTTGGTGATGTCGGTGCCTGCCGGGGTTCCGGCCGAATGCGCCGGGCCCGCGAAAACGCAGGCGGAGACCGCCGTGATGGCGGCCAGGGCCGCATTTTTGCGGAACGCCGATGATTTGGCGGCCGTAGCCTGATAACGCATATTAGCTCCCCACGAGCTTTGGTCCGATTTGGAGCTAATGGAGGGGGAGGCGCTAAAAATGCGTTAACGGTCGGTTAGCCTTCGGGCTTAAGCCAGGTTCGAAAGGCTTCGGTAGGTAAGATGGACGGGCTGCGGGGGAAGGAAGCCGTTGAGAGAGCGGCGCAAGTCGAGCCGGCCGATCCCAATCGGGAGCCGGAAGCGGTCGCCTTCGGCCGGGACCGGCTGCTCGCCGCATTAACCCTGATCGCGGGGACCGGGCTCGCGATCGCTCTTCCCTTCGCGCTTCGAGCGGGCGCCGAATTCTTTCTTCCCGTGACCGCGGCTCTGGTCATCGCCATCGCCCTGGTTCCGATGCTCGAATGGCTGGAGCGGCGGCGGCTGCCGTCCCCGCTGGCCGCCTTCACCTGCGTCCTCGTCCTCATCGCCATGGCCAATATCGCGGTCGCCTCGATCGTCCTTCCGGCGGCCGAGTGGGTCCGGCTCCTCCCGGCGCGGATCGGCCGTGTCCGCGACACGCTCGCTCCCCTGATGGAGGTCTATTCGGACCTCGAGCGCTTTCTCGACGACATCGTCGAGCAGTTCGGCTCCCGGGCAAGCAGCCAGCGCACGGTGGCGCTCGAAACTCCCAATTCGCTCCTCGACATCATCGCCACGTCGGCGCCGTTCGCCGCCATCCAGATGTTCTTCGCGGTGCTGGTCATCTTCTTCTTCCTCGCCGGCTGGACGAGGATGCGGCGGCGAACGATCACCGGACGTTCCAGCTTCGACGGCGCGATGACCACTGCCCGGGCCATCCAGCAGGTGGTCGACGCCACCTCCACCTATCTCGGAACGATCACCATCGTGAACATCTCCATGGGCCTGACCGTGGCGCTCATCCTCTGGCTCCTCGACATGCCGACCCCGCTCATGTGGGGCGGAATCGTCGCGGTGCTCAACTATATCCCCTATCTCGGCCCGATCGCGTCGGTTCTCCTGCTCGCTCTGGGCGGGCTGATGGCCTTCGCCGATCCCTGGTACGCCTTGCTTCCGGCCCTCTGCTTCATCGGGGTCCACCTCATCGAGGCGAATCTGATCACGCCCTTCTTCGTCGGCCGCCGGCTCACCATCAACCCCTTGCTGATCCTCGTCGCCTTGAGCTTCTGGGCCTGGGTGTGGGGGACGACCGGAGCGCTTCTGGCGGTACCCCTCCTCATCATCATGAAGACGGTCCTCGACGCCGCCGGCAAGCCCGACATCGCCGGCTTCCTGTTCGAGGAAGGCACCCTCACCGGCCACCACCATGAGGAGCATGGCGATTCGGACCGGGCGGCGGGGGCGAAGCCCTAGACCGGTCTGCCGGCCGAGCGCCATCCGCGCTTTTCCTCTGAAGGCGGGTCCAGCCGGGGATTCAACGCAAAGACGCAAAGGCGCAAAGATTCCGCGAAGCGGTTCACCCCTCTGCCCACCGACGCCGCCGGGCCTTCCGCAAGCGTATTTGGAGTGCTTCGCGCTCTTTGCGTCTTTGCGTCTTTGCGTTCTGGAACGGGTTCGCACGGCGAATCCGTATTGCCGCCCGAAACGAGGCGCGCCGCCGGTTGACAGGGCAGGGGCCAGCGCATAGTTCGCCCCCACCCAAGCGGGTGTAGCTCAGTTGGTTAGAGCGCCGGCCTGTCACGCCGGAGGTCGCGGGTTCGAGCCCCGTCACTCGCGCCATTTCCCATATCCCTCCTTTGCGATCGGCCTCTGCGAGGCGTCTCGAGGAAATGCGCAGGCGCAGCGAAGCGCCGAACGCCCACATGTCGGGACGAGTGGAGGAACGGCGGCGAGCCTGCCCTGTTGAACGGCAAGGGGCTTCACCCCGCCCCGCTGCACCCCAGGAGAGCTTTTCGATGAACCACAATCTCGTATCCGCCGTTTTCGACAGCCATTCCGAAGCCGAGCGCGCGATCACCGACCTGCGCGGCGCCGGAGTCCGCGACAGCGCCTTGTCCGTCGTCCACCAGCATGACGGCAAGACCACGACCTCCGACGGCAGTGGCACCGAGACCGACCACGACGGCAACAAGAGCGGCATGGTCAAGGGCCTGCTCGGCGGCGGAGCGGTCGGAGCGGCCCTCGGAGTCGTCGCGCTCGCCAT
>JBAWCC010000131.1:0-6653 GCA_049590095.1 Allosphingosinicella sp. | reverse complement strand
CCGGGGCGCCGCGATCGGGCGGCGCGCGCCCGGTCGCCGACATGACGGTGAGGCCGCGATGAGCGCCCGTCTCAAGGCCCTGTGGCTGGCGCGGAGCCCGCGCGAGCGCTGGTTGCTCGGAGTGATGCTGGCGCTTGTCGCCCTGGTGCTCGTCTGGCTTCTGATCCTTCGACCGCTTTCCGACACGCTCTCGGGGGCGCGGCAGCGGCACGGCGAGGCGGTGGCGGCACTGGCGGAGGCGCGCACTCGGGCGGCGGCGATCTCGGCGCTGGAGCGGAACCGGCCGGCGCCCTTCGCCGGGCCTATCGACACGGCCGTCGCCGCCGCCGCTTCCCAGGCCGGCTTCCAGCTTTCCGGGCTCCAGCCGGAGGGGCAGGGGCGGGTGTCGCTGGCGATCGGCGCAGCCAAGCCGCAGGCTTTGTTCGGCTGGATCGCCGGGCTCGAGGCGCAAGGCTATATCGTTCAGAGCCTGACCGTGACCAGCAACCCGGACCGGACCCTCTCCGCCCGGCTCGTGCTTCGGGCGAGGAGCGGCTGATGCGATTGCGGCGGCGCTGGTGGCGCGAGATATTCTTCCTGTGCGCCTTGCTCTTCTCGCTGGCAGCCTTGCTTCCGCTGCGCTTTGCCCTGGGCTGGCTCGGCTATGCCGAGAAGGGGCTGGCCGCGCGCGAGGCGAGGGGAAGCGTCTGGCTCGGAGCCCTTACCGAAGCGCGCTTCGGGACTACCCAGCTCGGCGACGTCGCGACCCGCCTGCGCGTCCTGCCTTTGCTGATCGGCCGGGCCCGGCTCGACCTCGAGCGGGCCGACGGCGGCCTGAAGGGCGGAGTCACCGTTTCCCGCCACGGCTTCGGGATCGACGACGCCACCGGCAGGATCGAGGCGGGCGCGCTCGCCGAGCTGCCGCCGCCGACGCTCGACCTGGCGGACCTCACCGTCCGCTTCGGAGACGGGCTGTGCGTCCATTCCGAGGGGCTGGTGACGGCGCGCTTCGCCGGCGAGCTGGTCGGAGTGCCGCTGACCGCGGGCTTCAGCGGCGAAGCGCGCTGCGACGGGCCGGCGGTGCTTCTGCCCCTGGTCAGCCAGTCGGGGGGCGACCGGCTGGACGTCCGCCTGTTCGCCGACGGTCGCTACCGGATCGACGTGGCCCTTCGGCCCGGCGGACTGCCTTATTCGGCGCGCTTCGAAGGAAGCTTCTGACCCCGGCTCCCTCCCGGCAGCAACCGCCTGTCCTCTCCGCGGTAGCGGCTTTCGAGGAAGCGGTTCTGGGTCTCGAAGGTCATCAAGGGATTCCGGCACACTTCACGGCACAGCTCGTCCAGGGCGTCCGCCACCGTTTCCAGACCGGAGCGAAGCTGTGCCCGGACTTCCCGATCCTCCTGCCGGGTCGATTCGGGAATGGCCTCGTAAGCGAGGATGAGCCTCGGCAGATGGTCGCCGAGGAGCCGCCGCGCTTCCCAGGCGGAGGTCGAATGAGGCGCGAGGGTCGCCAGATGAGGCTGGAGGTCGCCCAGGCGCTGGAAGATCCGGTCGAGCTGCGGCCGGCAATCGAGCGGCAGTTCTTCGCGCCGGCCCAGCAGCCAATCCTCCGTATCGCCCGGAAGCTCGGCCAGCTCGGTCTGTGAGAAATCCCCTTCGCCGCCGCGCCGCCGCGAGGGCCTGAAAAGCGATCCGACGGCCAGGAGCAAGGCGCCGCCGCCGGCCGCGGCAAGCACCGGAACCGCGGCGGGCGCCGCCAGGACTCCGACTCCGAGGAAGACGGCTCCGGAGGTTCCGCCCACCAAAGCGGCCCGCTTGATCCGCGCCTCGGCCTCGCGCGACTGCCGCTCGGCGCGCCGTTTCTCGGCCGCGCGCACCGGCTTCGACTTCATGTTGCGACGGATATATTCGTCGGCCTGCCGAAGCATCCCGACGACGTCGAAGCCCATCATTCGTCTCCCGGGCCGCGTTCTTCCTTGTAGCGGCTTTCGATGAATCGGCCGTGAGTTTCGAACGCCCGGCGATCGCCCTGGACCAGCTTGTCCCCGATCTCCCCGAGCGCCTGGCGGGCAGCGTCGAGGCTTGCGACGAGACGCTGGTCGGCGGTCAGGCCCTCGCCGTCGGGCTGGTGGCGGTAGTTGGCCGGAATGCGCTCGTAGCGCTCGATCAGTTCCGGGAGATGCTTGCCCATCAGCCGCCGGGCGTCCTGGGCGAGCGGGTCGAGGGCGTCGACCTCCGCCAGCCGCGATTCGAGCAAAGGCAGCTGGGCGCCGATGGCGTCGGCCCGCTGTGCCGCGGGCGCGGGCAGAGCCGGGCGGCGGCGAACGAGCATGTTCTCTAGCTGGCGAACCACGGTCCCGGTGGGGAGCTGCTCGTTATAGGCGACCCGTTTCGGCTCCGTCGGCCAGAAGGAGAAGAGGAGGAGGATGGCGAGAGTGGCGAGGGCGACGAGGAACAGGCCGGTGACTCCGATCGGACCCACGATGAGGCCGAATCCGATCGTGGCGACGATCAGGGCGGCGATCGCCATCCCCATCGTCGCCACTCGCCGGGCGAGCGTTCCCGCCGTACGGCCGTAATAGCGCCGCTTCAGGCTCGACGGCGACGGCGTGTGGCCGTCGAGCCGCGCCGAATATTCGTCGAAGCGGGCGATCGCTTCCTCGACGCTGCGGGGCGTTCGGGCCATTTTCAGCTCTCGATCGGTCCGAGCAGCGAATTGGGGACGCTTCGGCCGGCAAGCCGGTTCTGCTCGGTGCCCTCGGCCCGGGCGATATAGCCGCGGCTCTTCTCGACCTCGCTGGAGAGGGTCTGGACGGTCTGCTTCATGCTTCCGAGCGCCTCGAGCTTGAAGGTGTCGATCGTGTCCATCGTGTCGTAGATGTTCTGGAAGGCGCGCTGCAGGGTCTCCAATGGGATGGTCGAGGAGACGGCCTGGCGGTGGATCTCGCCGGTCTGGCTCTTGAGCAATTCGCCGGTCGAATCGATCATGTTGGCGGTGGTCGTGTTGAGCGAGGTGATCTGCTCGAGAACGAGGCGCTGGTTGGTCATCGCCTGGGCGACGGTGACCGCCGTTCGAAGCGCGGCGACCGTGGTGGTCGAGGCGCGGTCGACGCCCTTGATCAACTCGACATTGTTCTTCTTGACGAGGTCGAGGGCGAGATAGCCCTGCACCGTCACCGCCATCTGGGTCAGCAGATCGGTGGTGCGCTGGCGGGTGTAGAAAAGCGCGGTCTCGCGGATCGCCTTGGCCTTGGAGGGCTCGGTGGAGTCGAGCTCGTTGGCCTTGTCCTCAAGCTTCTGGTCGAGCTGCTTGGAGATGTGGATCATCTGCTCGAGCTGGCCCATCGTCTTCCACATCGCCGCGCGCTCGGTGTTGATCGCCTCATTGTCGTACTGAAGCTCCTCCTTGCCGGAGGCGAGGCTGTTCAGGATCTTCGAGATGTGCGTCTGAGAGCTCTGGTACTTCTGGAAATAATTGCCGAGCTTGTTGCCCCAGGGGATGAAGCCCAGGATCTTGCGCGACGTGCTGAGATTGCCCTGCTTGCCCGGATCGAGCTCCTCGACGGTCCGGCGAAGCTCGAGCAGGTCGGCGCCGATCCCGGTATCCTTGTCGATCGCCTTGATCGGCCGATCGAGGAACCGGTTGGAATGGCCGGCGGCCTCGGCGATCTGCTTTCGGCCCATGTTGGTCAGCTCGTCGACCTTCTTGCCGAATTCGGGGCTGTTGGCGTCGACCGCGACAAGCTCGTCGACGAACTTGTCGACCACGACCTGCAGCTTGTCCTTCACCCCCGCCTCGATCGGAACGAGGCCGGCCGCCTCGGCGGGCTCGATCGCCTGAAGCGCCTCGGGCGCCTCGAGCTTCAGCTTGGTCTCGGTCTGGGTGGCCATGTCGGTCGCTCCATCTGCTTTGCAGGCTAAATGGGGCAGGGGAGGCGTGGAGCGCAAGGGGCAAAGTGTGTTGCTTGTCTAACACGCCGCAATGCCTCATCTGTTTCAGCGCCTCGCGGCGAGCCATCGCCGGGAAGAACATGCATCGGAAACGGTGCATTCCTGCATTGCGGTTGCTCGCTTCCTGTGTTCCTCTGCCGTCGGCAAAGGGGAGCTTGTATGATGCAGGTTCGGAGGTTGGCCGCGATAGCGAGCGTGGCTGCTTCGGCTTGGCTTGGAAGCACCGCGGCGAACGCGCGTTTCCTGCAGGTCGATCCGGTGGGCTACAAGGACCAGGTCAACCTCTATGCTTATGTGAACAACGACCCGGTCAATGCCAGCGATCCGACAGGGACTACCTGTACCTCCTCACAAAAGGGCGAAGGTGTCGTATATACTTGCCGCGTCGATGGCGTCGCGGTCGTTAAGGACGGCAGATTTGCCGGCAGTGTTCCGGCTACCCCGGCTCAAAACAAGAAATTCGAAGCCTTCAACGCGCGCTACACGGCGACTGTCAACAAGCTTATGAAAAATCCGGACAAAGCTGTGACGGTCGGGCCAATAAAAGGCAAAGAAGGATCGTTCGAAACCACTGCTGGCCAAGCGGCGCAGGCTCTCATTTCTCGACAATTTCTTTACGTCACCAAGGACGGTGCCGATCAGGCTATGATGACGTTAGGTGGACCAGGCTTAGGTAAGGAAGCAATAACTTTGGTTCGACCGATAGGTCTTTCTGAGGGCGGAGTAGGTATCGTCCACGATGGCGGACTGCATGGAACTCCTGAAGAAGCCAAAGGAGGATTGCAAAAGCCTGGCTACCCCTTGGGGAAGCTTGAGCACCAGCAAAAATACAATGACGCTGCGTGCGCTCTACTGGCCGGCGACTGCTAATGCGCTTTTTGTACCTTATGCCTCTTTTTTTAGTCTCGTGCGCCCACGATTTTGCAAATCAAAGAACTAGTATACAGCCAAAAATAAAAGAAGTCGTCTATTTGAGTAGCGACCTCGCTCATGTTGCAATTTTTACGAAGAGAACAGCGAGTTTTGGTCCTGCGGATATGGCGTGGCCGTCATTTCCTCTTAAGTACTTGGAAGGGAATAATGGAGTTCGATGCATTTCTGTTGGCGGACCTGAGACGTCCATTGAATACGCCGTGAAGCGCCCGCTAACGGGAGGTGAGAATTATCGGTGCCTCGGCACAACATTTCGAGTGGTGCAGTGTTTCGAGAGATGCAGGGCTGCTATTATAGAAATGAATAGAGCGCTAAGTGGAGGACGGTCCGGAACATATCAATCCTATATGTATCTGGATAATTGTCGGGGTGCGATCGTTTTAAGCGAGATAAATGACCTTACTAAGGGCATTCCTCTCAATGCCGAATGGCTTCGTGGTGAGGTTGGCATCTTGGCCCACCCGGACTATCCAAAATGTCGAATATTCTGATCAAAGAATCAATTCGTCTCGGTAGTGGCAAGCTTATTGCAGCTTCTTTCCTTTTCATCTTAGTCTTCGCAACCGCTCCCGCAGTGCGGGCCGAGCCAGTGCCCGCCGGGGTGGTAATGACAGTCCTTAACCAGCCCGAATCGAGGCTCGACTTCCTGGAGGCGGCCGTCACGTTCGACCGGCTCATCGACAAAAGCAGCAATGTTTCCGCGACGCGCGCGCTGGTTGCTCGGCTGGAGGACGCGGCAAGACAGATGGCAGGGCCGAAGCCGAGCGATCCGTACAAGCTCGCCGCGGTGCGAAAGGCGATCTACGTCTCCGGCGCCTGGAATTACAATCGCCCCTTCACCTACGATCTGGCCGACCCGCTCGGCCAGAAGGTGAAGAGCAAGATGCTCTCCACCTATGTCCGCACCCGCAAGGGCAATTGCGTTTCCATGCCGGTGCTGTTCCTGATCGTCGCGGACAGGATCGGGCTCAAGGTCCGGCTCGCCGCGGCGCCCCTCCATCTCTTCGTTCGCTATACCGACGCGGCGGGCCTGGATCATAATCTCGAAGCGACCAGCACCGGCCTTGAGGCGCCGGCCGAAACCTATCGCCGCAACTTCCCGATGTCCGACGGAGCGATCCGGAGCGGCCTCTACATGCGGACCCTGACGAAGCGTGAGACGGTCGCTCAGATGGCGGCGTCCGTCCTCGACTATCTGATGGCCGAGCGCCGCTACCAGGAGGCTGCGGACGTTGCCGACGCGATGCTCGCGGTCAATCCGCGCGACGCCTATGCGCTGGTCAAGAAGGGCAGCGCCATGGGCGAGATGATCGATGCCGAGTTTCACGACAAATATCCGGTCCCTGCGCTGATCCCGCCCGCCTTGCGCTTCCGCTACGCGGCGCTGGCCGCCGCGAATGAAAAGGCATTTCGAGAGGCCCAAGCTCTTGGATGGGAGCCGGGGAGATGAGCTCCATTCCCCCGGCCGCGCCGTCCGGCCGTCATGCTGAACTCGTTTCAGCATCCAGGGTCGAGTCGCCTCGCGGGTGGAGACTTGGCCCCTGAAACGAGTTCAGGGTGACGGTTGCAGTGAACCGCGCTCCGAGGCACTCTGAGGCCGGAGCCTAACCGCGTCCGGACAACAGGGGACATGCCAATGCCGAGACGTCTCGCCGCCGCCGCCGCCGCTTTCTCGCTCCTCGCCTCGCCCTGCGGCGCGGCGGAGCTGGTCGACCACAAGGATCCGGGCGCCCGCCGGAGCGGCGCCGCGCTGGGCGCCTATGTCCGGCTCCCGCTCGGGCCCCGGTCCGCGG
>JBAWCC010000130.1:0-5015 GCA_049590095.1 Allosphingosinicella sp. | reverse complement strand
CCGGAGGGCTGCTCGCGGCGGCGGCGCAGATTCTCGGCGGCCTGCTCGGAGCGCCCGGGCGGGCGACGGGCGGGCCGGTGGCTCCGGGGCGGCCCTATATGGTCGGCGAGCGCGGGCCCGAATTGTTCGTTCCGACTGCCAGCGGCCGGATCGAGGCCGGGCGGGGCGGGGCGCGCGACATCAGGATGAGCATAATCGTCAACGCCGCGGCGGGCGAGGCTCCGCAGGCGCTGGCGCGGTCCAGCCGGCAGGTGGCCCGGGCGGTGAAGCAGGCGCTGATGCGAGTGGAGGATTGATCCTCCCCGAGCTTTGCTCGGGGAGGGGGACCGCGGCGCGAAGCGTCGTGGTGGAGGGGCGATGCGAAGGCCGTTACCCCTCCACCGCGCTTCGCGCGGTCCCCCTCCCCGAGCGAGCTCGGGGAGGAATTGGGAGGGATCCAATGGGACATTGGCTGGCGCCGCCGGGGGCGGCCAAGCAAATCGGGCATGTGAAGCGCTTCGACGCGCGCCTGTGGACCGTCAATTTTCCCAGGCCGATGATGGCTTCGGTAGTGACGATTACGCCGGATTCGCTTCGGGTGGACTGCGTCTTTTACAAAGCGGACGATCTCGCCGGCCTGATCTGGGAGGCTGAGGACCGGTTCGACCATCCCTTGCTCGCTTATGAGACGAGCCGTGATTTCCGGGGTTGCCGGCTGAGCTTTCGGTGGCGGAGCGGGGGCATCAGGGCGCTCGACGCCGTCGACGGGCCGACCTTGACGATCGAGGGACGCGACCCGGCCGGAGCCGCGCGCAGCTGGTTCGTCCGGCTGTGGAATTATGCGGACGGAATTGCGGAGGACGCGCAGATCGACCTGGATTTCGACGCGGTCGCGGGCGGCTGGGACGGCGAGGATCCGGTCTGGGCCGGCGACGTCGACCGGATGTTCGTGTCGATGGTCGCGCCGGGCTACACCGAGGCGGACGAACCGCTCGCGGCGCCGGCGGAGGGCTGGGCGGAGCTCAGCGGGATCGCCTGCGAAGGTTCCGGCTCGGTCCTCGCGACCGGCGACATTCTGGTGCCGGAGCATCGGCTTCGGATGGCTACAGGTTATGACGACCTTTATCACCTGACCCCGGAGAGGGTGCTGAGGAACGTGCTGCAGCTCGGCTATCGCGGGCCGATCAACCATTATGTCGGGATGAGCCATTATTTTCGGCTCGAGGCGAATGGCGGCGGCTATTATATCAGCCTCGCGGGAGGGGTCCTCAATGCGCCGTGCTCGGCGTGGCATTCGGATTTCGCGGCGAGGGCCAAGACGCTCGGCTTCGAGCTGATCTGGTCGCTCTCCTACGAGCTTCTCGACCAGCATGTCTGGGGAGATTGGAAGCAAAGAGCCGAGGACGGGTCGCCGGCGCTGACCGGCTGGTCGCCGCCTTCGACCCTGCTGTCGCCGGCGCATGAAGGGGCGATGCATTATTTGAGGCTGGTCGCTCAGGCCTTCGCAGGGATCGCGATCCCGGCCGGGCTGAGGATGCGGTTCCAGGTCGGCGAGCCCTGGTGGTGGGTGACCGGGGACGGGCGCATCTGCCTCTACGATGCGGCGGCCGTGAATCTTCTGGCGCCGGTGTCGATACCCGACGTGCGCGGCGCATTAAGCGAGGCGCAGCGGGCGACGCTCGAGGCGGCGGGCGCCGCGCTGGCCGAAAGCACGGCGGCGCTCACCGCGGCGGTGCGGGCGGTATCGCCGGATGCGGAGACCCTGCTGCTGGCCTATCTGCCGACGGTCCTGGGAGCGCCGGACCTCAACCTCGCCAACCTTCCGCTCGGCTGGGCGAGCCCGGCCTTCGACGTGCTTCAGCTCGAGGATTACGACTGGGTCACGCGAGGCGATAAAGGCGCGACGGCGCGCGGGGTCGCCGCGGCGCAATCGAGGCTCGGCTATCCGACGGAGCGGCAGCATTATTTCTCCGGCTTCGTGCTTGCGGCCGAGGACAAGGCGCAATGGCACTCCATCGCCGGTGCGATCGAGGCGGCGCGCCGGCGCGGGCCGAGCGAGGTGTTCGTCTGGGCCCTGCCGCAGGTGCTTCGCGACGGTTTTACATGGTTCGATCTGGGAGGCGGGGACGTGGAGGCTTATGAAGACGTGCGATTTCCGGTGGCGCTTGGTCGGGAGGCGAGCGTCGAGCCCTCTTTCTCGACCGCGGTGGTGACGGGGGCCGGCGGCGGCGAGCAGAGGAACAGCGACTGGGGGGATGCCCGGCTTCGCTTCGACGCCGGTCCGGGGGTGCGGGGGGAGGCGGACCTGCACGCCCTGATCGCCTTCTTCCGGGCGAGGCGCGGCGCGGCGCAGGCCTTCCGGTTCGAGGATCCGTTCGACAACAGCTCCAACGGGATGATCGGAGCGCCGGGGCCGGCGGACCAGGCGCTGGGGACGGGCGACGGGGTCCGGACCGAGTTCGAGCTCGTCAAGCATTATGGCGGGCAGGTGCGCCGGATCACCCGGCCGGTGGCGGGGTCGGTTCGGGTTTCGGTCGGCGGGGTCGAGCTTGCGAGCGGCTGGACGCTCGGGCCGGTCGGGAGCCTGAGCTTCGAGGAGCCGCCGGCCGCCGACGCGGTCGTGAAAGCGGGGTTCCGGTTCGACGTTCCGGTGCGCTTCGCGGAGGACCGGCTGAGCGTGAGCCGGGCGACGTTCGAGGCGGGGGAAATTGCTTCGGTGCCCCTGGTCGAGGTTCGGGAAGCTTAGTCTTCCCCCTCTCCCGCGGGAAAGCCGGAGAGGAGTTTATCAAGGAGATCAAGCCATGCCTTCCTTCCTGGAGAGGGAGCTGAGCACGCTTGCCTTTTGCTGGCGGGTGGAGCGGCGGGACGGAATTTGCCTGGGGTTCACGAGCCATGATCGCGACCTCGTCATCGGCGGACTCGTCTATCGCTCGGCGCCGGGAATGCTTCCTTCGGCGGTTTCAGTCTCGGACGATTTCGATTCCTCGACGCTCGACGTCAGTGGGGCGCTGACCAGCGATTCGATCGGCGAGGCCGATCTCTCGGCGGGGCGCTGGGACCGGGCGACGGTGTCCCTTTTCCTGGTCGACTGGGAGGATCCGGATGGGGAGAGGCTGAAGCTCGCCCGAGGCGAGCTCGGCGACGTGACGGTGAAGGCGAACGGCTTCGAAGCCGAATTGCGGGGGCCCGCCGCACTGCTCGAGCGGGCGGTGGCCGAGCAGACCTCGCCCGAATGCCGGGCCGAGCTGGGCGACCGGCGGTGCCGGGTCGACATGGCGCGGCGGGTTCGGGCGACCCGGGTGACCGGGACGCCGGAGGAGAATGTGGTGAGCGTGGCCGAGGCCTCGGGCGAGCCGGGGGCCTACGGGTTCGGCCGGCTGCGCTGGATCGGCGGCGCCAACAGCGGACTGGAGAGCGCGATCGCCTCGTCCGAGGGGGTGCGGCTTCGGCTTCAGGAATCGCCGCCCTTCGCGATCACGGCGGGCGACCTCGTCGAGATCAGGGAGGGTTGCGACAGGAGCTTCGCCACCTGCCGCTCGCGCTTCGCCAATGCCGAGAATTTCCGGGGCGAGCCGCATCTGCCCGGGATGGACCTTCTGACCCGCTATCCGGGAGCCTGAGAGATGAAGGGGATCGAAATAGCCGCTCGGGCCTGCGCGCTCGTGGGCACCCGCTTTCGGCCGCAGGGGCGGAAGGCGACGGACGGACTGGATTGCGTCGGGACCGCGGCTCTGGCCTGCGGCATCCCGAGCGAGCGGGTGCCTCGCGATTATGCCCTGCGCGGGCAGGCGCTGGCGGACATCGAGCACCGGCTTTGCGACCTCGGCTGCAGGCTGGTCGTGGGCAACAGGCTGGATCCTGGCGACGTCGTCGTCTGCCGGACCGGGCCGGCGCAATTTCACATGGTGATCATCACGCCCTTCGGCTTCGTTCATGCCGACGCCGCCCTTCGGCGCGTGGTGCAGCGGCCCTACCCCATTCCCTGGACGCTGGAGAGCGCCTGGCGTCTCGCCGAGGAGGAAGACTGATGGCGACTCTCGTGCTTACCGCGGCCGGGACCGCGATCGGAGGGCCGATCGGCGGCGCGATCGGAGCGATCGTCGGCCAGCAGATCGACGGCCGGCTGTTCGCGCCCAAGCCGCGCCAGGGCCCCAGGCTGGGCGAGCTGGCGGTGCAGACCTCGAGCTACGGAAGCCAGATACCGAAGCTGTTCGGGACGATGAGGGTCGCCGGAACAGTGATCTGGGCGACCGACCTCAGGGAGGAAAGGTCGAAGAGCGGCGGCGGCAAGGGCCAGCCCAAGATCGTTGATTACAGCTATTCCGCCAATTTCGCGGTGGCCCTCTCCGGGCGCCCGATCCTGACGGTTCGGCGGATCTGGGCGGACGGCAAGCTGCTTCGCGGCGCCGCCGGGGACTTCAAGACTTCGACCGGCTATCGGCTTCACCTCGGCGGCGAGGACCAGTCGGTCGATCCGCTGATCGCGGCGGTGGAGGGCGCGGGCGAGACGCCGGCCTATCGCGGCGTGGCCTATGCCGTTTTCGAGGATTTCCAGCTCGCCGATTACGGCAACCGGATCCCGTCGCTCACCTTCGAGGTGGAGGCGGATCCGGGCGGGACCGACGTCGGCTCGGTGGCGGCGGCGCTTGGCGAGGGGGTGGGGACCGCCGGTGAGTGGGCGGCGCTTGCCGGCTATGCGGCCGGCGGCGACAGCGTTCGCGCCGCGATCGCGGCGCTCGCTGAGCTGGAGCCGCTGTCTCTGATCGACGACGGCGAAGGGCTGGTGCTCGCCGCCGGCGCCGGGACTCCGGTTCTGATCGGGGAAGCCGAGCCGGGGGCGGCGGAGCCGGGTGCGGGAGGACGGAGCGAGTGGCTGAGGCGGAGCGGCGATTCGGTGCCGGCGGAATCGACCCTGGCTTATTACGATCCGGCGCGCGACTATCAGACCGGACTCCAGCGGGCGAGCCGCCCGGGCCAGGTCCTCGCCAGCGACCGGAGCGCCGTCGCCGCCGCGCTCGACGCGGCGACCGCCAAGG
>JBAWCC010000129.1:0-37805 GCA_049590095.1 Allosphingosinicella sp. | reverse complement strand
CCGGAGCACCGTGCGGCGGGCCACTGCTGAAGCTCCTATAGAGGGCATCCCGGGCCGATGAGGCGGACCCGGGGTGCCTGATAGGTACGGGAGGGAGCTTCAGGTTGGCGATATCGGCATCATTGCTGGCGAGACGGACCCACAAGTGGCTGGCGCTCTTCGTCGGCGTCCAGGCGCTGATCTGGACGCTGACCGGCCTTTATATGACGGTCGTCCACATCGACATCATCCATGGCGATCACTTCATCCGGCAGGCGAAGCCGAGGGCGATCGATCCGGCGAGGCTGGTCGACCCCCTGGCGGCGGCGCGGGCGGCCCCCGGCGCCGAGGGGGCGCGTCTTCACTGGCTGCTCGACCGCCCGACCTACATCGTCTGGGCCAAGGGAGGGGCGTCGCTGGTCGACGCCGTGACGGGCGAGAGGCTCCCGCCGCCGTCCGCGGCCCAGATCCGGCAGCTTGCCGACCACTGGTTCACCGGCGACGAGAAGCTGGTGAAGGTGTCGCTGATCGCCAGGATTCCGGGCGAGATCAGGGGAAGGAAGCCGCCGCTCTGGCGGGCCGACTTCGACGGCTGGAACAAGCCGACCCTCTATTTCTCGCCGCAGACCGGTGAGCTGGTGTCGCGGCGGCACGAGCTGTGGCGCGTGTTCGACTTCGTCTGGATGCTTCACATCATGGACTATGAGACGCGCGACAACGTCAACAACCCGGTGCTTCGGGTCTTCACCTGGGGCGCGGTCCTGATGGCGCTCTCGGGGGCTTGGCTGCTCGTCTACAGCTTCCCGCGCCGCAGGCGCAGCGAGCGGCGTCCATGATCCTCTCACCGCCTCTCCTGCGCCGGATCCACAAATGGATCGGGCTCTTCCTCGGCCTTCAGTTCGTGATCTGGGCGGTAAGCGGGGCCACGATGGCGCTCCTCGACATGGATGAGGTCGCGGGTGGGAAGAAGCCAGCCGCCAGGACGGTCCCCATTGCGCTTCCTGCCGCCTCGAGCTGGCCGAAGGTCCGCGAGTCGCTCGCCGGTCAGGCGATCACCGGAGTGGCGGTTCGATCGCTCCTCGACCGGCATGTGTTCGAGGTGACCACGGCGGCAGGGGTTCGGCTCTTCGACGCTTCGGATGGGCGACCCGTCGCCGTCGACCGGCCCCTCGCCAGGAAGGTTGCCCAGGCGAGCTATAAGGGCTCCGGCAAGGTCGTGGCGGTCGAGCCGCTGCGCAAGCTGGAGCTGGCGGTCCGGGAGCATCGGCTCCCGATCTGGAGGGTGGACTTCGCCGACGAGGCGAACAGCAGTTTCTACGTGTCCGGGGAAACCGGCACGCTGCTCGAGCGCCGCAACGACACCTGGCGGATCTGGGACTTCGTCTGGATGCTCCACAACATGGACTACGTGAACCGCACCAGCTTTAATCACCCGCTGATTGTCGTGATGGCGTTCGGCATCATCTGGCTGGCGATCTCCGGCTTCTGGCTCCTGTTCAGGACGAAGTGGAGGCCGGATCTGCGGCGGCTGAGACGTCTGCGCGGAGAGCGCGGCGCCTGATCCCGCCGTGAAGGCGTAGGGGTACTGGTGCTCAGGGGAGGTGTTCATGGGGCGGCCGCCGGTGTGCCGCCCTTTGGATGGTTTCCTTCTCGTCGTCGCAGAAGGCGAGTTGGGGCAGACTCCACCACGACGAGGTGCGGACTCGGCAATCACGTTCAGCGGCGGGCTGTCCGATGATCACGAGCGCCGCCAGCGCCGCTGCCAGCCAAGCCCAGCGGCTGATCCGGATGAGCTGAGGCCCGCCCGCCACCGCGAGGATAGCCATTTTCGTGAGGGCCGCGGCGATGACGACTGCGCTGAATGTCAGGATGGCGCCGACCAGCCCATGAAGGACCCACGCATAGGCCGCCACGGCCAGCGTGAAGACGAAATGGGCGATGACCTCCTCTCGGCCGCTTCGGAAGATGGCGAGCGGCGATCTCGGGAGTTTGGAGGCCGAACTCATTGGCCGTCTCCGGCGGTGTCGTGGACGCTCGCCTCCCGAGCCTTCGAGGCTGCCAGCTTGCGGCGGTCGTCGGCGGTGAGGAGCCCTTCGCATGTGGTGGCATCGACGAGGGGCTGGGTTCCTCTTCGGTCGGCCAATTGGTCGACCTGCCTGCGGAAGCGCTCAAGTTCGGCTCGCGGGAGCTTGCTCCTGAACAGGTCCGATCTGGCGCGCAATATGTCCTCGTCTTCGCGAGAGTCCGCGGAGCGGGCGAGGTGCAGGGCCTCTGCGGCGCACACGATCTCCGCGGGAGGCGCTTTTGCATCCGGCTGCGAGCATGCTGCGAGAAGCAGAGCCGCCAGGATCGCGCCGCCGCGAGGATCAGCGATGACGGCCTCCCGTGGTTCGGCTCAGGCGTCTCGGGACCAGCTTGCCGCCGACTTCGGCGACCTCGTCCTGCTTCCTCAGCTCGTAGAGCAGCTTGCCGAAGGCCCCTCGCGCGGTGGGATAGCGTTCGCCGAGCCGGGACTGGACGGCCTGCTGGAGCTCATCGCGGGAGACTCCGTCTGGGTGGTCGGCCAGAAAGTCGCGGACAACCTGGATGGGCTTACCGAGGCTTCGGCCGTCCGGAGTTCCTTGCCAGCGCAATGGAAGGCGGGTGGGGTCGGATGGCGGCGGTGCGGTCATTTGCTCCGCCTTGACCGATGCGGGCACCGGGTCGCGGCCAGGACCGCTATTGTCTTGAAGATCGACCTTGCTGGCATCGCGCTAACCTAGGTTTGCGGCCAAGGGGGTACAACCGGTCTCGTGGCAATCAATCTGCGGTGAGCGTCCGGAGCGCGCCTTCCAGCGTGGCGCAAGCGCTCGGTTCGCAGGAGAACTCGCCGTGGATGCTGGCTCCTGATGCCCCCGAGGGCCGGCCGGTAGTCCAGTCCAATATCCGCTTCTGCGATTTGCCGGACGGCTCCGTCGAAGCGAAGCTGGTCAGCCAAGCACGGTGGCCGTCGATCTTGAGCTCGCGAGTCGAGAAGCTTCTGCTCGCGGTGGCGATCGGCGGCGCCGCCTCGCTGGCCTGGACGTAGGCGACGCCTTCGAACCCTTGGCCCTCGATGCGATAGCCGGGGTTGTCGATCGGATCCGGGATGGCGCTCACCCGCGATCCAGGCGGCAGGTGGAGCGTGCAGCATCCGGGAAGACCGGCTCGATCCCGGCCCTCCGGGGCTGCCGGGCTCTGCCCGGCTTGACAGGAAGTGGCCGCGAGGAGGCAGAGGCTTGCGAGATGTCGCACTTTGATATCCCCTCTCACTGGCTGCCGACCGGCTCACCGGGCACGAGTGCCTCGATGATCCGGCACTCGGATATGGTGCCGTGGCGACACTGGCCGATCATGCTGTCCAGCTCCTTTCGAAGGGCGGTGAGTTCCGCGATTTTGGTGCGGACCTGGGCACGGTGCTTGCGTGCGATCTCGTCGACGGCGTCGCAGGGGCGGCCGCGATCATCGGCGAGGTCGAGAAGCTCACGCACTTGAACGAGCGAGAAGCCGAGATCTCGGGCGCGACGAATGAAGGTCAGTCGCTTGCGGTGCGCCCCGCCGTAGGAGCGGTAGTTGCTCGCCGTTCGCGCCGGCGGCGGCACCAGTCCCTCCCGCTCGTAATAGCGGATGGTTTCGACGTGGACGCCGGTCGCGGCGGCGATTTCCCCGATCTTCATGAAGGCGCTTGACCCTGTAGTTGCTACAGGGTGCATAGGAGGTGCCGGCTCGGGAATCGAGAGAGGACGGAGAGCGGGCATGCCAGGTCACGATGAAAGCTCAACGGTGGCGATGGCGCTTCTCGCCTATTTCGCCCTGTTCTTTCTCGCCGCGTTCTTCTGGCCCACCTGGCGCCTTTGGAGGCGCGGGACCAATGCCTTCGTCCTGCCTCGCGACGACAGCGCCCAAGGCGTCGTGGGGAGGTGGTTCCGGCTGACTCTGCTGTCCATCCCGGTCGTCTTGGTTCCGATCGCTCTTGGGGTGCCGCTCGATGGCGTGGGTCGGCTTGATTGGGTCGAGAGCGATATCCTGCGAATGGTTGGCTGGGCTATCCTCGCTGTGTCGTTGGTCTGGGTGGTGGTGGCGCAGGCTCAGATGGGCGCGTCGTGGCGGATCGGCATCGACGCCTCTGCGCAGCCTCCTCTGGTCAGGACCGGCCTCTTCGCCCTGAGCCGGAATCCAATCTTTCTGGGCATGAGATTCGCTTTGCTGGGCCTGTTCCTTGCGCTTCCGACGGGCGCGACCCTGGCCATCCTCATGCTCGGCGAGGTCCTTATGCAGGTCCAGGTGCGCCTTGAAGAGGGGCACCTTAGCCAGGCGGTGGGGCAGGAATACGAAGCCTATCGCCGCGCGACGCGGCGGTGGCTGTAGGAGCGGCGCGATGAGCGATGATTGCGGCTACACCGGCGACCAGGATCGGATGAAAGCGGATCCCGCTTACCGGCGGGCACTGTGGATCGTGGTGGTCCTGAACGTAGGGTTTGGCCTTTGCGAGCTCGCTGGTGGGTTTCTCACCGGCAGCCAGGCGCTCAAGGCGGATAGCCTCGATTTCCTCGGCGACGGGTCGATCACTTTCGTTGGGCTGCTGGCGCTCGCCTGGACGGCTGTCGCACGGGCGCGAGTCGCTTTGGTGCAGGGGATTTTCCTCGCCGCGCTTGGCTTGGGCGTCCTCGGCACCGCAGCTTGGCGCGCCCTCAATGCTGTGGCGCCCGAGGCGGAACTGATGGGCGGTATCGGCGTCGTCGCGCTGATCGTGAATGTCGCCGCGGCGCTGGTGCTGGCTCGGTTTCGGGAAGGCGGCGACGCCAACGCAAGGGCGATCTGGCTGTTCTCCCGCAACGATGCCTTGGCCAATGTCGCCGTGATCGGCGCCGCGGTGCTGGTCGCCTGGACCGGCAGTGCTTGGCCGGACCTGGTCGTCGCGGCCGTCATCGCCCTGCTGTTCCTCCATTCGTCGAGCGAGATCATCGGAGATGCCCGCCGCGAGCTACGGGAACAGTGAAGTGAAGGCTGAGGATTTGCGAATGTCTCGCAATTGTCGAACGCCACTGTTATGTCGGCGCGAGAAGGGAAGGCCATCGACGATGACTGCGGCGCTAAACGCCACACTTCGCTGGATATGCCAGGCTGCAGCTGCGGTCCTGCTCACGCTTGCCGCGGCCACGCCTTCGTTCGCCGAGGTTGGCTGCTTCGAGGACGCCGTGAGGCACAGCCAGGAAGCGTCGGCGACCGGCAGTGACGCATTGGCGCAGGCGCCCGCCGAGGATGACGACGAGCAAGGCTCGCCCTCCGAGCGCGCTAAGCATTGCTCCTTCAGCCATTGTCCGCACTGGGTACCCGTCGCACCGCCTCAGCGTGCCGCGCACGCAGAAGGATTTGGCGAGCAGATCTATGCTCCGTTCGTGGCGCTGGCACATTCGCAGTCCGCGCAGGGCGGTCCGGAGCGTCCTCCGAGGGCCTGAGGCGATTCGAGCGCCGGCATAGCCGGCGACCTGTCGACCTTCAGGAATTTCGATCATGATGAAGCATGAGAGGGGGCTCGCCGCTGCCGGCGGCCTGTGCCTCACCCTAATGGCGCTGATGCAGGGTCCCGCCTTTGCGCAGGCGCCCGCCCGGTCTGCCGCGCGTGTCGCTCCACCTTTCCAGGTGCTGGTAGCGCAGGTCGAGGCCAGGGCGCCGACGCTCGAGATAAGCTCCGCGGAGGTCCGGGCGGCGCAAGGCCGCGCCGTCCAGGCCGGCGCACGCCCCAATCCGACCGTTCGGGTGGAAGTCGAGAATTTCCTCGGCACCCGGCTCTATGGCGGGTTCGGAGCGGCCGAGACGACCGTTTCGGGAGAACTCCCGCTCGAGCTCGGCGGCAAGCGCTCGGCGCGGATCGCGGCTGCTCAAGCCGAAGTGGTGGCCGCGCAGTCTCGGGCCGGGCGGTCTCGCATCGATTATCTTCGCGACCTGGCGGTGGCCTATGGCGAAGCCGAGGCGGCTCAGGCCAAGGAGCTTCTAGCCGTCGAGCATCTCAAGCTGGCGCATGCGGACGCTCGGACGGCACGGATCCTCGTCGAGAACGGGCGTGAGGCCCAGCTTCGGGCCATCCAGGCCGATGCGGCGACGGCCGCGGCCATTGCGGAGGTTGAGGAGGCAGTCGCGACCCGGGCGGGTGCTGTCGGTCGACTGTCGGCCTTGGCGGGCTCTGCCGAGGGATATACCGCCGTTGCAGGCGGGTTGCTTGATCGGCCCGAGATGCTGCGGACCGCCGGACCCGGCGCTCAGCCGGGGATCGCAGTCGCCACTGCTGAGCGGAATGCCTCGGCGGCAAGGGTGCGGGCAGAGCGGGTTCGCCGCCAACCGGATCTGAATGTCGGCTTCGGCCTCAGGCGCTTCGAGCAGGAAGGGGCGTTCGCAGCTGTCGCCGGCGTATCTGCCACCATTCCCTTGTTCGACCGTAATCAGGGCAACGTAGCGGCAGCCAGGGCCGAGCTGAGCGCCTCGGAAGCCAGGCTCCGGCAAGCCAGCTTCACCGCTCAGGCCGACTTTCGTTCGGCGACGGCCCAGGCCGAGGCGGCGGAATCGCGATTGGAAGCGGCAACGGCGGGCGAGAGCGCCTCGGCGGAAGCCTATCGGCTGGCCCGGATCGGCTATGACAGCGGTCGGATCCCCCTGGCCGAATTGCTGACCACGCGCACCGCCCTGGTGGAAGCGCGCGAGCGCCTGGTCGATGCGCGGCTTGCCCGCGTCAAGGCGGAAGCGGAGCTCGCTCGGGCTCAGGGGGTGATCCAATGAGAGTGACCAGACAGCAGGCGATCATCGCAGGGTCGATCGTCGCGGCGGCCGGGGTCGGCTTCGGCGCCGCACGGTGGAGTGCTGCTCCAGAGACCGATGTGCACGTCGAAGCCAAGGCCGAGGAGCATGAAGGCGAGGAGCATGGCGCCGAGGAAAAGGAGGGCGGTGAAGGTTTCGTGGCTTTGCCAGCTCAGGCGGCAGCACAAGCGGGCGTCGAGGTCACCACGGTCGGACGAGGCGGCGGAGGCGAGTTGATCCTGCCAGGCCGGGTGGTCTTCGCTCCAAATGCTGAGGCGGCCGTTGCCTCTCCGCTCAGCGGCGTGGTCGAGAGTGTCCATGTTGCAATGGGGAGCCGTGTCGGCGCGGGAGCGCCGATCGCGACGATCAGAAGCCCGGAGGGCGCCTCTCTCCGCGCGTCTGCTCAGGCAACGGCGGCCGAGGCCGAGGCAGCCCACGCGGCCTTCCGACGGGAGGACCGGCTGCTCAAGGCGGGTGTGACCGCGAAGCAGGATTGGGAGGCTGCCCGGGCGACGTCGCTGAAGGCCGATGCTCAGGTCCGGGCTGCTCAGGCGCAGCTATCGGCGCTGGGGGCACCCGGGTCGGCCGGCAGGATGACCATCCGCAGCCCGATTGCAGGTACCATCACCAATGTCGGAACGGCTACAGGCGGGTTCGTGGCTCAAGGCGCCGCTGTCGCCCAGGTCGCGAACCAGGACCGGGTGGAGCTGATCTTCGACGCTCCGGCGGCGGCCTCGCGCTCGATCCGTCCCGGGACGCCCATCTATGCCACTGACGCTACAGGCCAGGAGATTACGGCCGTCGTCACGGCCGTCTCACCAAACGCGGCCAGCGCCGGCGCACAGGTGCGAGCGCGTCCCAGCGGCTTCGTGCCGCCCGCGGGGACGCCTGTCTCGGGCCGGGCCCTGACGGGGAATGCCGCGATCCTGTCGGTCCCCACCGACGCGGTCCAGACCGTCGAGGGCCGCTCCGTCGTCTTCGTGCTGGAGGGCCAAGGCTTCCGAGCCCGGCCGGTCGTTCCCGGCCGGGTGGCCGTGGGCCGGACGGAGATCATCCGCGGCCTCAGGGAAGGCGAGCGGGTCGCCGGACGCGGTGCGTTCCTGCTGAAGGCGGAGCTTTCGAAGAGCGAAGCGGAGCACGCGCATTGAGGATCCTGCATCGCCTCATCGACGCTTCGGTCCGCTATCGCTGGGCGGTAGCCCTCCTGGCCGTGCTTCTGCTTATCTTTGGCCTGCGCGAGTTGGTTCGGTTGCCGATCGATGCCGTTCCCGACATCACCAATCGCCAGGTGGTGGTGACGAGCATCGCACCGGCGCTGGGTCCGGAGGAGGTCGAGCGCCAGGTGACGTTCCCGCTCGAGACGGCGCTGGCCGGCATTCCCGGGCTGACGGAGACGCGTTCGCTCTCCAGGCACGGAATTTCGCAGATCACGGCGGTCTTCACTGACTCGACGGACATCTACTTCGCCCGGGCCCAAGTGAACGAGCGCCTGCGCTCCGCGCAGGAGGCTCTACCCGAGGATGTCGACTTTTCGATGGGACCGCTCGCCACCGGGCTGGGCGAGGTCTTCATCTGGACGGTGGAGTTCAAGGGCAAGGCGGCACGGGGTGTCTATGTGACCCCGGAAGGCTCGCGCCTGACCACCGAGGTGGAGCGGGCGACCTACCTTCGGACCGTCCAGGACTGGATCATCGCGCCGCAGCTGAGGAACGTGAAGGGCGTGGCCGCGATCGACGTCCTGGGCGGCTATGTGAAGGAATATGCCGTCCGGCCCGATCCGGCGCGCCTTTCCGCTTATGGCATCGGTCTCAGTCAGCTGGTCGACGCCCTCAAGCACGCCAATCGGGTGTCGGGCGCCGGCTACATCACCCGGGCCGGCGAGGCCTATGTGGTCCGCGCCGACGCCAGGGTCCGAAACATCGAGGAGCTGGCGCAGACGCCCGTCGGCCGCCGCGGCGGGCTGGTCATCCGGGTATCGGATATCGCCACGGTCGGCGAAGGCCATGCCCCGCGCTTGGGGGCTGCCAGCGAGAATGGTCGAGAGGTGGTCGTCGGGACCGCTCTGATGCTGGCCGGCGAGAACAGCCGCACGGTCGCTTCGCGGGTGGGCGACAAACTGATCGAGATCAATCGAAGCCTTCCTCCGGGCGTTGTGGCCAATCCGGTGCTGGACCGGACCAAGCTGGTCGACTCGACGATTCGGACCGTGGAGCACAACCTCGCCTTCGGCGCCTTGCTGGTCGTCGCGGTTCTGTTCTTCATGCTCGGCAACGTGAGGGCGGCGATCATCACGGCGGCGGTTATCCCGCTCTCCTTCCTGTTCGCGGCCGCGGCGATGAGGCGTTTCGACATCAGCGGCAATCTGATGAGCCTCGGCGCTCTCGATTTCGGCCTGATCGTCGACGGCGCCGTGGTGGTGATCGAGAACACGCTTCGCCTGCTCGCCGCCAGGCGGGCCGAGCTCGGCCGAGTCTTGTCGGTCCGGGAACGGCTGGATGCGGCGGCCCAGGCGGCTCGGGAGATGGCCAGACCCGCAGCTTACGGTCAGGCGATCATCCTCCTGGTCTTCGCGCCCTTGCTCGCCTTCGAGGGAGTCGAGGGCAAGATGTTCTCGCCGATGGCCGGGACGGTGATGTTTGCTCTCGCCGGCGCCTTCGTCCTCTCGCTGACCTTCGTCCCGGCCATGGCCGCGCTGTTCCTGAAGCAGCCCGAGGCCGTCCATCAGGACACCAGGGTCACCGCTGAGGCACGGCGCAGGTTCGAGCCCTGGCTGCGCCGCGCGGTGGCCGAGCCGAGGAAAGTGGCCTTGGGCGCGGTGCTCGCATTCATCATCGGCCTAGCGGCCTTCTTCAGCCTGGGCCGCGAGTTCATCCCGCAGCTCGACGAGCACGATATGCTGATCCAGGCGATCCGGGTGCCGTCGACTTCGCTCGAGCAGGCGCAGGAGATGCAGTTCAGGGTCGAGCGGGCCATCTCCGCGAACCCGGAAGTGGCTCTGGTCTTCACGAGGACTGGGACGGCGGAGCTTGCCTCCGATCCGATGCCGCCCAACGTGTCGGACACCTTCGTCATGCTGAAGCCGCGCAAGGCCTGGCCGGATCCGAGGCTGCCCAAGCCCGAGCTCGTCGCCCGGATGGAGGGGCAGCTCGGCAAGCTGCTCGGCAACAATTACGAGTTCACCCAGCCGATCCAGATGCGGTTCAACGAGCTCATTGCGGGCGTTCGCTCAGACGTGGCGGTGAAGATCTACGGCGACGATTTCCGGGTGCTGAGCGAGCAGGCGAATCGGGTCGCCAAGGTGCTTGGCGCGATCGAAGGCGCGGCCGACGTGCGGGTCGAGCAGGTGAGCGGCCAGCCGACGATCACGGCGACCGTCGACCGGACGGCCGCGGCGGCGCTCGGAGTCCATGCCAGCGACGCGGCCGAAGCCCTCTCCATCGCTCTCGGTGGGCGAGAGGCGGGCCAGGTGCTTGAGGGAGACCGCCGCTTCGACGTCGTCGTCCGTCTCGACGATGCCGCCCGTAGTGACCCAGCCGTAATGACCCAGCTTCCGGTGATCCCGGAGGACGCGCCGGCAGGATTCACGGCGCCGGTGCCGCTCTCCTCGGTGGCGCGCTTCGACACTGCCGAGGGGCCGAACCAGATCAGCCGAGAGAATGGCAAGCGCCGGATCATCGTTCAGGCGAACGTGCGGGGCCGCGACCTCGGCTCCTTCGTCGACGAGGCCCAGGCGAAGGTGGACCGGGAGACTCGGGTGCCGGCAGGCTATTGGCTGGACTGGGGCGGCCAGTTCGAAAACCTCCAGCGCGCCAGCCAACGCCTCGGGATCATCATTCCGTTCGTGGCCCTGCTGATCGGCATTCTCCTGTTCCTGGCCCTGGGCTCGGTCTGGGAAGCGCTGCTGGTTTTCGCTTGCGTGCCGCTCGCCTTGGTCGGCGGTGCCCTGGCGCTGTTGCTGAGGGGGATGCCCTTCTCGATCTCGGCCGCGGTCGGCTTCATCGCCGTCTCCGGAGTGGCGACGCTCAACGGCCTAGTGCTCATGCAGGCGCTGAAAGCCGTCCTGAGCGACGTAGGCGACCGCAGGGAGGCCATCGTCCTGGCGACGGTCGGAAGGCTGCGGGCAGTGCTGACGACGGCGCTGGTGGCGATCTTGGGCTTCGTGCCGATGGCGGTCGCGACTGGGGCCGGCGCCGAGGTCCAGAAGCCGCTGGCGACGGTCGTGATCGGCGGCCTGATCACCGCCACGATCCTCACCCTGTTCGTCCTGCCGTCGATCAGCCAGTGGGTTCTGCGGCCGGCACGCAAGCCCGAGGCTGAACCGGGCTCGGTCCCTGCAGCTGAGGGAGCCGCCTGATGGGAGCACACCACGGGCACGACCATAACGGTCATGGCCATAATCATGCGCCGGCTGACTTCGGGCGGGCGTTCCTGATCGGCGCGATTCTCAATATCGGCTTCGTCCTCGTCGAAGCCGCGTACGGCTTCGCCGCCAACTCGATGGCGCTGTTGGCGGATGCCGGGCACAACCTCTCGGACGTGCTTGGGCTGCTGGTGGCCTGGGCGGGTGTGAGGCTGACCAAGCGGCCGCCGAGCGAGCGCTTCACCTACGGCATGCGAAAGTCCTCGGTACTCGCGGCCCTGTTCAATGCCGTGTTCCTGCTCATCGCCATCGGCGCGATCGCGGTCGAGGCCACCCGCCGCTTCACCCATCCACACCCGGTGGAGGGCGGAACGGTGATGATCGTCGCCGCGATCGGCATCGTCATCAACGGCGTCACCGCCTGGATGTTCGCGAGCGGCCGCAAGGGCGACATCAACATCCGCGGCGCCTATCTGCACATGGCCGCCGACGCGGCCGTGTCAGCGGGCGTCGTCGTGGCCGGCCTGATCATCTGGCGGACCGGGTGGCATTGGGTCGATCCGGCGGTGAGCATCATCATCGTCGCGGTGATCTTCGTCGGCACCTGGGGCCTGCTTCGGGAGTCGCTCTCGATGTCGCTGGATGCCGTTCCCTCGGGGATCTCTCCCGCTGAGGTCGAGGCGAGCTTGGCCGCCTTACCCGGGGTGGAGCGGGTCCACGACCTCCACATCTGGCCGATGAGCACGACGGAGGTGGCGCTCACCTGCCACCTGGTGATGCCCGGCGGCCGCCCGGACGACGCATTCCTGCGCGAGGCAGCAAAGATGCTCCACGAGCGCTACAGCATCGAGCATTCGACCATCCAGATCGAGACCGCGCCGCACGAGGATTGCGAGCAGGCGCCTCCGGAGAGGGTATGATGGGCCTGCGCACCGACCGTCCCGGACTGTTTTTGGCAGCCATGGCCCTTGTCGTGCTCGTCATCATCGTCGGTCTTGGCGCCATGGATCCGAGTCTGCGCAGGTCCGTCGTGGACCTGTTCGGCTACGGCGGTCCCCATTCCGACGAATCCTCGGGAAGCCGCACCCTGTTCCACACGGGGGTTCCAATTAGCGGGATCAAGAACGGTAAGACCTACACCGCCTATGACAGAAGACGGCACGCCCAGGGGACCGCCGGCTTCCGCGGCTTCGCCTGTTCGGGCGAATGCGAGCGCCACGAGGCGGGCTATCGGTGGGCGGAGGCGCAGAATGTGACAAGCCCTCGCAACTGCCGGGGCCCTAACTGGGAATTCGTCGAGGGGTGTGCGGCATTCGTGCTGGGGAAAAAGGCCTGACGTCGAAACTGCGATAGTTGCGTAGCGCAGGCGAGACAAAGGCCAGCCGCTGGAATCCTCCAATGTCGGATTTGGCAGCTATGCCGACGCCTCGTACCAGCGACGAGTGCGCTTCACGAGCGCCACCACGGAGAGCATGACGGGCACTTCGACCAGAACACCGACCACGGTCGCGAGCGCCGCACCGGAGCCGATGCCGAAGAGGCTGATGGCGGCGGCCACGGCCAGCTCGAAGAAGTTCGATGCGCCGATCAGAGCCGCCGGGGCAGCCACGCACCAGGCCACCCCGAACTTCCGGCTCAGCCAGTAGGCGAGGCCGGCATTGAAGTAGACCTGGATGAGGATGGGGACCGCTAGCAGGGCGATGACCAGCGGCTGGGCCAGGATCGCCTCGCCCTGGAGCGCGAACAGCAGGACGAGAGTGGCGAGGAGCGCGACCAGTGAAACCGGCCCAAGTCGCTTCAGGAGCGCGTCGAGAGCCGGCTGACCACCACCGCCGATGACCAAGCGACGGACAAGCTGAGCGATGATCACCGGCACGACGATGTAAAGTACGACCGAGAGCAGCAGGGTCTCCCACGGCACCGCGATCGAGGCGACTCCGAGGAGCAGGCCGACCAGCGGCGCGAAGGCGAAGACCATGATGAGGTCGTTCAAAGCCACCTGGCTCAGCGTGTAGTGGGGCTCGCCTTCACAGAGATTCGACCAGACGAAGACCATGGCGGTGCACGGCGCCGCGGCTAGAAGGATGAGGCCGGCGATGTAGCTGTCGATCTGGTCCGCGGGCAGGAGCGGCCGGAAAAGCCAGCCGATGAAGACGGTGCCGAGGAGTGCCATCGAGAAGGGCTTCACCGCCCAATTGATGAAGAGGGTGACTCCAACTCCGCAGATATGCTGCCGGACTTGGCCCAGCGCTCCGAAGTCGATCTTGAGCAGCATCGGGATGATCATCAGCCAAACGAGGATCGCCACCGGCATGTTGACCCGGGCGACCTCGGCGCCGGCGACGGTGGCAAAGAAGCCGGGTGCGGCGGCGCCGAGCCCAATGCCGACAACGATGCAGAGCGCGACCCAGATGGAGAGGTAGCGCTCGAAGGTGGTCATCCCCGGGCGGGCGGGGACGGTGTCGGAGGCAGTGGCCAAGGTTCAGGCTTTCTGTTGGGCGTCGGCTTGAGAGCCGATCGTGCGGAGCTTCGACTGGAGGCTCATCTTGTCGATCGACGCGAGCGGCAGGGCGAGGAAGAGCGAAATTCGGCGCTGGAGCTGGTGATAGGCCTGGAGAAACGCGTCGCGCTGACGCGGGCCCTCGACGGCCGCCGGATCCTCGATGCCCCAGTGAGCAGCCATCGGATGGCCGGGCCAGATCGGGCAGGTCTCGCCGGCGGCATTGTCGCAGACGGTGAATATGAAATCGATTTCGGGTGCGCCTGGGCTGGCGAACTCGTCCCAGCTTTTCGAACGAAAGTCGGCGGTCGGATAGCCGAGGCCTTGCAGCACCTCGATCGCCATCGGGTGGACCTGGCCCTTGGGAAAGCTGCCCGCGGAAAAGGCACGAAAGCGGCCTTCGCCCTCCCGGTTGAGGATCGCTTCGGCGAGGATCGAACGCGCCGAATTGCCGGTGCACAGGAACAGGACGTTCCGAACTCCCTCGCTCATGGCCTCACCCGCAGCAGGCGACCGATGCTTTGGCCGCCGGCATCGTCGGGGCGCAGCAGGTCGTGTCGGAGGCATTGTCGGAGAGGGCGTTGAGCGCTGGGCTGTCGCCGTAGACGGTGGCCTCGCCGTTGGTGAGGAAGGCTTCCCAGACGATTCCGTCGGGATCGGCGATCCAGCTTTTCTCGGATTTGGCGTAGCAGCAGGTCGTGGCGCCTTCCTCGAGCACCGGCCGGTCGGCGGTCTTGAGGCGGCCGTAGACCTCGGCGAGCTCGTCGCTGCTCTCGACTTGGATGCCGAGGTGCTCGATGCCCTTCTCGGCATGCTGTCCGGTGGAGATGGCGAAGTTCACTCGCGGATCCTCGAGCATCCATTTGGCGTAGTCGCCCTTCGTCACGCTGGGCTCGGCGCCGAAGAGGATGGAGTAGAAGGCGATCGAGCGGTCGAGGTCTTCGACTCCGACATGGACGTGGAGGCGCTTCATGCGGACTTCCTTTGGCCAGGTGTGGTGGACGTAGCGGTGATGCAGGCAGCGTCGGGTGCGCATTCGGCGCCGGCGCAGCAATTCTCGAGGAGGTAGGCGACGAGGCCGTTCATTGCGGCATAGTCGGCGCGGTAGATGAGCGACCGGTGCCGGCGTTCCTGCTGGATGAGCTTGGCCAGCCGAAGCTGGCCGAGATGGAAGGATAGGGATGAAGCGGGCATGCCGAGCGCTTCGGCGATTGCGCCCGCTGCCATTCCCTTCTCCCCGGCCTGGACGAGCAGGCGGAAGACGGCCAGCCGATGTTCCTGGGCAAGGGCCGCGAGGGCGTTGATCGCCGAATGCGAATCGATGTTGGCGCTTGTTTCCATGGACATCGAAATAAGTGGCGCCCCGTGCGCCTGTCAATCTTTATTTCGATAAAGATCGAAGCGAGCCGCCCACGTTATTTTGGGGGATGGGCCCGTTCGAGCCTGGCAGTTTAGATGTCGAGCGTCGGAGGAAGCTGGGCGACGAGCTCGCGAAAAGCCTCCTCCGGATCGACGCCCAAGGCTCTCATGATCGCGTAGAACTGGATCACATCGACGCGGCGCTCGCCGCTTTCGATCAGCGAGATGAAGGGCTGCGGCCGGTTGAGGCGCTTACCGAGCTCGGCTTGTGAGACATTGGCGCGCTTCCTCGCAGCGATGACCGCCTGGGTGACCAGCTTCTGCTCGGCGCTGTGAGTTTGTCGTGCCAGGGGCGAGCCATTCCATAGATTGACCCGGCTTCCGTACGGCGCTGCCCTGCGCTACATACTTTCGATATAATTCGAATCGGCCTTGAGAGAACCGTCAGGTCAGGCCGGTGGGGCCGTAGGAGGGCAATCGTGGGGGATGCGATGAAGAGGGCGGTCTGCGTCGGAATAGGGATAATCGCGGCGCTGGCTGCAGTTGGCGCGCCTGTCGCCGCGCCCGCTGAAGCGCCGTCAAACGCCTCGATGGCGAGGGTATCGGCGCCTTGGAAGATTGCAGGTGTGGGCCTCGGCATGACGCCGCCGGAGGTTGCCGCGGCATTGAAGGAGGACGGCTTCGAGCTCTCCGATCGTCACAGTGGGCGCTCCTGGCAGGGCGAGGTCGCGAACATGGTGTCGAACCTCAGGTCGTTGCGGGTTCCGGAGGGCGTCAAAGTGACGACCCGGGAGGATTACCGGGCGGGGCAAGAGCAGATCCGCGTCACCTACACTCCGGGAAGAGCGGGGCCTTATGTCTCCCGAGTGGATTACGCGATCGACTTCGAAGCGATCGAGCCCGATCGGTTCACGTCAGCAGTGCTGGAGAAATACGGCAAGCCGTCTCTGCGCTGGAATTTTGAAATGCTTTATTGTGTGAAGGAGGAGAGCCAGTGCTCGCGCACCGGGGGCCTAGTCACCAATCAGCTGCCGAACCTCACGGTTTATGTGGCGAGCGTGATGAAGCGGGTTCTCGTGCTTCAGCAGGGGGAGCGCGCCGACAAAGCTTACCGGGCTGCAGTGCGCGTCGAGGCTGAGCGCCTCTATCCCAAGAAGGACTGGCCGTCCTTTTGATCTCCTCCGCCGAAAGGGCTGGCAGCATGGATAGGTCGCTGACCTTGGAGCAGGATCGGCTCTTGATGCCCGGCTGTCCGAATGAGGACGTCCGGCGGTGCGTGGTCCATCAGGAGTGGCTCGAGCGGATCGTGCCGAGAACGGTCTTCTGGGCGCTGTTTGGGACCGCGCTCCTGATGCTTTTGAGCCGGTACAGCTGGCACGTGACCGGGGGTGTGCTCGTAGGTGCTGTCGGCGCGTTGATCGTCGCGAGGCTTGCCGTCGCGATCGCCGTTGGTTTCGTCTTGCGACCGAGCCGCAATCTTCGCTTTCGGTCGGCGGCGAAGAAGCTGGGGTCGAGGCTGAGGGCGGCTGGCGATCTGAGCTGTCCTCCTTGCACCTGGTACATGGGGGCTCCGGGCGCCTTCGCGCTGGCCAAGCAAGGTGAGCTTCTCCTGGCCGATCGCTCGAGCGATTATGAGCTCCTTCGCCTGACGCCTGAGCTGATTGCCGACGTGTCGGTGGAGCGCGAGGTCACTCAGGTGACCCAGACCAGGCATAGTGGGCGAACGGTGGTCGGCGGCATGGGTGGCGGCTTCTTCGGCGGCTGGGTGAGCGGCGGCCGATCGACTTCGGTGTCCAGCGAACTCGAGGAGGCCTACCTAGAAATCCGTTACCAGCTGGTGGCCAACGGTTCTGTGGCTGTCGCGGTGGTGCCGTTCGGCGCTGACCGGCGGGCCGCGGACTCGGCCTGCGCCATGATACGTCGCGCGGGAGCTCCTTAGACAGCAGGTTGGCGTGTCAACGCGGGGTCGGCCAGGAGCGGCCGGCGACGTCGGAAGATGGGCTTGCCGCGACGTTCGTCTCAGCGAGACACATTCCCGGAGGCATTCTTCTGCACGTTTTGGGCCTCCTCCGTCGGCGCCTGGGCCGGGGGAGATGGAGCAACGGCAATATTGGCTGTCACGTTTGTTTCGGTTTCGACTGCTGTCGAGGCATTGTTCGAAGCGGCGTCGGTGTCCGGGTTATCCGTCGATGCAAGGAGGAGCAGCCCGGCGATGACGAGGGCGTAGGCGACGCAGGCTGCGTTTCTGGTCCAGCGGTATGTGGCTTCCGCTGTGTTCAGCGGCTTGGTGGCAAGCGTGTTCAGATCACCTGGATCAAGGAACCCGTAGAGCTTCGTCTGCCAGGTGGATCGGGCGCTGCGGTAGATGCCCATGAAGCTGGCGTTGGAAGCGACGGTCGCGATGATGCTGAAGGCGAGATAGATCGCGATCCCGAGGAGCAACCAGTCTGCGGCCTTCGCTTCGGCCGGCTTTGGCGAAGAGACCAGGGCGAACCGTCCGAGCAAGGCCGCGACGACGACGAGGAGGTCGCGCCACATCGTCGCAGCGATCTCCCGCGTTTGGGTGACGACCCGGGTCACCTCTTCCGCGAGGCTTTTTCGCAGATCCTGGAGAGATTTCAGCGTCTCCTTGCTGGCCTCGCGGACATGGAGGCGAAATGCAGCTTGGGCGGCCTCCAACGCGGCTGGTGCTTTGGCCGCGAATGCTTCGGCCAACGGCGTGTCCCCTGGCCATTCGCGTGCGAGTTCGTAGGTAAAGAGGGTGTGACGGGTCTCGAATTCGCGGCCGCTATCGTAAACCCAGGCGGCGGCTTCCGTCGCGGGCGCAATATCTCGCTCTGGGTCGGAGGCATCCAGTCCAGCTTTCAGCCGTCGCTTGCGCGGTCCGGTGAGCGCGACGGTTACCGTCCCTGCGTCGGACCAGATTTCGTCGCACAATGTGGTCAGCAGCTGCTTCGAAGCGACTGAGCGCCATGCGCGGAAGGTCTCGCTTTCCTGTGCCGGCGCCTCGGTGAGAAGGATTGCCCCGACCGACAGCGGAACGATGGCCAGCTGATCTCTCACGATCCGGCGCGGGACGACACCCTTGAGGCGATCCGCTTCCGCTTCATCGGGCACAAGTCCGGTCCAGGGCTCGAAGGCGCAGGATGCTGTCCGAAAGGCGTCGAATTGGGCTGCGACGAGGACGCGCCTCGCCAGCGCGGCCTGTTCGAGGCTCGACAGGAGCACTCGGACTCCCTGTTCGGTGAGGAAGTAGAAGGTTGTCGCGGTGGGCTTCTTGCCGATGATCAGCCGGATCTGTCCTTCGATCTCGGGATTGGCATCGAGGTCAAGTTCGTCGCCGAGTGCGTCGAGGACGGTCAGCGTTCCGAAGCCCTCGTCCCGCCATGCTTGGGCCGCGGCGCGCAGTTCGTCGATGAGCGGCTGATCCGGCGTGCCTTGCACGTCGAGGCGATCGATCCGCTCGTCGGCGCCGCCGCCGTTGGCGGCGAGTTGATCAACGCACGCGCGAACGCGGTTCGGCGTAGTCATCCTCGACCCTGACACCGCCGGTCTCGATCACGATCCGCTCACCACCGCCAGCGCTTGGCTCGCGGGTGATACGGTCGTCATACTGGCGGTCATAAATGACCTCGATTCCCTCGTTCGTAACGAGGTGCTTGCGGCGAGGCCGGGGTACCGCGTCCTTGTCGAAGTCGAAGACCTCGCTCTCGATTCGGTTGTTGCGAAGCTCCTTGTCAAAGGTCCTGCGGACCGGAGATTCTTCTGGCAGGGGCCCGAAGACGGCGGCGAGAAACGGCTCGCGATTGGCCGGATCGAACCCCGGCTGGGCCTGGACGGCCTCATAGACGCGGCGGTTGAGCTGGCCCATGATGTTGGCGCCGAGCTCGTCGGCATGGCGGCGCGCGGTCTTTTTCGTGATGTCCGACAGGGTCGATGTGAGCTGGTCGGACTGAAATCGCCGCCGTGCACCCAGGAAGCTTTGGAAATATCGAGTGATCTTGCTTGGAGCGACTCGATCCCGGACGGAGAGCTCGCCGCCGGCGCCGGTGAGGCGAATGATGGCGGCTTTCTGGAGGGCGTCGGGGGAGCGTACGAAGGTGCTCTCGAGGGCGGCGATGAGGGCACGCCGGACGTCGTCTTCTTCCTGGATGGTGTAAGAGAGGACCTCTTCGTGGTCGTACTTAACCATCGCGTAGAGGCGTTCCTCGCCGACCCGCAGGGCGAAGACGAGGAAGACGCCGACGCTCGCTGCGCCGGTGTGCATCTCGTTGAAGAGAGTGGCGAGGTCTTTCGTCTCGGAAGCGAAGCGGTTCGGCTGTTCCTCGATACGCCGGAGCGAGGCGAGCACTGGAGATGCTGCGACGAAGTCGAACATGACGCCGTTGGCGGCGGAGCGAAGGCGATCGACGAAGAAGGCCGCGTGCTCGCCTGGCTCGATTTCCTCAAGTAGCACGAGGGGTGTGCCTTCAGGCCCGACGACATGGAATATCATCCGTTCGATGGTGATGTCGTCCAATTGCTCTGGCGCAATCAAAGTCACCCGGGCCTCCCTGGCTGCTACCGGGTGACCCTAGGCAAAAGCGACAACGCCGCAACTGAATCTACAATGTTCCTTAAATGTTCCCTGTAGGCTTGGCAAGTGATAGTTCTGCCGTTCACGCCACCCCGAACATGGTCCCGTTGACGATGGCGCTGATGGTCCGGCCTCGGAAGGATCGCGGCAGTGTCCATTTTCCGTAGCGGGAGCGGACGGTATCGCCGGGTGCGTAGTGTCCCGGGAGCAGCCGCTCGAGCCCTGGAATCGAGCCGAGGACGACGCTTCGGCGTCGGCTCGTCGCGACTTGTGCGCTCTCTCCGCGAAGCGTCGTCGATTTTGGGGCGAGGTCTTTCATCAGGCGAACCTTTCGTCGCCCTCCCCTTCCCTTTCACATCTTCCCAAGAGGCCCCGCAGGGCCGCGGGGGCGGCCGCTCAGCCGGCGGAGAGGAAGCGATCGACGGCTGCGGCCGCCTTGGTTTCGGCCCGGTAGATGATGGACCGACTTTGTCGTTCTGAGCTGACGAGGCCGGCTCGGGCGAGGATGCCCATGTGGGTCGACATGGTGTTTTGCGGGATCTTGAGCCGGGTTGCGATTTCCCCGGAAGACAGGCCGTCGGGTTTTCGCGCCAGGAGGCGAAAGGCGGAGAAGCGCGTCTCCTGGGCGAGGGCTGCAAACATCGCAATGGCGGTCTTCTCGTCCACCCATCCACGATAGTGGATGGGTGAGGCTGCGCATACAAAATTCTGTTCCAAGAAACGCTATCCACATATCCAGAAGTATTGAATAATCAGGAGACGGCGGCTATATCCAGCTCGCCCTGTCTCCTGTCGATGTGCGGGAGGCCCTCATTGGGAGGATCGAATGGACCTCATCGCTGCTGCTGCTTCTGTCTCCTTTTCACCGGTATTCCCACTGCAGCCGCTGGCTGCGTGCCCAGCATTGTCTGACCTTCACGATCCCCTGGAAGCTGATGACCGTGGCGACGCCCCGGTGCTCACGACGGAGCGCCGGCTTCGCCGGCTCGCGATCGTTGCAGCGGACACGGGCGCGCGTTTCGCGCGCGAGCGGATCGACCATGATCCGATGGCCTGGCTTCTTGCACCTCGGGCGCTCTTCGGCGGCCGCCGGCCGCTCGAAGCCTGCCAGGATCGCACGGGCTTTCTGAGAGCGGCCCTTCTGCACGGCCTCTCCCTCGGCTTGGACGCGGATCCCGGGGAAGTGGATGCTCTTGCCGACGATGGTGACGTCGGCGCCTCGGCACCCGAGGCGGGCGGGCCGGGCGCTCCTCTCCCGTTCAACCTTCGCTTCTTCGCCTGCTCGATAGAGGAGCTCGATTGTCTGGCCGGCGGCGGCGTGTTGTGGCTCATGACCGCGGCGGACGATGATGCGGCCCGGGTGAGGCTTCGCAAGCGCTACGGGCATCCTGCCGACCGGGCAGTGATACGGGAGGTGCGCGGGACGCCAGACGGTATCGCGTCCGGCGACGATTTCCTTTCGAGGCTCCTCGTCGTTCTTCTGGGCGTCGCCGGTCATGCCGCCGACCGGGTGGAGTTCCGACTCGAGATCGGGCGCCTCGCGTGACGCTCGGAGATCTGGTCCCGATCCCGGTGCCGGCCGCGAGCCTTGCGAGCGCCCTCGCCTCGCACTGCGATTATCGCATTGCGAGGCGGATCCAGCCGATGGTGCGTGGGATCGACGGCTTTGAGCGGGCGGACGAGCTTTCGGTGTGCGTGGTCGACTGCGAGACGACCGGCACCGACCACGAAACGGACAGGATCATCGAGCTGGCGCTCCAGCGGGTCTATGTCTCGGCCGACGGCCAGATTGTGTTAACCGGCAAGCCCCGCAGCTGGCTCGAGGACCCGGGCGTCCCCATCTCGCCGGAGATAACCCGGATCACCGGGCTGACGGACGACGACGTCAAAGGGCAGGCCATCGCTGAGGGCGAAGCTCGGTGCATCATCTCCTCGGCCGATGTGGTCCTGAGCCACAATGCCGGGTTCGATCGTCCTTTCGTCGAGAAGCGGCTTGGGCTCTCGGGCTTAGCGTGGGCGTGCAGCCTCAACGACATCGATTGGAGAGAGGCAGGCTTCGATGGGCGATCGCTCAGCCAGCTGCTCTGGCAGTGCGGGTGGTTCTACGAGGCGCATCGCGCTTCGAGCGATGTGAACGCCCTCCTACATCTGCTCGACTACGCACTCGCCTCGGGTACGACGGTGATGAAAGAGGTGCTGGAGCGCGCCAGGCGGCCGAGTTGGGTAGTCGAGGCGGTAGGAGCACCCTTCTCGGCTCGCGGCGCCTTGAAGGCCAGGAGCTATCGCTGGGACCCGGGGGCGCGGTTCTGGTGGAGGGAGGTGTCGGAGGAGGCTCTCCAGGACGAGCTCGCCTGGATCTCCTCGCAAATCTATGAGGGCATGGAGACACCTCCGCATCACGCCGTTACCTGGACGGAACGATATGCGGCGCGAGACTGAGAGCGCGCCGGCCGTCAGCTGCCCCGGGTCCAGAGGCGGAGAGCGGCTCAAGATAAGGGCCAGAGTCGATCCCTGCGCTGACTGGTGGCCTCGGCCGGAGGTTTGCAAGCGATGCGGCGGCGTCCAGTATGAGGCGGCGCGGGGGCCGCCGGCTATGATGTGGGTCTCTGCTCTCCCGCAGGCGGCCTGAGCTTCCACCGTTTTTCAGATCCAGTTCTCACGCGAGGCCGCTCGATGAAGCTCGTCGCACGCATCCTGCTGCCTGAAGGCCTACTGCCGGACGAGCTGCTCTACTCGGGGTTGGCTCGAAGCCAGGACATGAGCGCCTTCCCGACGCGCCGGGCGATGCTGGCTCAGGCGTTTGGCGCCGTGACCGGCATTGCCATTATTGACCTACCCGGACGGCTGGAGGTGGTGGCGTCGAGGCTAGGGTATCTTGAGGGCTCAAAGGATCCCGCCGGGTTATTAATTCGACAGCATTCGCTCTTCCCTTATTATGCGCCCTTCGTCCCGGAAGAGAGAGCCGCCAGGTGCGAAGCTTTGATGAGGTCCGGTCCCGCAGGCCCTATCCACGGGCTTCTCGGAATCCGTGCGAGTCGAGTTCCACTGCCCTCGCGGATGCAATATTGCCGGTCCTGCTTCGAGCAGGATCGCGATCGGTACGGCGCGGCTTACTGGCATCGCTGCCATCAACTATCTGGCGTGTTCGTTTGTCCGGTTCATGCGGAGCCGCTGCTCGGGACGCGGCTGCTTCGATCGTCGAGCCGAGACCGGCTGGCCTTTGTCAGCCTGGAGCAAGCGGCTTCGATTTCCGACCTGCCGCCTGTGTCGTCGGCGCTGCTCAGCGGACTTGCCGAAGGCGCCGCCCTCGCTCTGGCGGGCCGAAGTGCCGCCCTGCTCGAGCAGGGCCTGGAGCCTCGTAGCTTCGGCCCGAATGTTACTGGTCAGGAGGGGTGGCGCAATTGGGCGATCTCGTCGCTGCGCTCTGCAGGTTACGGACGAGGGCCCACTGGTGTTGCGGTTGCTCGTTTCCGCCACGACCTGTCCGTTTTCTACGGCAGCGACATCCTTGCTCTCCTAGGTTGCGAACTGGTGGAAACCGGGGAGGACTGGATCGCCCGGCTTTTGCATGTCCGAAAGTTGTCGAGCCATCCGCTTCATTTTCTGCTCGTGCGGGTCTTTCTTGAAGCTGTGATTGGACCGCAACGGGATGTGGAGGGTGGCGGCGTGCCGAGTGCTGCGCCGGTGGGAGCGGCCGATGGCACGAGGTGCCCGGAGCGGATCTGCGCGGGTCTCCTGGAAGGGCGCGAGGCACCGGAATCGTCACGGGGAACATCGACTTGTCCAGATTGTGGGTGTTGCTTCACGATCGGGAGCGGCGGCCCGCGCTTGGTGGCTCACGGTCCGAAATGGGACGCCTTGCTCGAACAGCTACTGCGCAAGCCCGAGGTCAGTCTCCGACAGGTCAGCAGGATATTGCAGGTCGATCCTTTGACGGTGAAGCGTCATGGACTGCGGCTGGGCCTCTGGCGGCCGCAATGGTCGGGATATAGCCGTGCCGCGCCCGCAACTGGCAGGGTGAAGAAATGCCGGGCGGCGAGGGCGGGGGCCCGTCGCAAATGGCGTCGTACCGTCGCGCGCTATCCGCGAGCGTCGCGAAAGGAGCTGCGTGCCTTGCAGCCTGCGGCTTTTGCGATCCTCTACAGGCATGATCGCGAGTGGCTCGACGCGCATTCCCCGCCGAGGCGCCGCGCTGGGAGCACTAAGGCCACTGTGGATTGGAATGATCGGGATCGCGAAATGGCCGACCGGCTTGAGCGAATGTCGCCCTGCGATGATGAGCGGACGTCTCTGCGAGTGGCTACCGTTGCAAGGTCGATCGACAGGCTGGGTTTGATCCAGCAGCAGGCTCACAAGCTGCCGCGGACGATGGCGGTCCTTGGCCGCTTTACGGAGACTCGAGACGAATTCTCGATGCGTCGCATCGCCGGTGCGATCCGCCGCCACCGCGGGGCAGGATCTGCACCCGCGATTTCGACGCTGGCGCGAGATGCCGGATTGAACTCCGAGCGGACCCGGTTGTTCGAGCCGATGCTCGCCGCCGCCGTCGCCGAGCTGGCGAGGGCTGCTCAACTATGAGGATGCCTGCGGCGAGTCCGCCGCCCCGGCGTCGAGAATGCGGTCCCAAACCTCTCCGCCTGCAAGGCCTGCCCTGGCGAGGCTGTCGTGCGGGCTGAGGCCTTCTTCTTCTCCGGCTTTCACAATTTGGAGAAGTGTTGGCTCTTGGTCGCCTGTCTCCTGGGTCGGAGCAACCGGCACAATGGGGACGGAGGGAGACCGTCGGGCGGCGGGAGCCTTGGAACGGGCAGCATCCTGGTCGGGAGCCTTGGATGCCGCTTTCTTGACTGGCGGCTCAGCCGGTGCCGGTGCGGGCGGCACCGGCCCGTCCCCACGCATGAACGGGATGGTTTCGACGCCTCGAGGAACGGTGAGATCGGAAAGGCGGTCGAGGACGAAAGATGATCCGCGCTTCACTGCGGTGAGCGCCGGCCCAGCTTGGGCGAGGCTGTCCTTGATCGAGCGGATGATCCCGGGGGTTATCTTGGGCCGGTTGGTTGAGATTGCACGTATCTGTGCCAGCTTAAAGGCGATCACGAGGAATTCGGTGATGCCCTGCGAGACTTCGTAGAGCGCTTCGACATGGGCGTCGGTCAGGTCGGCTCGCTCGCGTGTGTACTGGTATTTCCACAGAATTTCGCAGAATCCACGCCAGCGCGTACCTGGCTCCGCGTTGCTGACGATCAGATCCCCTTCCGTGGCGCCGCGGCGAGCCTGGCGGAATTGCTTGGAGAGGAGCGGGAAGGCGTCCAGACCTCCGATGAGGACCACGGGGACACCGACGGTGTTGGCGAACTGGACCAGGAACGAGAGGAGCCGTGCGGAACGGTCCGGCGAGAGATCCTGGATTTCATCCAGCACGAAGAGGCCGAGGCCGATTTGCGCGGCGACGCGGGCAATTCTGGTTGGGACGCGCTTTTCTGTCGCGCGGCTACGTAGGTAGGTGTCGTGAAACTCTGCGTGGAGTCCCGCCATATGGTGGACGAGGTCGAGTTGGTGAAAGAACCCGTCGGCGAGCGTAAGCACGCTCCCATCGGACGGCGCGTCGAGTTTGATCCAAGGTATCTGGACGCGGCTGAGAGGGGATCCGCGATATTCGTGATGGAGGATGAGTGGAGGGAAGAGACCCAGAACCATATCGATGGCGATCGTCTTGCCGATCCCCGACGTTCCCAGGAAGGTCAGGCCGTTGGCTGTGGCGGCGGACGACCCTGGTAAGATGTATCCGCCTATTCTTCGGACCTGGGGCGGGAGGAGCGCGTCCGCGGGTCCGTCGCTGCCGGTCAGGAGAGCCTCGCGGGCGTTAATTTCCGCCTGGAAGGTGCGCAGGGCAGGATTGCGGCTCATATAGCCGTTGCGGATCAGCCGGGAGACGCGCGAGTAGAGCTCGCCGTGGATGCCGACAGGGTGTCGGATCGCGCTAAGCGCCGATGCCATGTGTTCGGCGTCTATGGCGCAGGCCTGACGATCTTCCTCCTCATACTCAGGGTAGAAGGCCATTAACTCCTGGGCTTGCTCGCGGGATAAGGTGGGAGGCAGCGCCTCGATGAATGGGTTGTTGCGATAGGCCCGGACGGTTTGAGGGTGGTAGATAGCGCTTTGGGCCGCCAAGCCGGGGTAAAATGAGGGATCCATGGTTGGTCTCCTTGGGTTCAGTCGGGGAGATGGACGATTTCGTCGTCGTCTGGATCGCTTCCGGCTGATCGTCCGGTCTGCGTATTCTGATCACCCGGCTCGACGCGCATGACGTCGCGCTCGGCCTGCCTGAAGGGGCGGATGGCGTCGGTTTTAACGGGCAAGGCGGCATCGGCTCCGAGCTGGTTGCGCCTACGTTCCTTCGCCTCTTCGGTGATGGCATTGATCTGCGCCCGAAGATCGGCGTCCTTTTGCGTTTTCGGTCCGCGGCTGGCGGACTTGCGGGAAGCGGCGCGGTCGATCTCGTCGAGGAGGTCGTCGAGGGATTTGCCGGAATATCGTTCCAGATGGGCGGGAGTGAGAGTGCATTTTTCGATGACGGCGCCGCCGGCCGAGCGCAGGTACGCTATGGCGACGTCTCGTGTGTCGATCGCCAGCTTGTGCTTGCGGCCGCCCCGATTGGGTGCACGGAAGAACCAGCCTTCCTGCTCGGCCGTCTCGCAGGTGTAGTGCAGTCGGCCACCGAACACGGAGAGGCCCTGACGGGTGGTGATCGCCTCCTCGGTGGGAAGCAGGTTGCGCCGGATCTGGTCGGCTGGGCGGCGTCTGATCGACGGGTTGGCGTTAACGAGCCCCCAGTTCCACAGCTCCAACGGCACTGGGTCTGCGTCGTCCTCGACAGGGTACCCGAGCGGGATATTGCTGGTGAGCTCACGGTTGTGGTTGTTGTGCAGGGCCAGCCGGATCATCAGCTTCGTGAAGTCATAGGTGGTGTATAGGGCGTCGGCGCGATAATCTGGGCCCCCGCGATCGCGAAGTTTATCGACGTAGCCGGGTATCCGGCGGATGCCCTTTTCGTTGGTGATCTTGAATTGCCCTTCCACGAAGGACTTGAAGTCGGCCCGGAACGGCGGGGTATTGGAGATTTCCATGCCGAGCCCGGGAACGATCCAGTCGGCATGTGTGCTTAGGAATTCACCTCGATCGGCGGTAAGCTGACCTGGGATTATGTCGGTTGGCCAGGCTTGGTGATCAATCTCAATGCCGAAGCGGGCGCAAAATTCGACTTTGTCGGTAAAGGCGTTTTCGAGCGCCTGCATCGCTCCGATCCAGCTTGGCCCTTCGACCCCAACCCAAAGGCCGACGATCATTCGGCTGAAATGGTCGATGACCAGGTAGAGAACCGCGCGACCGATGGTCCAGCGCGGATCGAGAGAGCTCAGGAGGTAGGCGTCGGTGACGGTGGCGTCGACGAGGAACAGCTGGCCGGGGCCGGTCGAGAGGTGCTGCGAAGTGCCCGTGACCGGCCGGCGCTTGAGAGCGATTTCATTGGAGCTGTATCTCGCAGCGAGGGCCCCGGCGTCTTTCAGATGCTTCTCGACCCAGTAATTCCACTGCTCGAAGGACGGGTAGTGGTTTTCGTCTCCGGGCGCTTCGTGGATGATGGGCGTCAGGACGCCGTCTTTCAGCTCGAGGCGCTTGTAATAGTATTTCTCGAGGGTCCGCTGATAGGCTTCTCGTTTGGTCTGACAGGCGCGCCCGTGGCGGTGGTTCCAAAAGCGTTTCGCGCCCCGGATAATCAGCTGGCGATCTTTTTCCGTGACGTTCATCCCGGCACGGTCCGGCTCGGACAGCGCAATTTTGCGGGGTCGGCCGAGCTTTTGCTCGCTTGGCTTGCGCTCGCCGGTTCCGCAACGGCTGTATGCTGAAAGCAGCGCGTTCTCGAGCTGCCCTTTCAACCACCAAAGCCTGAGCCACGCGTAGATCTTGTCTTTTGATTTTCCGGTTGCCTCGACCGCGCCGGCGATAAGGGCGCTTCGAGACACCGGGTGAAGGATCGGGCTGGAGCCGTCTTCGGCGCGTATGAGTAGCGGCCGAAGCACGGCGAGCCTGGAATTGCGTACTTTAATGCTCGCCTCGCTGAGCTCGTCATCCGGCCGCAGGTCGGGAGCCCAGTCGTCATCGAGATCATGCCCTGAATCAGGCAGGCTGAGACGATTGAGCAGGTCTGGGTATCCGATCCAGGTTGGGAGGGCGCGCTTATTGAGGATTTCGAACAGGGCGACCTGAGCGTGGCGTTCGTCGATTTCGAGAACTCGGTAGATGAGGCGGTCGCCGGCCGGCCCGGGCCAGGCGCAGATCATGTTGCGGCTGATAAAGATCGGGTCGGCCATTTAGCTGCTCCGCATGGGGTCTGCGACGATGAGATCCAGGAGTGGAAGATTGGCATCGATCGGTCGTCGAAGGTCGACGATCCATCGGCGGTGCCAGATGGAGTGAAAGGCAAGGCTGATAGCGGTGCCGCGCTCGAGGCCGAGGCTTTGGTCGACGGCATTGCAATGTTCTTTGAGCGCGGCACCCGGGGCCGCTTGTATGTGCTCGGCGAGGTGGGCTGCCACCTCTGCCGCCTCGGATTCGCAGGTGAAGCCGGTGAGATCGCGATGTTGGCTGAGGAGTTTGAAGTTGAGGCGCACGGGCTCCGGAATTTCGGCCTCGGTGACGAAGATGAAAAGGATGCCTCGACGTCCCCAATATCGGCGTTCGATTTCCGCTTTGTCGAGCAGGTTTTTCAGCTTGCGAGACGTCGTGCCGTCGAGGTCACTTCGCATTTTGTATGAAATCGCCAGGTGGGGTGGAAACCCATCGGCGTCTGCAAGGTCTATGAGGAAGTCTGTTGTCATGACGTGGTCGACGCGCCGTTTTCCTTCTGGCGTCCGGATTAGCTCCTGAGGATGACGGCAGCCGATCTCCTTCGCGATCTCCTGGGTCTCAGACAGCGGGAGCAGCGGGATTTGTTCGCGGATATCGTATGTGTGCCGGGAACGGTCGAGAATGTTGAAGCAGTCGACTTCGCCGTTACTCAGCAGATGGTGCGTTCGGCCGATTTTGCCGACGCAGCGGTGGACCAATCCGTGGGAAGGCACCGATTGAACGGTGAGCCAGGGCCTGTAGGAGAGGCCGGTGCCTTTCCCCATCCCGTCCCGTTCCCTACGTTTGACCCGTTCTGCGTAGCGCTGCTCTGCAGATTTCATCGGCCTCATCCTTTACGCGTCAGATTATTGCTGAGTAATTGGACCTATTGATCGTCCTCGATCAGTGCATGGGCATTGGTATGCGCGAGTGTTTCCCGCACGAGCGGGAGCACCTGAGCCCAGCGGGTGGGGGACAGGTTGAATTCGAGCTGGATTTGCGCTGACGAGCGTCGAATGCCGTCGTTGCAAATTGTGCGGCAAATATGGTCCGCGATCCGTTTTACGAGCGATTCGTTGGTGTCGCAGGCTGCGGCGAGGGCAGCGCGGGTGGTCGGCATGGCTCTTCGGCGTGGGTGGAGAAGGTGCGGTGATCCGAGAGCCCGGGCGATGCCTTCAATTGTTATCGCGGTACAAGGGCTCTCCTCGCGAAGCTTGGCGGCTGCCTCGTCGATTAGCCGGGCTAGCTCCTGGTCTTGATCTGAAAGGTCTTCCTTCAGTTGAGATCCACGCCGGATCTGAGGGGTATTGGCATCAAGCCAGGCGGCGTCATAGGTTCGCAGGAACTGGTACGCGACTTCGTCTGCGCGGCCGATTTCGCGTCGGCCGGTGCCAGGCGGCGCCTTGGCTGCCAGGGAGAGCCATCGACGACGGTATTTCGCGCGCAATTTCTCGCGGGTGGCTGACCATGTGCGGGCATTTCGGCGCTCGGAAAAGCGCTTGGTCTCTTCTCCCCACCTCGGGTGCCAGAGGTCGAGCGTCGCGGCGCGCCTTTTGATGGTGTAGATGTCGCAGCCGAACCGCGCCTCGAGTCCGAGTTTCGTCCCTTCGCCGCTGTCGATCACCTTTTGCAGCTCGAGGTCCCACAGGTCACCGAAGGCTACGATCCGCCGCTCTTTACGGCGAGCGGTATTGGGTGCCTGGGTATAGGTGAAGCCGCAGGTCGGGCAGGCGATCTGAAGGCGTATGTCGGCTCGATCGCAGGGTAGGGGTCTTGGCGTCGGCGGATCGTACTTTGGGCACAGCGGATTGCCGCAGGGCGCGCTTCGATGCTCTATCATTGACGCGGAGGCGGGCGGCGTGAAGGCCAGTAGGTCCTTGACCGTACCTTTGAGGGCTATTGTGACGAGGATGATGGCGAGCGGGTGCCGAAGGTGGCCTCGGACACGCAGGAGGCCATGAAGCCAATCCGTGGATGAACCGCGTTTGTTGGGGTCGGCGAGGGACGCGTATTTGGCATGGCCGACGCCGAGATCCGCGAGGATGTCCGGGCCGAACGCATCTCGCACGGCCTCCATGATCGACCTCGCGGCGAGTCGTTTTCCATGCTGCCATCCTTGTGCGTGAAGATAGGCGTAGAACCGATCGAGCAGATCTTCGCCGCCCGGGTCGTAACTGCTTAGGGTCTCGGAGCTTTGAGCGATCGTAGCGAGGAGTGGAAAGCCGGCCTCAATTTTCGGAGTCAGGGTATTTATTCGATTAGCGAGTGCGCTTTCGAGGCTGACGAATCCTAATCGTTCGCTTGCCCGCAGCGATTCCGTCTCGAGAAGTGGTTCGAGGTGAGTTGGGCAGACGAGTACTGCCGGCGCTTGGTGGCTCCGTCGCCAGAAGGGTGTGTTTGAGGCGGCGCGGTCATCAGCGGCGCAGCTCAAGCAGTATCGAAGACCGGATGGTGGCCGAACGCCTGCTACGTTGAGCAGGGACATGGCTTTTTTCGCATCCCCGTTTGTTGCTGCCTCCTTCGCGGATGCGCGCTGTGTGGGGCTGCTGAAGGCGCCATAGTAGTTGAACAGGGAGTGATCCCGCAGGAGGATCTCAGCATTGAGTGGACTGCCGGGCAGCAGGCGCGGGATGAATTGGTCGAGACGAGGTGGGACTTCGATCGTAGGGGTAAGACGGGGGAGGCCGAAGAACAGCCGGGCGACGTCGGCGGCGTTAGTCAGCCCAAGCGCGTCGGCGGTCCTTGCCAGCGTGCTGTAGAAGAGTTCGCCAGGGTAGGGTAAAAGGAACATTAGCGGCACATCCAGCCACTAGATGTGATCTTTGGCCGCTGCCGCAAGCGAAAATGTTCTTACAGTGTTCTAACCTATTGATTCGAGTCACCAACTATTTTTTACAGTTGCCGACAATATGAACCAGCAGCCGACTTTAATACCCAGTTGCCGACTCATTTTTCTGCCAACAAAAGGCATCCGCCGGGCGAACGGCCTCACTCCACCGTGACGCTCTTCGCCAGGTTTCTCGGCTGATCGACATCCGTGCCCTTGGCCACGGCGACATGATAGGCGAGCAGCTGCACGGGGATCGCGTAGACCAAGGGCGCGATCAGCGGGTGGACCCTCGGCATCTCGATCGTCGCCAGCAGGCGGTCGTCCGCCGCCGCCTTCAGCCCTTCGGCGTCGGAGATGAGGACGACCTTGCCGCCGCGGGCCTGGACTTCCTGCATGTTGGAGACGGTCTTCTCGAACAGCGGCCCGCTGGGCGCGAGCACGATCACCGGGACATTGTCGTCGATGAGGGCGATCGGGCCGTGCTTCATCTCGCCGGCGGCATAGCCCTCGGCGTGGATGTAGCTGATCTCCTTCAGCTTGAGCGCGCCTTCCATGGCGAGCGGATAATCGGCGCCCCGGCCGAGATAGAGGACGTCGCGGGCCTGGGCGATCAGCGGCGCCATCGCCGCAATCTCCTCGTCGTGGCCGAGCGCGGCGTTCATCGCCGCCGGCGCCTCGGAGAGATGATCGACGATCTCGCGCTCCTCCGCCTCGCTGATCCGGCCCTTGTCGCGGGCGAGCTTGGCGGCGAGCGCGGCGAGGACGGCGAGCTGGCAGGTGAAGGCCTTGGTCGAGGCGACTCCGATCTCCGGGCCGGCATGGGTGGGAAGGAGGAGATCCGCCTCGCGCGCCATCGAGCTGGTCGGAACGTTGACGACGACGGCGATCCGCTGGCCTTCGGCGCGGGCGTGGCGAAGGGCGGCGAGGGTGTCGGCGGTTTCGCCGGACTGGGAGATGAAGAGAGCGAGGCCGCCCGGCTCCAGCACCGGCTGGCGGTAGCGGAACTCCGAGGCGATATCGAGCTCGACCGGGACCCGGGCGAATTGCTCGAACCAATATTTGGCGACCATCCCGGCGTAGAAGCTGGTTCCGCAGGCGACGATCGTGACCCGCCTGACGCCGGCGAAATCCTCGTCCATCGCCGGAAGCGCGACCTTGCGCTCGAACGGGCGCAGATAAGAGGAGAGGGTCTGGGCGACCACGATCGGCTGCTCGAAAATCTCCTTTTGCATGAAATGGGCGTGATTGCCCTTGTCGGCGGCGGCGTCGGAGGCGCCGGAGGCGACGATCTCGCGCTCGACCGGCTCGTTGTCGCGGTTGAAGATGCTCGCGCCGTCATGGCCGATGACCGCCCAGTCGCCCTCGTCGAGATAGGCGATGCGCTGGGTGAGTCCGGCGAGCGCCAGGGCGTCGGAGCCGAGATAGGTCTCGCCCTCGCCATAGCCGAGGGTCAGCGGCGCCCCCATCCGGGCTCCGATCAGCATGTCGGGATGGTCGCGGAACAGGATGGTGATCGCGAAGGCGCCGTGCAGGCGCGGAAGCACCGCGGCGACGGCGTCCTTCGGGCTCTTGCCCTGCTCGAGTTGATGGTCGATCAGATGGGCGACCACCTCGCTGTCGGTCTGGGACTGGAAGGTTCGGCCGGCCGCCTGCATCTCCTCGCGAAGGGCACGGAAATTCTCGATGATGCCGTTGTGGACCAGGGCCACTCCGCCGACGATGTGGGGATGGGCGTTGCCGACAGTCGGAGCGCCGTGGGTCGCCCAGCGGGTGTGGGCGATCCCGATCGTCCCGGCGAGCGGGTTGGCGGCGAGCTCGGCGGCGAGATTGTCGAGCTTGCCTTCGGCCCGGCGGCGCTCGAGCGCTCCCCCCAGGATCGTGCAGATGCCGGCCGAATCATAGCCTCGATATTCGAGGCGCCTCAGCCCCTGCATGAGCCGGTCGGCCACTTCCGAGCGCCCGACGATGCCGATGATTCCGCACATGTGCTTACCTCGTCATTCCAGCGAAGGCTGGAATCCATTCTGATTCAATGTCATGTCCGGAGGCCGGATGGACCCCGGCTTTCGCTGGGGTGACGTTCCAGATCAACCCGCTTTCTTTTTCGCCAGCATCGCGGCGCGGAAGCGGGCGGCCCAGCCGGGCCTCGCCTCCTGAACGCCTCGCGCCAGGACCAGGGCATCCGGCTCCACGTCCCTCGTTACCACCGAACCCGCCCCGACGATCGCTCCCGCTCCGATGCTGACCGGGGCGACCAGCGCCGAGTTGGAGCCGATGAAGGCGCCTTCGCCGATCGTCGTGCCATATTTGAAGTATCCGTCGTAATTGCAGGTGATCGTTCCCGCTCCGACATTGGCGTTCGCGCCGACCTCGGCATCGCCGAGATAGGTGAGGTGACTGGCCTTGGCGCCGGGGCCCAGCTTCGCCTTCTTGGTCTCGACGAAATTGCCGACCTTCGCCTTCTCGCCGATCACGGTGCCGGGGCGAAGCCTCGCATAGGGGCCGATCTCGGCGCCGGCGGCAATGGCCGCGCCCTCGACGTGGCTGAAGGCTCGGATCCGTACCCCGTCGGCGATGGTCACGCCGGGGCCGAAGAAGACGTTGGGCTCGATCGTCACGTCGCGGCCCAGCCTCGTGTCGAAGGCGAACCACACAGTCTCGGGCGCGATCAGGGTCGCGCCCTCGGCCATCGCCTCGGAGCGCCTCCGGGCCTGCCAGGCGCTTTCCGCGAGGGCGAATTCGGAGCGGCTGTTCGGGCCGATCGCCTCCGCGGCGTCGCCTTCGATCAGCGAGCTTGCCCGACCATCGGCCGCGGCGATGCCGACGAGGTCGGGAAGGTAATATTCCTGCTGGGCATTGTCGTTTCCGACCCGCTCGAGCAGCGGCCACAAATCCTGCGATCGGACGGCGAACAAATTGGAGTTGCACAGGCCGATGGCGCGCTCCTCGTCGGTTGCGTCCTTATGCTCGACGATCCTCGCGACCCGCCCGTCGGGGCCGGCGACGACCCTGCCGTAGGCGCCGGCGTCGGGCGGCCGGAAGCCGAGCACCACGGCGGCCGGTGCGGCGGCGCCGTGCAGGGTGTCCAGCATGGCCCGCATCGTGACCGGGCGGATGAAGGGCACGTCGCCGGAAAGCAGAAGGACGTCGCCCTCGAATCCGGCCAGCGCCTCTTTGGCCTGGAGGACGGCGTGGGCGGTCCCGAGCTGCGGCTCCTGGACGGCGAAGGTCGCCCGGCCGGCAAGCGCGGCTTCGAGCTGGTGGCGGCGGTCGCCCACGACGACGACGATCCGCTCGGCGCCCAGCGCCTCGACGCTCTCGAGCAGATGCTCGATCATCGGCCGCCCGGCGATCGGGTGAAGCACCTTGTGGAGTTCGGATTTCATCCGGGTCCCCTTGCCGGCGGCAAGGATCACGGCGGCAAGCGGTCTGCTCATGGCTCGGCCAATCGCACGGAAAGCTTGCCATTTCCATAGCGGGAGGGGCGAAAGCGTGTCCGACCTTCCGAGGTGCCTCGCGCAGTTCGCTGGCTCTGCATCGCGTGAAAGGCTATTCAGAAACAATGCGTCTGTGGATCGTCATCGTCGGAGCATTGTTCGCTGCGTCAGCCATCGTGGCGGGTTGGAGCTATTGGGCCAACAGCGCTCCTCTCATCGCAAAATGGTGGATCGGTGCAAGTAGCCTTGAGCACGCCGGACAGTGGGGTGATTCGTTCGGCGCCTTCAACGCGCTTTTCGGAGCGCTCGGTTTTGCAGCTGTCCTTACCACCCTTTTGGTGCAATCTAGAGCCCTTCAGCTCCAACAGCAGGACATGCATCGCCAGAGATTCGAGAGCTCATTCTTCGAGCTGCTCAACTTAATGAGGACGGTTCGGGCCGAGATACGGTTCATGCATTCCGCCGAATATCCCGAAGATCGGCCGAAGATGAGGCAGGGCAAGGATGCCGTCATTGGAGCCGTCCGCGAATTGAGATTCTGGATCGAGATGCAGGGCGGCACCGCCGCCATCGAACAGGATGTGCTCGTGCAACAGTACGAGACGTATGTCCATAAGCCGTTCGAAAGTGACTTCGGACCCTATTTTCGGTTGATATATACCATGTTGGATCGCCTTCGGTCCGACGATCTCCTGAGCGAGTCGGAGAAGGCAAGATACGGGAACATCTTGCGCAGCCAGTTGCCCAGCCACGAAATTTTCCTTCTTGGGGTGAATGGCCTGTCCCCGGTGTCGAAGGACCTCCGCGATCTGATTGAGGAGTTTCGAATGCTCAAGTATCTGCCCCCGGGCTTGAGGCGCGAAACATTGTCCAGATTCTATCCCGCCTCCGCGTTTGCCCCTCGCAGTTCATCGGAACTCCCACCCTCCAAAGCCGCAATTGCGGCCGAAACCGCCGTGCAGAGCGGCGACAGCGCGGCAGAGTCCGATGCGCCGTGTGAGCCGAACGAGGGCCGCTGACGGCCGCTTGGCCCGTCCTCGACTGGTGAATCGCGCTTGGAGGCTTATTTGCGGAATTGATCGCGCCTCCTGGCCGCTTGGTATAGACCTAAATCCGATCAGGAGGCTTCATGGACGGCAAGGGCACCTACAGGACTCGCGGCTCGAACGGATCGCCGGACACGGCGCGGGTGGTCGACCGGAGCGTATCCTTCGACCTTCCCGAAGAGCAATATCGTCGCCGCGGCTACGGCCCGCCCTTCGAGGAGCTGGGCTGGAAGCCGCTCGAGGGCGCCAACGCCTAGCTCTTCCGGCGCGCCTTCACCCACAGATGCCGGGCCAGCATGGCCGGCGGCATCCTCAGCCAGTGCGACCGCACATAGAAGCCGAGACGGGTGAGCGGCCGCCGCTGGCGCCCCCAACCGTCGCGAGCGAGCAGGCGGCGCCTGTAGAGCGCGTCGGCGGCAGTCAATTGTCCCCAATCAACCGGTGTCCCGTAGAGGTGTCGGGCGAGGCGGACCGACCGCCCCACGGCCTGGAGCAGGCCGTGCCGGGTTGCGCGCTCATGGAGCGCCGGCTCGAAGTCCGAGTCTCGCTCAGCGAATTCGCGAAGCAGCCGGTCGATGTCCCACAGGTTGCGCAATCCGCCCGCCAGGTCCCCGTCGGCGAACAGGTGGGCCGCCGAGTGGACGATCATGTCGGCCGGGGACAGGGTGAAGAGGCCGTCGGCGAGCGGCACCCGCTCCGCGATCATCGCCTCCATGTCCGGCTTCGGCCGGGCGGTGAGCGGCAATATGGCGTGGTGGACGTCGATCATCCGGTCGCGCTCGCGGTGGATGAGCGGCGGCAGCTCGTGCATCCAGCGGCGGTAATATCGGTCGTCATATTCATCCTCCTTCACCCATTCCCAGCCGGCGGCGAGCAAGGCGCGCTCGACGTCGGGCAAGGCGGCGCGGGGGACGAGGATGTCGAGGTCGCCGATCGAGCGGCCGCGGCCCGAGTCGAGCCCGGCGGCGGCATAAGCCGTTCCCTTGAGCAGGATGACCGGGACTCCCAGTGGCGCCAGCGCCCGCCGGGCCATCTCCGCTTCCCACAGGGCCTGGACCCGCGAGCCCTCGCCGTCGCGGCGGGCGGCCTCGAGCAGGGCCTCGACCCGCGGCGGCAAATCCAGCCCCTCGAGCCGCCAGGCCAGGCTTCCGATCAGGGATTCGGCTCGGGCGACGGCGATCAGCGAGGTCCAGTCCTCCACCTCGCCGGCGCAAGCCGGGTCGGCGAGCAGGCGGACGAGCGGGCGGGCATCCCTCATGCGCTGCGCCACAATGTCTCGACCAGCTCTTCCGCCTGGGCGGTATCGGCATAGTCGATCGCCCTGGAGGGCAGGGCGCCGGCGAAGCGGGTGAGGGCGTCGAAGCCGCGCTCGCCCAGGGCGACGTAATTGGTCGAGGCCTGGGTGAGCCTCATGAAAGCCTCCGCCGCGCCGACCTCGCGAACCGTCGGATCGAGGTCGCGGCCGAAGCGGGGGAAGAGGATCATGACCGGCCTCGCCGGCTCGCCCATCCGGGCCACCGCCTCGCCGTTCGGACGAAGATGACGGATCCTGCCCTTGGGCGTACCGTTGAGCACGGGGCCGAGCCGGCCTGGGTCGACTCCGTCGAACAGGCCGAGCGATTCGTTCTTCAGGCTGACCGCCCGAGGGAAGGGATGAAGCAGGCCGTCATCGAGCCCCAGGAGCGCGAACTCGTCCCCCATGAACCGCCAGCCGCGTTCGCCGAGGAGTGCGCCCAAAGTCGATTTGCCCGCGCCCGAATGGCCGGTCATCAGAAGCGCCCGACCGTCCCGCTCGACGCTCGCGGCGTGGAGAAGCATGAACCTCTTCTGGCCAAGCGCCATCTGCAAATTCATTCCCATCTCGGCGGCGAGCAGGCCCAAAGCGAGCGGCAGCGGAGCCGCGTCGGGAAGAACATAGTCGCCGCGGATCGCCACCGAGGGGCGGATCCACCGCCGCCAGGGCCGCTCCGCCTCGAGCCTTACGGTGAAGTCGCAGACTCCGTCGGGCTCGGGATAGCCCGCGTAGAGCCGCCGCAGCTGAACCACGGGCCGGCGCCACTGCGAGCCGATTCGGAACGAGACGGGCCCCACCCGGAGCCGAAAGACGTGCCTCATGTCCGCCAGACGAGCCCCGCCGCCTCCAGCTCGGCGAGCCGCGCCGCGATCGCGCCCGCCGGATCGTCGGAGTCGATCTCGAACGATTCCCCGATCCGGCCGGCGATCTCGGCGGCGCTCGCCGGGCCGGCCGCGAGGGCGGCGAGGATCTGCGGAGCGGGCGGGGCGAGGAAGTGGGTGAGGCCGGACTTGCGGTGGTAGAGAAGGGTCAGGCCCTCGATCTCGAAATCGCGAACCGCCCAGGGCGGGTCGGCGGCGTAGAGGGACGCGGCCATTTCAGGCCGCTCCGCGGCTCAGGGTCCGTACTCAATACCCGCAACGGTCGGGATCGGCGAGTACGAGATGCGCCCGATCGACCAGGCGGCCGGCTTCGCGACCATCGCCAACGGCGGGCTCCGCCACGCCACGCAC
>JBAWCC010000128.1:0-12853 GCA_049590095.1 Allosphingosinicella sp. | reverse complement strand
CCCCCCTCCTCTCTAGAGACAGGAGGGCGATCCGTGAGGGTCGCCCTTTTGCATTCACAGACCGGAGCCCCTTCATGGCCATCACGCCGCTCATGCCCGTTTACCCGCGCTCACCGGTGCGGCCGGTACGAGGGGAGGGGGTCTATCTGTATGGCGAGGGCGGCGAGAAATATCTCGATTTCGCCAGCGGCATCGCGGTGAACCTGCTCGGCCACGGCCACCCCCATCTGACCCAGGCGATCCAGGAGCAGGCGGCGACCCTGATCCACGTCTCCAATCTCTACGGATCGCCGCAAGGCGAAGCCTTTGCGCAGCGGCTGGTCGACAATACATTCGCCGATACCGTCTTCTTCACCAATTCGGGAGCCGAGGCGGTCGAGTGCGCGATCAAGACGGCGCGACGTTACCACCATCATCACGGCCGGCCCGAAAAGCACAACCTCATTACCTTCAAGAACGCTTTTCACGGCCGGACGATGGCGACGATCAGCGCCACCGACCAGGCGAAGCTTCGCGACGGCTTCGCTCCGCTTCTGCCCGGCTTCACCGTGGTCGATTTCGACGATCTGGAGGCGGCCGAGGCCGCCGTCGACTCGAACACGGCCGGCTTCCTGGTCGAGCCGGTCCAGGGCGAGGGCGGAATCCGCCCGGCGAGCCCCGAATTCATGCGCGGCCTGAGGCGGATCTGCGACGAGAAGGACCTCATGCTGGTCCTCGACGAGGTCCAGTGCGGAGTAGCGCGGACCGGCAAGCTCTTCGCCTATGAGCATTATGGGATAGAGCCGGACATCCTCGCTTCCGCAAAGGGCATCGGCGGGGGCTTCCCGATGGGCGCCTGCCTTGCCACCGAAAAGGCCGCGGCGGGGATGGTGGTCGGCACCCATGGCTCCACGTACGGCGGCAACCCGCTCGCCATGGCCGCCGGCCAGGCGGTGCTGGACGTCGTCGCCGAGCCCGAATTCCTCGAGCGGGTCACTCGAATGGGCGAGCGGCTGCGCGGAGCGCTCGAGCAGATGATTCCCAATCACGACCATCTGTTCGAAAGCGTCCGCGGCCTCGGCCTGATGCTCGGCTTGAAGATGAAGACCGACAGCCGAGCCTTCGTCGGCCATCTGCGCGAGCACGGCCTTCTCACCGTCGCCGCCGGCGACAACGTGCTTCGCGTGCTTCCGCCGCTGGTGATCGAGGAAGGGCATATCACGGAGTTCGTCGAGCGATTGTCGGAGGCGGCGCGCAAGTACGAGGCGCCGGAAGGGGCATGACGGCTGAGTGCTTGAACCCTCCTCTAACCCTAGCCACATCCCGTCCATGACTTCCCCCCAATTCGATATCGAGGCGCGCTCCGCCAATCTCGACGAGGCGCTCGGCTTTACCATTCCCGGCCGCAACGCCCGGGGCCGACTCGTCCGGCTCGGGCCGCTGCTCGGCGAGATATTGTCGGCGCACGATTATCCGGCGCCGATCGCCCGTATTCTCTCCGAGGCGCTGGTGCTGGCGGCCCTGCTCGGCTCGCTGCTCAAGGAGGCGGAAGGGCAGCTGACGATCCAGGCCCAGACGGAAAGCGGCGTCATCGACCTGCTCGTCGTCGACTATCGGGACGGCGAGCTGAGGGGCTATGTCCGCTTCGACTCCGGCCGGCTCGGCGAGCTGCCCACCCACCGCGACCTCGCCGCCTTGTTCGGCAAGGGCTATCTCGCCATCACCTTCGACCATCCGCTGGCGGAAGAGCGCTACCAGGGGATCGTCCCGCTCGAGGGCAATTCGCTCGGCGAGGCGGCCCAGAATTATTTCAGCCAGTCGGAGCAGCTTCCCAGCGTCGTCCGGCTGGCCGTCGACGATACCGGCCATATCGCCGGCGGGATCCTCGTCCAGCATCTGCCGGAAGGGGAGGAAGGACGCGACCGGCTGCACACCCGCCTGGACGATCCCGAATGGGAACATGTCCGGATCCTCGCCGAGACCATCAAGGGCCATGAGCTGACCGATCCCGCGCTTCCGCTCGGGGAGGCGCTGTGGCGGCTGTTCCACGAGGAGGAGGTGCGGGTGCTGGAGGCGACCCCGCTCAAGAAGGGCTGCCGCTGCAATTTCGAGCATGTACGTGGAGTGCTCGCCCGATTCGGCATCGCCGAGCGCGCAGAGATGGTCGACGAAAACGGCCTGATCAACGTCGATTGCGAGTTCTGCTCGAAGGTTTTTCCGATCTCCCCCAGAGACTTGGAGGATTGAGTTCGACGGCCCGCGCGCGATCTCGATTCCGTCATTTTTTCCTGCTAATGGCTTGACCTATGTCACATCCGCGGGGTGGATTGCGCTGGGGGGCGCTCGGGCTGGCCGGCTTGCTTGCCGTCGCCGCGCCCGCTTTCGCGTTGCCCGCGCTGGAAGCCCTGTCGAAGCTCGAGCGCGGCCGGTGGCAGCTGCGCGACGACGCAGGCGAGCCCAGGTCGATCTGTCTCGCTAACCCGCGGGCGCTCGTCCAGCTCGAGCATTCGGGGGTGAGCTGCGCGCAGGAAGTCATCGCGAACGAGCCGGGCGCCGCTACCGTCCAATATAGCTGTCCGGGCCGCGGTTTCGGCCATACCAGCATCCGGGTCGAGACTCCGCGCCTGGCGCGAATCGATACCCAGGGGCTGGTCGACGGCCGTCCCTTTTCCTACCGGACGGAGGCTCGACGGGTGGGAAATTGCTGACGAGGGATTGTCCGTTAAGCCTTTGTTTACCCTGATCCGCGTAAGGAGAGAGCGTGCCGATTGTGGGCACGCTTTCCTCCCTAGCAGGCCTCAGGGCCGAAACTGGGCCGCTCTTTACCGGGCGGCCCGTTCTTTTGGGCCGCTTGCGCCCGTCGCCGCCGGGGACTAGCCGCCCGGTCATGTCATCAGCGTCCAAAGCCGTCGCTCTTCTTTCCGGGGGCCTCGATTCCATGGTCGCGGCCGCGATCGCCAGGGAAGCGGGCTTTTCGATCCTCGCGCTCACCGTCGACTACGGCCAGCGCCACCGGATCGAGCTCGAGGCCGCGGCCCGAATCGCCGCCGAGATCGGGGCGGAGCGGCATGTCGTCCTGCCGCTCGACCTGCGGCCGTTCGGAGGCTCCGCCCTGACCGCCGACATCGCGGTGCCCAAGGACGGGCTGGGGAGCGAGATTCCTGTGACCTACGTGCCGGCGCGAAACACCATTTTCCTGTCGCTGGCGCTGGGCTGGGCCGAGGCGGCGGGGGCGGCCGACATCTACATCGGGGTCAACGCCCTCGATTATTCCGGCTATCCCGACTGCCGTCCCGATTTCGTCGCCGCCTTCGAGCGGCTCGCAATCCTCGCCACCAGGGCCGGCGACGAGGGTGGTCATTTCCGGATCGCCACGCCGCTTCTCCGGATGACCAAGGCGGATATCGTTCGGGAGGCTTGCCGGCTCGGCCTCGATGCCGGCCTGAGCTGGTCCTGCTACGATCCGGCGCCCGGCGGCGGCCATTGCGGCCTGTGCGACAGCTGCCGCCTTCGGGCGAAGGGCTTCGAAGAAGCGGGCCTCCCAGATCCGACGCGTTATGCGGCGCGGCCGTGAGCTACGCGGTCAAGGAGATCTTCCTGACCCTGCAGGGGGAGGGAATGCAGGCCGGCCGGCGCGCCGTCTTCCTGCGCTTCGCGGGCTGCAACCTGTGGTCGGGGCGCGAGCGGGACCGGGCGGAGGCGTTATGCCGCTTCTGCGACACCGACTTCGTCGGCACCGACGGTGAGAATGGGGGGCGCTACGACGCGGAGGCGCTGGCCGCGCGGGTACGCGCTCTGTGGGGGGAGGGAGAGTTTCCACTGGTCGTCGTTACCGGAGGGGAACCGATGCTGCAGCTCGACCGAGCCCTGGTCGGCGCGCTCCACTCGGCGGGCTTCGAGATCGCCGCGGAAACGAACGGAACCCTCCCGGCCGCCGTCGGCGTGGACTGGATCTGCGTCAGCCCGAAAGCGGGGACTCAAGTGGTGCAGCGGTCGGGCGACGAGCTCAAGCTGGTCTGGCCTCAGGCCGGGATCGATCCCGAGGCCCTGCTCGACTGGGATTTCCGGCACTTCATCCTCCAGCCGCTGGACGGGCCGGAACGCGAGGAGTCGCTGGCTGCGGCGATCGGCTATGTGATGGACCATCCGCGCTGGCGGCTCGGCCTGCAGGCGCACAAATTTATCGGGATGCCTTAGGCAGGGGCTATTTCGCGCTGCCCCCGCAGGCGCGGCGAAGGGCGCCCTTCTTGTTGTAGCAGGCGGCCGCCAGTGGGGGCAGCGGCTCCAGCCTGATCAGATAGGGCCGGTAGGCCGGACGCGGCTCATAGGCCGGCACCAGGGCGTTGCGCATCTCGCGAAGCCGGGCCTGGGCGAGCGGTAGAAGCTGCCCCTTGGGCGCGGCCAGCGCCGATTTGATGACGTTCGTGGCGGTCTGGCAATAGATTTGCTGCGCCTGGGCCGGGGACCAGCCGTTGTAGGTCATGGTCGAATAATCGTCGAACGCCTTCTGCCCTTTGGCTCCGAGGGTACGCTTGTAATAGTTGTTCAGCGCCGTGTAGGCCGACGCGAACTCGACGCTGTGGTGGGCGAGGAGGCCGTTGTAATTCGGCACCGCCCGCAGATAATCTGAGAATTGGCACTGGAGAGCGGCGACGTTGAGGGCCGCGCGCAGGTTCCACACCAGATTGGCGCGATGCTCGGCGGCGGTCGCACCGGGCATCGGCAGGCCGACCAGCGGGTCGCTCGGCTCGATCGGCGCGGAGCGCATGTCGGGCGGGTTGAGATAGAGCTGCGCCGACGCCGGGGCGGCCGCCAGCGTTGCCGCGACGGCGGCGGCGGCGATGAAGCCGTTCTTCATCCTGATTGCCATATATCCCCTCGAGCGCTGGACACGCTGGCTCCATGCTTAGCAGGGGTCGCCTCGCAATAAAGCTTCACGCGCCGTGCCCGTCGTGACTGCGGCACGGCTCGTCATACCTAAGCGCCTGACGCCCATATGAAAAGACGTGCCGGACAAGAAAAGGGCCGCCCGGTCGCCCGGACGGCCCTTTCCGAAAAAAATCGAACCTTCGATTACATGCCGGTGGTGTTGCCAGTGCCCGTGCCGGTGTTCATCGTGGTGTCGACCGTGGTGGTGTTGGTCGTGGTCGTGCTGGTCGTCGCGTTCAGGTCGGCAGCGGTGCCGAGACCGTTGCTGTCCGTGGTGGTCGTGTTGAGCGCGTCGACGACGCCGACGTCGTTGCCGCCCATGAGGGCGTCGTCGGTGTAGTTCACGGCCGTGTTGTTGACAGCCGCTTCCTCACCGCCGCCGCAAGCCGCGACGAGCAGGGCCGCGCCGGCAACCATCGAGGCGGTGGTCACTTTGGAAAGAAGGTCACGCATTTAGAAACTCCCTAGGTTGGACGATCTGGACGGGATGGCCCCTTTTTTGCCAAATCGATTTTGCACAATAAACGGAAAGGAAAGTGCTCTCAAGCCTTCTCGCGTCCCCCCTCCAGGGAGCGCAGGAAATCGTAGAGCCCTTCTCTCAGCGCCAGGTCGAAATCTTCCTGCCTTGCGGCCACTCCCATCTCGTCGAGGCTGGTCACTGGGAAGTCGGCAATACCGCAGGGCACTATCCCTGAGAAGTGGGAAAGTTCGGGCTCCAGATTGACCGAGAAGCCGTGATAGCTGACCCACCGCCTGACCCGGACCCCGATCGCCCCCACTTTCGCCTCGCCCCGGGGCCCGTCCGCCCAGATCCCGATCCGTCCCTCGGCCCGCCGGGCCGCCACCCCCAGCCGGGCGAGAGTCGCGATCACCCAGCCCTCCAGCGAATGGACGAAGCCGCGAACGTCCCGCCCCCGCCGGTCGAGGTCGAGAAGCACATAGCCAACCCGCTGCCCGGGCCCGTGATAGGTATAACGCCCCCCGCGTCCGGCCGCGAAGACCGGGAAGCCCAGGGGGTTGAACAGCTCCACCGGATCGGCGCTGGTCCCGGCGGTGAAGAGGGGAGGATGCTCGAGCAGCCAGACGAGCTCGGAAGTCGAGCCGGAGCGAACGGCGGCGGCGCGGGCCTCCATCTCGGCGAGCACCGGCGGATAGGGGCTGAGGCCCGGCGTCACCCGCCATTCGATTCGGTCGCCGTCCGCGCTCACGGCTCGTCCTTCGTCGTGCGGGCGGGCAAGGGCAAGCCGAATGCGCCTGAAACAGGAGCCTAGGCCGCCGGAGCGGTGCCCGGCCTCAGATAGCCGAACATGTGCGGCACATAATCCGCCTTGCCGAGCGGCACGCCCGCCTGGCGAAGGAGGGCGTAGGCGATCATCTGGTGGAAGGCGGCCTGGGGAAGGGCCCAGTCGCGGACATATTGCTCCCGGCTCATGTCGAAGATCATCCCGTTGGGCAGATCGTGGACGAGCGGCGAGCCGTCGCCGGGGTCGAACTCGTCGGGGCCGACCGCCGCAAGCAATTCCGAAGCCTCGGCCACGCGCGCCAGGGCCTCGGCCCAGGTGCCGGGCCTGTCCGCGCCGTCCCGGCCCTCCTGCCGGACCTGGAGCACCGCCTCCGGCACCTCTTCGCCCCGAAGCCGGTAGACCGGCTCCTGCGCCTGGAAGGCGAGGAATCGAAGCTGGGTCGCCAGCGGAAGCATGTCGGGCGCGAGCCGGAGCGGGAGCAGGGCGTCGGGACCCCCGGGGCGATCGGCGGCGAAGGCCTCCGCTTTGTCGAGCCATGCGGAGACGGCCTGGAGCTGGTTGGCGAGCGGGGCGACGAGGAGGGCTGTGAGTTTCATGAGGGGGCTTTTGGGCCGAAGCAGCCTGCCGGTTCAAGGCCGGAAGCGAACCGAAGACCGCTTCAGGCACCGCGAAGATCTGTTTGGGGGCACCTGAAGAAGATTGGCTCACGCGGAGGAGACGCGAAGTGCGCGAAGCGCGTCATGAGGCTCACGCGGCGGCGCTCGCGATCGAAGCGGTCCGTATCCTCGGCGTCGGTCTTGAGGTTCAGGGCACCGACCGGCCCAAAGCGGTCGCACAGCCGGCGTCGTATCATCAGGAGGATGGGCCTACTCCAAGTACGCAAGTTCATTGTCGCCCCGAAGACAGCCGGCGCCGTTATCATGAAATTCGATTTAGACAATCGGCATCGGAACGAGTGAAGCAACCATTTGTTATCAGTGGCATGAATTACTCCCATTCCCTAATCGGCTACATGCTGGCAGGTAGCCTTTGCTTGCTCTCGCTTGCGGCGTGTGCGGATTCTGCAACAAAGAACACATCCGCGGCGATCAGGCCGGATGAAGCCCGAGTAGCCGGCTCTGATGGCGAGAACCGGGTTGCGTCCCCGGCCGAGACGGTTTCGATATCATCGTCCGAGTCGGTAAAGCGTGAAGCGCACCGTGACGTCGCCACCCCGGCAACTTCGCTGCCGCGCCGGGGCCTGGTCACCAGCAGCAAGCCACTCCTGGTCCTCGGGCGTGTTGTGCCGGGCAAACTTTCACGGCGCGACGGGTGCATCGTGGTTGAAATCGAGGGCAGGACTTTCACTGCCGTCTTTCCGCCCGCCGCGAAGCTCGTAGCGAGCGGGAATAGTGGCGAAGCCGTGTCATGGCCCGGACGAACCATTCCCATCGGAGAGGTGACCCGCATTCCCGGCGGCGGATCGGTCACTCGCTCCGACCTCGCCGCAGCGCCGCCCGCGACCTGTCCCCAGTCACTTTACGCTATCGGAGGCTGATATGCGGAAATGCGCATTTTTCCTGATTTCCGTTACCGCTCTGCTCTCGGCGGATCCCTCGACGGCGCAGCAGACTTCGGCTAACCCGTCGGTCACGTACCTCATGCAAAGATACGATTTATCGCGGAGCGAAGCCGAGACACGGATCGCCGTACAAGGGGACGTCATCGCGCTTTCGGAGCGGCTGAACGCTGAAGGCGATCCGCAATATGGCGACATGTTCATTCAACATGAGCCGCAGTTCAAGATCGTCATCCTGTTCGCCGACAGGAGCGACCGAAAAGCCTTTCTCGACGGCCTGGATCCCAAGCTGCGTCGTTATGTGCAGCTGAAGCAGGCCAAGAAGTCGCGTGGCGCCTTCGCCCGTGAGCTCGAAGAACTCGCCGCAGCGCTGAATGCGTCCCGAATTCCGTTCACCGCCAAATACGATCTCGAAACCGAGCGGTACGTCATCACCGTGGCCGGCGAGAATGATGTGGCGCGCATTCGCGCTATCCTGCCGGAAACCCGCAAGGTCGAAACCGACATTGTCGTGGCGCCGCTGCCGAGGGTCCAGGCGGCCCCGACCGGCGTGCAGACCGGCGACCGGCTCTATGCAGGCAACCCCCTGTTCGTTTCGACGCTGCCGAGCGGAACCACCGACGCGACGATCCGGCAGAACGATCTGGCGGATTGTACCCTTGGCTTCGCGGTCGCCTACACCAAGAACAATGTCGCCAAGCGCGGCATCCTGACCTCAGGGCATTGCCCCGACAGCATGCGGGTCAAGTTCGGCGACCGGTACGTGACCCTGTCCGGACCGGACGAGGAGAAGCGCAACAGGGACCCGGCCTATGGCGGCGACGGCGTCAGCGACAAGTGGGACTATCAGATCTTCGATGTCACAGGAGTCCTCGTCGATAACCAGATAGCCTACTTCGATGAAAACAACATCCCGGAGTTCCCAGCGTCCGGCATCCATCGTCTGACGGCGATTACCGGCTACTACAATCAGAAACGCGGCATGGTGGTCTGCAAGTCGGGGGGCAATACCGGCATTACCTGTGGAACCATCTCGAACGGTGCGCTGACCTACGATGGCGCCTTGGGGTGGATCGAAGTCAACGGCACCAACCAGGCCGTGATCAGCGTCGGCGGCGACAGCGGCAGCGGTTGGTACCTTTATCCCGGGAGCGCGAGCACCGTCACCGGCGTGGGCGTTCACACGGCAGGCAACGCGGTTCCCGGTCCCACCGGAATCGCCGTCTACATGCCGATCGACTACATCGACGACCAGAACAGCACTGTGAACACTGTCAAGCAATAGTCCGAAAAAAGCGGGAGTCCTGCCCAGGCGCCGGCACCGGGAGGCCCTTCGCCGGCGGCTGAAGCCGGTCCCCGGCATCAGCGAACCTTGCCCTGGCCGCTGCGGCGAAGGTCCTGCCGACCGGGACCAGGCTCTGGTCGATCAGGCGGAGGGAAAGCTTGCGCCCCTCCGTCCGGACGCCCTCGACCGCGGCCTCTGCGACCCACCAGCGGCGATGGACCTGCGCTCCAAGCCGCGGGTCGAGCAAGGCGACTGCGTCGGCCATCCGCATCAGGATCAGGGCGCTTCCTCCGGCGGTATGGACCCGAAGATAATGATCCTCCGTCTCGAGAGCGACGATGTCGCCTCCGATCGCCGGCGGAAGCTTGCTCAGCAGGGCCGGCGGAAAGGCGGCGGGGATCGGCTCCGGCCCCGGCTCCGGAGGAGCCGGCGAACGGCCGGGCGCCCCGGCGCCGTCGGCGGCGGGCAAGGGGGACGTCGTCGCGTAGACGATCAGCAGCTGGACGGCCGCGACGCAGGCGAACAGTGCCGGCAGCTGCTGGGGCGTGAAGACCCGGCCCGGCTGGACGAGCGACATGGTCCAGGCGACGACGAAGGTCATCGGCAAGGCGGAGACGCGGGCGAGGGCTCCGATCCGCACGCCACCGGAGCGAAGCCTCGTTGCGGGCAGAACTGAATCCGCCGCGACCGCGGCCACCGCGCCCACCGCCGTCAGGCCCAGCCAGAAGGCGTAGCGGGTCGCGGTCGGGTAGGCCGGATAGGAGCCGAAGGGGCCCGCCAGGCCGAGGAGCAGGCCGACCAGGATCGCGGCGGCGAAAGGTCTCCATCTCACCCGGAACGGCCGTTGGCGCTGCGTGAACTGCATGCTTCTTCACATTGGCGAAAAAGCGCAAGCTATTGGCGAAATCCAGGCTTGTCGAGGCGGCGGCGGACGGGCGGATGGCGCTCGCCGGCGGCACGATCCCGCGCCCCGAAGCTGATCCAGCATGGAGATATGAAGATGAAATTCCTGATGACGCTCGTCCTGGCCGCCGCTTTCACCGCCCCCGAAGCGGCTTTTGCACAGCCTTCGACGCCGATCGTCCTGAGCTGCGACGCCGGAGCCGCCGCGGCGGGCGGCGAGGCCCCGAACCTTCACGGCCATTGGGATTTCCTGATGGTTCCCCGGGGGCTGGCCAGCTTCGGCCTGATGTCGATCGGTCTCGTCGACGGCGGCTATGGCGGATCGCTGGCGCCGGCGAGGACGGCTCCGGTCGTCCTGCGCGGGATCAGGCTGACCGGCGACAGCATCCACATGGTCGTCGCTTCGCGCGAGGGCGACGTCCTGTTCGACGGCAGGCTCTCGGCCAAGGGCGACCTGATGTGCGGGACCGTAACCTATCACGGCGGCGAGAAATTCCCGATGGTGGCACAGAAGCGGCCGTCGACCTACCGGTCGCAGCCTCAGGCCGAGCGGACGCGGTAGCCGGCTGAAGCCGGACGCCGCAGCGCCCAGGTTTTTCCGCCGCCGCAGAACCATCCGGGCCGACGCACGTTGACCCGATGATATCGATTCGATCGGCGTGATGGCTTTGATCATGGGCGGAGCGTTCTTCTACGGCCGGATCGAGCCGAGAAACGGCCGCGACGAGCCGGCGGACTGACCGGCGCTTCGCCGAGCGTGATCGCGAGCCCCGCCCGCGCCCAGCGATTAAATTCCACTCCGCCCCTCCGTTACATCGGCGGAACAATCGCCCGGGCGGGACGAGTTCCCGCCGACGTCCGGCGTTCGCCGGCGGCCTGGCGGATATCCGATTGCCCGTAAGGCGGCACTGGCTTAACTGGCGGCCTGAAGAGGGGACGAAGATGGCCGGATTGTCGATCACCACCGCCTGGAACGAGACGGTGCAATATCTGAAGCTGCATTTCGGCGCCCTGTTCACCATCGCCTTGGCCTTAATCGCCCTGCCCAGCGTTGCCATGCAGGCGTTCGGGCCGGCCGCCTCGGTGGCGCCCGGGGCGGCGCCCGAGCCGGGGCTCTGGCTGCTTCTCCTTCCGGTCGTCCTGATCCTCAACATCGCCGCCTCCCTGGCCATGTCCTCGCTTGCGCTCGGCCGGCACAAGACGGTGGGCGAGGCCATCGCCCACGGCTTCCGGCGGTTCCTGCCCATGCTCGGGGCGGTGCTTCTCCTCGTCGCGGCGATGGGCCTCGTCTTCCTGCCGCTGGTGGCGCTGAGCGGCCTCTCGCCGGAGGATTTCACCGCGCCGACGCCGGCCAAGGGCGGGCGGATCGCGCTGGTCACGCTCCTGTTCCTGGCGGTCGGGCTGTTCTTCGCCGTCAGGCTGCTGGTGATGACTCCCGTCGCCGCCGCCGAGCCGGTCGGGCCGGTGGCCATCATCCGGCGAAGCTGGAGCCTCACCGGGGGCCATTTCTGGAAGCTGCTCGGCTTCGTCGGGCTGATGATGATCGTCCTCGTCGTCGTGACGATGGTGATCACGATGATCCTCGGCCTGCTCATCGCCGCGATCGCAGGGCCGCCGCAGCCCGGGACCACCGGAGGCTTCGTCCTCGCCCTGGTCGGCGCGCTGATCAACGCGGCCTTCGTCGTCGTGACGACGACGATCATCGCCCGAATCTACGTTCAGCTCTCGGGCGGAGCGTCCGGAGGCGCTTCCGCGGACGGCACGACCACGGGGATCTGAGGCGCGGCGCCCGCCGGGAGGAGGCCCGCGAGGCGCGGATCGGGGAAGCTTTCGAAGGCGCGCTTCACCGCGGTGAAGCCGGCGTTGAGATAGGCCTTGAGGGCGGCCGGATGGTCCAGCGTGCAGGTGTTGACCGAGACCCTGGTCACTCCCGGGCGCCAGGCGAGAGCCAGGGTTTGGGAGAGGAGCCAGGCGCCGTGGCCCTTGCCGGCGAGCTCCGGGACGAGGCCGAGGAAGCGGACCAGGCATTCGCCTCGGGTCCGGAAGTCGAGCTCGACCATCCCGACCTCGATCCCCGCTTTGTCGACGATGGCGTGGACCTCGGCCATTTCGGCCCGGAGGCGCTCGTCGTCCATGGCGAGGCGCGAATACCAGAGCCAGCGCGCGCCGACGCGCTCGAAGAGGAGGCGGTAGCGGGCGGGCTCGGGGTTGCGCCAGCGTTCGAATCGAAGTGGCGAATCGGGGAGGGGGCGAAGCGGCGCGCGCGCGAGCATCTCCAGATAGGTGACGACGGCGCCGACATGGCCCGGGGGGAGCGGGGTGAGCATTTCCGCCTTCTAGCGAAGCGCCGGCGGTTCGGTCACACGGAAACGCCGGGGATGCGGGCGGGATCGGTGCCAGGCAAGTGCCAGGCACCGAGGAAATTACCTACGTGCCAGGCACGTGCCAGGCACCGGGGAAGTACCTGTGCGGGTTCGGCATCGGTGGGGCTTTGCTCCGCAAGGGGTCGGGGCAGGTAGGGAGATGGGGGCCGGCGCCCGGCGGGGGGCGCCGGCCCCGAAAGGCTCAGGCGGCGAGGCTCCTTCGCATCAGGGTGGCGAGACGGTCTTTGACCGCGAGGCGGAGCTTCTTGAGGCGAAGCAGCCTCAGGCTGTCGGGAAGCCGCCTGGCCGCCTCGCCGGAAATGGCCTCGTCGAGGCGGCGGTGGATATGCGTGAGTCTGTAGGCCGTGGATGACATGATCTTCTCCAGCTGAATGAGCCCGCCGGCCAGCGGCGGAAGTTCGTTTCTCGAGGAGCCGCGAAAATGCGGCCGCTCAGGGCGCTGGAGGCGCCCGTGCCCGGTAGGAAGCGGTCGGCGGCGATGCCGGCGCGGCCCCGGTGGCGGAGGGGAATCCAGCCGAGGGAAGGACCCATAGCCGTTCGGTGACGATTTCCGGTGCGGACGGTGGTAGGG
>JBAWCC010000127.1:0-14813 GCA_049590095.1 Allosphingosinicella sp. | reverse complement strand
CGCCGGAGCCGGCTCGTCAAGCAGGGCTCCCCCCCGAAGTCCGACCGAGGCGGCCGCTCCGACCGTCGCGAAGGCGGCCGCCGCGGCGTCGCGCCAGTCCTGCCAAGTCACCGCCTCCAGCGCCCGCTCGCTCTCGCCGGTCCCGGGAAGGTCCGGCAGGAAGCAGGCAAAGCCTTCCCCCGCCAGGACTCCCATCGCCGTCGCGAGCAGTGCCCGTGTGCGGTTCATCTCCTCGAAGAGCGGCGGAAGAAAGAGGAGGGCGGGGCCGTCGCCGCCGATCCGCATCATCCATTCGTCCCGCCCCCCCGCCCGATAGGTGGAATAATGGAGGCCGGCGCGGCTCACTGCAGCGTTTTGGAACGGGCGAAGGTGAGCAGGGAGCCGAAGCTTTCAAGCATGTCGGCGTCGACCTCATGATCCTCGATGAGGATCCCGAGCCTTTCCTCGAGCTCGGTGAGGAGCCCTGCAACGGCCATCGAGTCGAATTCCGGGAGCGCTCCGAACAGCGGGCTGGATTCGTCGAACGCCGCGACCTGCGCCTCGGGCAGGCCCAGAACGTCGCGAAGCACCGCTCGAAGGGTGGCGTCGACTTCCTGTTCGTCGTTCAAGGCGTCGGTCATCGGTGGGCTCCCCTCGTAGCGCGCCGCGCCTAACGGCTTCGAGCGCGGCGGACAAGCTTCGATAGTCCGGCTCTCGCGGCCCCGGCCAGCCCGCGAGGGGAGGAGAGGTTGAAGGCCTCGAGCCGCCACAAGGTCGCCCGCTCGCCCATCCAGTCGCGCTTGTAGCCGTCGTCGCCGGTGCCATAGTCGATCCGGGAGACCCGGTCTTCGTCCAGCGCCGAGCGGAACATGGCCATGCTCAGCACGGTGCCTGGAGAGAGCGCCTTGCAGTCCTCGCGATAGGCGAGCTTGTGGATCCAGGCGGTCTTGTTCTCGACCGTCCAGAGTTGGGCGGCGAGCGGCCGGCCGTCCTTGCGCGCCACTCCGAGCCGAAGGCGCCCGGCCTCGCCCTCCTGCTCGGCCAGCGCCCGAAGGAAAGCGGGCGAGCCTTCCTCGGGTTTCCAGCTGGCGGCATAGACTTCTTCGTAGGCGGCCCAGCCGGCCGGGTCGAAATCCCGATATATCTCGATGTCCAGCTTCGCCGCCTTGGCCTTGCGCTGGGCGGTATTGCGCAGCTTGCCCGGCCGATTCGCCCAATAGGCGTTGAAATCCTGTCCCTCCGTGTCGATCCGCCAGGAGACGGTGGCGGGGCTGAGTAAGACGGCCCATCCTGCCCGGCGGAAGGCCGCAGCCAGCGGCTCGGGCTCTTCGATCGGGGCGATTTCGAGCCGGACCAGTCGCTTGCGCAGAGCTTTTGCGATCGATTCGGCGCCTGCCGCAGCGCCGACGAGCCCGAAGCGCAGACTGTACCAGCAGCGCCAGGCCTCCGCTTTGCCGCCCTGCTCGGCGAGAAACAGCCAAGCCGCCGCGCCGTCGCCGTCGCGCGCCCGCGCGGCGAGAAGGCGTCCCGGCGGCGGACAATGTTCAGCGACCAGCCGGAACCATTCGAGACGGTCGAAGAGGGAAGGGCGGCGGTCGAGGGCGCCATCGGAATCCGCCGCCACCGAATCGAGGCCATCGAACAGTTCCACCTCGAAGCCCAACGCGCTATCCCCCGGCTCCAAGCCCAGCTTCCCTGCTGTGGCGCACTGAGGAGGCAAGGTGCAAGCCCCGGATCCCAATCCCCGTCCGCTCGACCATTTGACGTCAACGGGCGATCCCGGCGCTCCGGCCCTCCTCACCAGGGAGGGCCTGCTCGATTATTCCGGCCTCGAGGCGGCGGTCGGAACGCTCGCGGCCGCCCTGAAGTCGCGGGGCCTGGTTCCCGGCGACCGGGTGGCGAGCTGGCTTCCCAAGACCCGGATGACCGGCCTCCTGCCGCTGGCCTGCGCCCGCGCCGGGCTGGTCCATGTCCCGGTCAATCCGCTCCTGAAGCGGGGCCAGGTCGGCCATATCCTCGCCGACAGCGGCGCCAGGCTGCTGATCACGGGCAAGGCGCGGCTTGGAACCTTGGGGGAGGGGGATTTGCCCACGGGCTGCGCGGCGGCCATGGAGGAGGAAGGCGCGGCCCTGCTCTCCGGCGGCGACCGGCTGCCGCCGTCGGCCGCCGATCCGGACGACCTCGCCGCCTTGCTCTACACCTCCGGCTCGACCGGCCGGCCCAAGGGCGTGATGCTCAGTCACGCCAATATGTGGCTGGGGGCGGTCAGCGTCGCGCATTATCTGCGCCTCGCGCCGAACGACCGGGTGCTCGGAGTGCTTCCGCTCAGCTTCGACTACGGCCAGAACCAGCTCTTCTCGACCTGGGCGGCGGGCGCCTGCGTGGTCCCGATCGAATATCTCGCCGCCCGCGACGTTATCCGGGCCGTCGAGACCCACGGCATCACGACGCTCGCCGGAGTGCCGCCGCTCTGGGTCCAGCTGGTCGAGGCGCAATGGCCGCCCGAAGCGGCGCTGTCGCTTCGCCGCCTTACCAACAGCGGCGGCCGGCTTCCGGTGTCGATCGTGCGCCGCCTTCGCGAGCTGTTCCCGGCCGCCGAACTCTATCTCATGTACGGGCTCACCGAGGCCTTTCGCTCGACTTTCCTCGAACCGGCCTTGCTCGACGAGCATCCCGATTCGATCGGCACGGCCATTCCCTTCGCTGAAGTCATGGCGTCAAAGCCGGACGGCTCGCTCTGCGCTCCGGGCGAGGACGGGGAGCTCGTCCACGCCGGTCCGCTGGTCGCCAGGGGCTATTGGAACGATCCGGAGCGGACCGCGATCCGCTTCAGGCCGGCGCCGCCCGGATCCCGCTACGGCGGCACGGCGGTCTGGTCCGGCGACCGGGTCAGGCGGGACGAGCAGGGCCTTCTCTATTTCGTCGGCCGCGAGGATTCGATGATCAAGACCAGCGGCAACAGGGTCAGCCCGACCGAGGTCGAGGAAGCCGCGGTGGCGAGCGGGGTCGTCACCGAGGCGGTAGCGCTGGGCGTTCCGGACGACCGGCTCGGCGAGGCGATCGCCCTGGTCGTTCGGGGCAGAGGGGAGGAGGCCGATTCGGATCTGCGCAACTATCTTCGCCGCGAGTTACCGAATTTTATGCAGCCGGCGCATATCCTCTGGCGCGACGAGCTGCCGCGCTCTCCCAACGGCAAGCTCGACCGAGAAAAGATCAAGAGCGAGCTGATAGAATGAGCAAGCCCATGGGGGCGATTCCCGCCGGCTTCGAGGCCGAGGACGGCATGTTGCTGATCGGCGGCCGCCGAGCCGATTCGCTCGTCGAGGAGGCGGGGGACACGCCCTTGTTCGTCTACGACCTGGCCCGGGTGACGGCTCAGGTGGCCCGTTTTCGCTCGGCCTGCCCCGGAGTCAATCTACATTACGCTATAAAGGCAAATACTTATACGCCACTTTTAAATCATGTCGCGAAGATTGTCGATGGTCTCGACGTCGCGTCGGCCGGGGAGATGAAGGCGGCGCTGGCAACCGGAACGCACTCCGGCGAAATCTCTTTCGCCGGCCCCGGCAAGCGCGACGACGAGCTCGCCGCCGCGATCGAGGCCGGGGTGACGCTCAACCTCGAATCCGAAGGCGAAGCGGAGCGGGCGCTTGCGATCGGCCGGGCCCGGGGCCGGACTCCGCGGCTCGCCATCCGGGTCAATCCCGATTTCGAGATCAAGGGCTCGGGGATGCGCATGGGCGGCGGCGCCAAGCCGTTCGGGGTCGATTCGGCCCGGGTCCCGGCCTTGATCCGGCATGTGGTCGAAAGTGGCGCAATGTGGCGGGGATTGCATATTTTCGCAGGTTCGCAGGCCTTGTCCGCGCAATCGCTGATCGAGGCGCAACGGGCGACGGTCGCGCTCGCCGCCGAGCTGGCCGAGGCGGCGGGAATCACTCCGCCTTTGATCAATCTCGGCGGCGGCTTCGGAATCCCTTATTTCGCGACCGAGGCTCCGCTCGACATCGAGGCGGTCGGGTCGGCGCTGGCCGAGACCCTGGCGCAGCGGCCGGGTATCCTCGCGACGAGCGGCTTCGCGATCGAGCTCGGCCGCTGGCTGGTCGGGGAGTCGGGGGTCTATCTGACCCGGATCGTCGACCGCAAGGAAAGCCACGGCAAGATCTTCCTCGTCGCCGACGGCGGGATGCACCACCAGCTCGCCGCCTCGGGCAATTTCGGCCAGGTCGTTCGCCGCAATTACCCGGTCGCGATCGCGAACCGATTCGGCGCGGAGGCGCGGGAGGAAGCGAGTATCGTCGGCTGCCTGTGCACCCCGCTCGACCGTCTCGCCGACGACGTCATGATCCCCAGGGCCGAGGTCGGCGACCTCGCTGCCGTCTTCCTCGCCGGCGCCTACGGCCTCTCGGCCAGCCCCGCGGCCTTCCTCGGCCACCCGCCGGCGCTGGAGATTGCGGTGCTCCCCGGCGAAGGCCGGGGTCCAGCTACGGCGTAAGAACCGGACCCCGGCCTTCGCCGGGGTACGCGCCGCGCGATTAACCCCTCCGCGACGCCGGTCCCAAAACGGGACGCGCCTCTAAAGGCCATTGTTCCTAACGGTAATTTTACCTCTTCACGCCATAGCGGACCCAAATTTCGAGCGTCTGACGTCAGGACCTCGAACCGCGGCGACAAGAAGAGGATCTGTCAAGATGCGTCCAAGCCCCAAGCTCGCTTTCGCCCTCGGCCTCGGCGCGCTCGCCCTCGCGGGCTGCGGCACGGCCGGCGCCAGGTCCGGCAACCAGCTTCCGCCGGCCAGCTTCGTCGGATCGGGCGACACCGCCGCGACCGAGAAATATGTGATCGGCGCGCTCGACCAATTGAACGTCTTCGTCTGGCGCAATGCCGATCTCGGCGGCAAGGTCCAGGTCCGACCGGACGGAATGATCACGATCCCGCTCATCCCGGACCTCCAGGCCGCAGGCAAGACCACCTCCCAGCTCGCCGACGACATCCGGCTGGCTTTGACCAAATATGTCGACGACCCCCGGGTGACGGTGATGGTCGAAACCTTCCAGGGCAGCTTCAGCCAGCAGATCCGGGTCGTCGGAGCGACCGAGAAGCCCGCCTCGCTTCCCTACCGGGCCAACATGACCCTCCTGGACGCGATGATCGCGGTCGGCGGCCTGTCCGAATATGCGGCAGGCAACCGCGCCCGGCTGATCCGCCACGACCGGGCGACCGGAACGCAGACCGAATATGACCTCAGGATCGCCCGGCTGCTCAAGGGCGACACCAAGGCCAACGTCCGGCTCGAGCCGGGCGACGTCATCATCATCCCGGAGAGCATGTTCTAAAGGCGCCGACCGCCGCCACTTTCGCACACGCACGCAAGGATCGACCGGCTCGATGGACGGACTTTACGAACAGATCAGGATCGCCATCCACCAGGTGTGGCGTCGCCGCTGGCTGGCCCTGGCCGTGGCGTGGGGGATCTGCGTCCTCGGCTGGCTTGCCGTCGCGCTCATCCCGAACACCTACGAATCCAAGTCGCGGGTCTTCGTCCAGGCGCAGTCGATCCTTCCCAACCAGGTCGGGATCACCGTCCAGGAGAGGGAAGGGGATCTCAACCGGGTCAAGCAGACCCTGACGTCGAGCGAGAATCTCGCCAAGGTCGTCCGCCGCACCGATCTCAACAGCCTCGTCGCGAGCGAGCGCGACCTCGCCGTCCAGGTGGCCGGGCTTCGCGAATCGATCAAGGTCACCGCCCAGCCCGACAATATGTTCGAGATCAGCGCCACCGCCAGCGTCTCCGGCTTCTCCAACCGCCAGAACGCGAAGCTCTCCGCGGCGATCGTCCAGGGCCTCCTCGACCTCTTCGTCGAGCAGAATCTCGCCGGGGACCGCGACGAGGCCAGTCAGAGCCTCGCCTTCCTCGACCAGCAACTGAAGGCCCGCGAGGCGCAACTGCAGGAAGCCGAGCAGCGCCGGGTCGAGTTCGAGCAGCGCTTTCTCGGCCTTCTCCCCGGCGAAGGCTCGATCGCCGCTCGAATGGGCGCGGCCCGGACCGAGCTCGCCGGGATCGAGCAGCAGCTGATGCAGGCGCAAAGCTCCCTCGCCGCGATTCGAAGCCAGCTTGGCGCCACGCCCTCGTCGATCCCGATGATCGGCGGAACGAGCGGCGGCGGCGCCCGAGGCCAGCTTGCCGCCCTGGAAGCCCAGCTCGCCCAGTCGGCGGCGCAGGGCTGGACCGACAGCCATCCCGACGTCGTCAGGCTCCGCAACCAGATCGAGCGCCTGCGGCCGATCGCCGCCCGCGAGCCGGCAGGCGCCGGAACCATGCCCAACCCGTCCTGGGTGTCGCTCCGGGCGATGGTCGCCGAGAAGGAAGGCCAGGTGAACGCCGCGGCGGCCCGCAAGGCTCAGCTCCAGTCCGATCTCGCCCAGCTCGGCACCCGCCAGGCCTCGGAGCCCGGAGTCGCCGCCGAGCAGGAGCGGCTCAATCGCGACTATGACGTGCTTAAGAAGCAATATGACAAATTGCTCGAGGACCGCGACCAGGTGCGCCTGAGGTCCGACGTCCGGAGCCAGACCGACGCCGTCAAGTTCAAGGTCATCGATCCGCCGAGCCAGCCCAGCGTCCCGATGACTCCCAACCGGCCCCTCCTGCTCACCCTGATCCTGTTCGTCGGCCTCGGCGCCGGCGCCGGAGCCGCCTACGTGCTCGGGCAGATCCAGACCACCTTCCCGACCCAGACCCGGCTCGCCGAGGCGACCGGGCTGCCGGTGCTCGGCTCGATCAGCGAAATACTCACCGACGAGGCGAGGACGAAGCGCAGGCAGCGGCTGGTCTGGCTCGGCGGCGGGGCGGGAGCGCTCGGCGCGGCCTGGGCCCTGCTGCTCGCGGTCGAATTCTGGCAGCGCAGCACGGTCGCCTGAGGGAGAGCGAGATGAACAAGCACAGCCCCCTCAGCCATTCGGGCTCGCTATTGGAGCGGGCGGCGGAGCTTTACGGCTTCGGTACGTCTCCCGCCATCGAGCCCGTCGCACCTGCGCCGGAGCCGGAGGTGGCTCAAGAGCCCGAGGCTGCTTCCGCCGCAGATCCTGCTCCCCGGCGAAGGCCGGGGCCCAGCGCGGCGGAGGATCTGGACCCCGGCTTTCGCCGGGGAACTGGCACGAGCTTTCTTCCAGTCGTCACCGAAGCGAAAGCCCAGGTGGACCGCGAATCGCTCGGCGACCGCGGCTTCATCGTCCCGGACAGCCCGGCGGGGCCGCTCGCCGAGGAGTTCCGGATCGTCAAGCGCCAGCTCCTGCTCGGAATGGGCGCCGGAAGCCCGGTCGCCGCCGACAAGCGCCGGACGATCCTGGTCTGCTCGGCCCAGCCCGACGAAGGCAAGACCTTCTGCGCGGTCAATCTGGCGCTGTCGCTGGCCGGCGAGCGCGACATGGAGGTGCTCCTCGTCGACGCCGACTTCCCCAAGCCGGAAGTGCTCTCCATTCTCGGCCTCGAGGCCCAGGGCGCCGGCTTCGTCGACGCTCTCGCCGATCCGTCGCTCGATCCCGAGCGGCTGGTCATCCGGACCGACGTCGGCGGCCTTTCGGTCATGCCGGCCGGGCGCTACGAGAACGACGTTCCCGAGCTGCTCGGCTCCGAGCGCACCGCGCGGGTGCTTCAGCGCCTGACCGAGAGCCGGCCGAAGAGGATCGTGATCTTCGATTCCCCGCCGGCACTGATGGCCAGCGCCGCCGCCGCTCTTGCCGCCCATGTCGGCCAGCTGCTGCTGGTGGTGAGGGCGGACCAGACCAACGAGGCGGACCTGAAGGAGGCCGCCGGCCTTCTCTCCGGCTGTCCCCAGATCAGCCTGCTGCTCAACGGCGCGGGCTTCGCCGCCACGGGCCGGAAATTCGGCTCTTATTATGGATACGGCCAATGAAACAGGCTTTTTTCCAAAGGCTTGCAATGCGCAGCTGGGTCGGTGTCGCAGCCGTCGCGAGCGCCAGCCTGCTCGCGGGAGCAGCCTCCGTCCAGGGCGAGCCGCGTACCAGCGTCCATCCCTATCTCGAGGTCCAGCAGGTCGCGACCATGGATTTCGACCGGGGCGAGGTGCTCACCTACACGGGCGTCGGCGGCGGCATCGACGCCTCGGTGGCGACCCGGCGGGTGCAGGCCACGATCAGCGCCAATTACCAGCACCGGATTAGCTGGGACGACCGGATGAGCGACAATGACGTGGTGAGCGGCCTCGCCGCCGTCCATGTCGACGCCATTCCCGGAGTCCTCGCCTTCGACGCCGGCGCAATGGCCGCGCGCACCCATGCCGACATCAGGCTGCCGGTTCCCGCGGCCCGGACCATCGACAGCGCCGACGTCGCCGAAATCTACAGCGCCTATGCGGGGCCCACGCTCACCACCCATGCCGGGCCGGTCGCGGTCGGCGCCAGCTATCGCCTGGGCTACGTCAAGGTCGACGATCACAGCCTCGCCGGCACCGGCCTTCCTCCGGGCGCCCCCAGGGTCGATCGCTATTCGAGCAGCACCGTCCACAATGCGACAATCAGCTTCGGAATGGAGCCGGGCCGGCTGCCGTTCGGCTGGACCGTCGGCGCGGGCTATGTCCGCGAGGACATGAACCGGCTCGATTCCGACTTCGAGGCCAAATATGTCCGCGGCGACATCGTCTATCCGGTCTCTCCGACCCTCGCCGTCACCGGCGGAGTGGGCTACGAGACGATGCAGGGCTCGCAGCAGGATTTCCGGCGCGACCCCGTCACCGGCGTTCCGCTGCTCACTCCGGGCGGCAACCTCATCCCGGATCCGTCCAGGCCGCGCCTCCGGACGCTGGACCAGGACGGAATCATGTGGGACGCCGGGATCATCTGGCGTCCGAGCCCCCGCACCGAGCTCCAGGCGAGGGGCGGCTGGCGCTACGGCGGCGAGAGCTTCACCGCGTCGCTGTCGCACAAGATCGACGGCCGCTCGGCCCTCAACGCTTCCATCTATGACGGCGTGAGCAGCTTTGGACGGCTTTTAATAGCCGATCTCAATGGCTTGCCGACGAAGTTTAAGGCTCCGTCGAACGGCAGCCTGACCGGCTCGGGCTGCGTCTTCGGAAACGATCCCGGCACCGGCGCCTGCTTCGGCGACGCTTTCCAGTCGATCAGCAACTTCAACTTCCGCAACCGCGGCGCCAACGTCCAATATTCGACGGTTCGGGGCCCCTGGACGATGGGCCTGGGCGCCGGCTATGCCAACCGCAAATATCTCGCCCCCGACAGCAATATCTTCGCCTTGAACGGGGTCACCGACCAGAGCTTCTCGCTCCAGGGCAATCTCGGCCGCCGGCTGACCCGGGCCTCCGGCTACGATCTCGACGCTTATGGAGCCTGGTTCGACAGCGGAATCGCCGGCAGCGACTCCAGCTTCGGAGCGGGGCTGACGGGCCGCTATTACCGCAACGTCTTCCGCGACCGGCTCCAGGCCCAGGTCGCCGCGGGCCTCTACACAACCCAGGCCGGGGAGTTCGACGCCAGCTACGGCTCGATCCTCGTCGGCCTGCGCTACTCTTTCTAAGGGACGGCAGGATGTACACCGACCATTACGGCCTTTCGGAACGCCCCTTCCAGCTGACGCCGGACGCGCGTTACTGGTATGAGAGCCGGACCCACAAGAAGGCGATGGCCTATCTCGGCTACGGCCTGGCCCAGGGCGAGGGCTTCATCGTCATCACCGGCGAGATCGGCGCCGGCAAGTCGACCCTGGTCGCCCATCTGATGGCGACGATCGACCGCGAGCGGCTGAACGCGATCAGCCTGGTCTCGACCCAGGTCGAAGGGGACGACATGCTTCGCCTGGCCGCGCAGGGCCTCGGGCTCGAGACCGGCGGGGTCGCCAAGGCGCAATTGCTCGACCGGATCGAGCAGAGGCTGCGCGAGGAAGCGGGTCGCGGCAAGCGCACCCTGCTGATCGTCGACGAGGCCCAGAACCTTCCGGTCTCGGCTCTCGAAGAGCTTCGAATGCTTTCGAACTTCACCAGCCAGGGCCGTGCGCTGCTTCAGATTTTCCTGCTCGGCCAGCCCGAGTTCCGGGATCGGGTCGCCGCCGAGGACAGCCTCGAGCAGCTCCGCCAGCGGGTCATCGCCTCCCATCATCTGGAAGCGATGGATGCCAATGAGGTCGAGCCTTATGCCGCCCATCGCCTTGCCGTGGCCGGCTGGCAGGGGCGACCGTCGTTCGACCAGGACGCCTTCGCGGCCCTCTATCGCCATAGCGGTGGTGTTCCGCGCAAGCTCAACCAGCTCGCCAACCGGCTCCTGCTCTACGCGGGGGTCGAGGGTCTCGAAACGATCGGCGGCGACGATGTCGAAGCGGTGGCGGCGGACATGGCGGCCGACCGGCCGGCCAGCGCCTCCACCCGGGTCCTTCCGCTGAGGCGCCCCGGCGCCGTGGCCGAGCCGACGGGGGACGCGTCGCTCGAACGCCGGATCGCGATGATCGAAGCCCGCCTCGACGAGCAGGAAACGGCGGTTCGCCGGGTCTTGACCCTGCTCCTCGACTGGGTCGAGAACGAAAGCCGGCCGCGCCGAAGCAATGCCGCTTGAGAAGTTCAAATCCTCCCTATCGCGAAGCGATGGGGAGGGGGACCACCCGAAGGGTGGTGGAGGGGTAACTGGAACAGGTCCGCGCCATTTACCCCTCCACCAGGCTTCGCCTGGTCCCCCTCCCCATGCTCCGCATGGGGAGGATAAGATGCTGAACGCCCTTTCCGTGGACGTCGAGGACTGGTTCCAGGTGGGAGCGTTCGAGACCGTGATCCGCCGCGACCAGTGGGACGGGCTCGAGCAAAGGGTCGAGCGCAACGGCGAGGCGGTGCTCGACCTGTTCGCCGAGGCCAGGGTCAAAGCGACCTTCTTCACTCTGGGCTGGGTCGCCCAGCGCTATCCGGGCCTGGTCCGGCGGGCCGCCGCGGAGGGGCATGAGATCGCAAGCCACGGATGGGACCATCAGCGGGTCTTCAACCTCGGCGAGGAAGGCTTTCGAGCCGACCTGCGCAGGGCCCATGCCGCCATTTCGAAAGCCGCGGGCGTGGAGCCCAAAGGTTACCGAGCGCCGAGCTTCTCGATCGACGCCCGGACGCCCTGGGCGCACCGGATCCTCGCCGAGGAAGGCTATTCCTATTCGTCGAGCGTCGCCCCCATTGCCCACGATCATTATGGCTGGCGCGAAGCGCCGCGCTTCGCCCACCGGCCGCTGCCGGGCGCCGACCTGATCGAGCTTCCGGTGACCACCGTCGAGCTCGCCGGACGGCGGATGGCGGCGGGGGGCGGGGGCTTCTTCCGGCTGTTGCCCTATCGATTCTCGGACTGGGCGATTCACAGGGTGAACCGGGAAGACCGGCGCCCGGCAATCTTCTATTTTCATCCCTGGGAGATCGATCCGGGCCAGCCCCGGGTCGCCGGAGCGCCGCTCAAATCCCGGCTTCGCCATTACAGCCGGCTCTCCGCGATGCGGCCCAAGCTCCTGAAATTGTTCAAGGCCCATGAATGGGGCCGGACCGACACGGTGGTCGAGCGCGAGCGGGAGAGGCTGTCGTGAGCATTCACAGGCCGATCAATGCCGCCGCCGTGCGTTCCGCCGATCTTCGCGATCGGGACGAGAGCGCCCGGATCGACGCCTATGTCGCCGAGAATCCCGGCTCCGTCTTCTTCCACCGTCCGCAATGGAGCCTCGCGGTCGAGCAAGGCTGCGGTCAGCGCGGCCATTATCTCGTCGCCGAGCGTCCCGGCGGCGGGCTCGTCGGCTGCCTCCCGCTCACGGACGTCCGCTCGGCCCTGTTCGGCCGGGCCCTGGTTTCGACCGGCTTCGGCACCGGCGGCGGAGTCATCGCCGACGATCCGCAGGCCGCCGCCGCCCTGCTTCGATCCGCCGCGGAGCTCGCCGATCGGCTCGGCTGCGCGACGATCGAGCTTCGCGGGGGCGGAATTCCCGAGGATTATTCGGTCCGCGACGATGTGTATGTCGGCTTCGCGATGGACCTGCCGGAGGGCGAGGCGGCGATATCCAGTTCGATCAAGCGCCGCCATCGCGGGGTAAAGAGGGCCAGGACCCTGGACCTTGGAATCCGGATCGGCGCCGGCCCGGCCGACCGCTCGGACTTCTTCCGGGTCTTCGGCGAGTCGATGCGCAATCTCGGCTCGCCGGTCTTCCCGCGCCGGCTGTTCGATTCGATGCTCGACCTGTTCGGCGAGGATGCGAACATCCTCACCGTCTCCAACCGGGGCCAACCGGTCGCGAGCGTCCTCAATTTCTACTTCAAGGGCATCGTCCACCCTTATTGGGGCGGCGGAACGGCCGCGGCTCGCGACTGCTTCGCGAGCGAGCTCATGTATTTCGAGGTGATGAGCCATGCCTCGAAGCGCGGCTGCACCCGCTTCGATTTCGGCCGCTCCAAGGTCGGGACCGGCAATTACAGCTTCAAGATGAACTGGGGGATGGAGCCGGAGCCGCTGCGCTACGGGGTCCGGACCGCGCCCGGCGCCTCGGCGCGCGACATCAACCCGCTGAGCCCGAAGAACAAGCTCAAGGTCGAAGCCTGGAAGAAGCTTCCGCTCTGGGTCTCGAACCGGCTCGGACCCCTGTTGGCGAGGGGCCTCGGCTGATGTCCGACACGCTTTTCCTCGCTCACCGGATCCCGTTCCCGCCCGACCGCGGCGACAAGATCCGCACCTTCCATGAGCTGAAGCATCTGGCGGGGCTCGGGACCGTGCATCTCGCCTGCCTCGCCGACGACGAGGCCGACGCCGCCCATCTCGCCGGCCTTCGCGGGGCGATCGGGCCGGCGCTGGGCGAGGCGCATGTCGAAATCCGGCGCGCGACCAGGGTCTCGGCCGGGCTTCGCGCCCTCGTCCAGGGCCGGCCGGTGTCTCTCACCCTGTTCGACAGCCCCGCCTTGCGCCAATTCGTCGAGCGGATGCTGGCGGGCGGCCGGATCGGGACCGTCTTCGCCTTCTCGGGGCAGATGGCCCAATTCGTCCCGGACCGCCTCGGCACCCGCTTCGTCATGGATTTCGGCGACGTCGATTCCGCCAAGTTCGAAGCCTATGGCGCCGAAGGCGGAGCCATGGCCCTCATCAACCGCCGCGAAGGGCGCAAGCTCGCCGAGTTCGAGCGGTCGGTCGCCGCCCGCGCCGACGTCAGCCTGTTCGTCAGCGACTCGGAGGCGGAGCTGTTCAGGCGCCGCAGCGGTCTGGGAAGCGCCGACATCCGCGCCCTCCAGAACGGGGTGGACCTGGATTACTACGATCCGGAGGGGGATTTCGAACCCCTCAAAGCCCCTCCCCTTCAGGGGAGGGGTTGGGGTGGGAAATGTGGGGAAGAGAGTATGACGCCGCCGGTGAGGCGAGCAGACAGCCCCCACCCCGACCCCTCCCCTGAAGGGGAGGGGCTAAGGAAGAGGTCACCCCTGATCGTCTTCACCGGGCAGATGGACTATGCGCCCAATATCGACGCGGTGCGCTGGTTCGCGGGCGAGGTGATGCCGATGCTCCCCGAGGCCCGCTTCGCGATCGTCGGCCGAAAGCCGCCCGAAGCGGTGCGCCGGCTCGCCGGGCCGAGGACGAACGTCACCGGGGCGGTGCCGGACGTGCGCTCCTGGCTGGCCGCGGCCGATGTCGTCGCGGCGCCGCTCAGGATCGCACGCGGGATCCAGAACAAGGTGCTGGAGGCGATGGCGATGGCCAGGCCGGTGGTCGCCTCGCCCGCCGCCTTCGAGGGGATCGAGGCCGAGCCCGGCCGCCATTTGCTCGTCGCCGCCGGGGCCGAGGCGCAGGCCGAGGCGATCGCGGGCCTTCTCGCCGACCCGCTTCGGGCGGAGGCGATGGGGCAGGGCGCCCGCCGCCGGATGGAGCAGGTCTATCGCTGGGAGGCCCGGCTGGCGCCGCTCGGCGGGATCGTCGGAATCGCGCCGCGCCGGGCGGCGGCATGACGGCGGTCCTGCCGATCGTCCGAGCCGTTCCACTCGCTTCGGCCTGGCGAAACCATCTCGTCGCGCTTGGAGCGGCGGCGGCGGCGATCCTGCTCCTGTTCGCCCGCGACGCCTTCGACATGGCTCGGATCTGGTGGACCAGCGCCACTTTCAACCATTGCATTCTGGTTCTGCCCATCCTTGCCTGGCTGGTCTGGCAGCGCCTGCCCGACCTCAAGGCGCTTGCGCCGAAGACCTGGGCGCCAGGGCTCGCTCTGGTGGGCGTCGGCGGAGCGGCCTGGCTTCTGGGCGAGGCCGGCAACGTCGCCCTTCTTCGCCACTTCGGGCTGGTGCTGATGCTTCAGGGCAGCGCGGTCGCCTGCCTCGGCAAGGCGGTGGCGCGGGGGATCGCCTTCCCGCTCTTCTACGCTTTCTTCCTGGTGCCGTTCGGCGAGGAGCTGGTTCCGCCGCTCCAGACCCTGACCGCGAAGATGAGCATGGCCCTGCTCGCACTCACCGGGGTTCCGGCGCATATCGAGGGCATCTTCATCTCCACTCCGAGCGGGCTGTTCCGGGTCGCCGAAGCCTGTTCCGGGGTGCGGTTCCTGGTCGCGATGGCGGCACTGGGCGCGCTCGCCGCCAATTTGTGCTTCCGCACATGGCCTCGGCGCCTCGCCTTCGTCGCCTTCGTCCTCGCCGTCTCGGCGCTTGCCAACGGGCTGAGGGCGTTCGGGACCATCTACATTGCCTACAGGACCGACAACCAGATCGCGGTCGGCATCGACCATCTCGTCTACGGATGGATTTTCTTCGCCATCGTCATCGCCTTGATCGCGGCGGCGAGCTGGCGCTTCTTCGACCGGGCGCCGGGCGAGCGCTGGTTCGACCCGGCCGGGC
>JBAWCC010000126.1:0-15558 GCA_049590095.1 Allosphingosinicella sp. | reverse complement strand
CCGTCGCCATATCCGATCGGGTCGGTCTGCAGGAATCGGCCCAGCTTCGGGTGATACCATCTGGCCCGCATGTAATAGAGGTTGAGGGCGGGCGTATGCCAATAGGCGCCCGCAAATCCGAACCCGTAGGCGCGCGCGGCGTAATTGCCATATTCGTCGTAGCGGTTGGTCCACGCGACCGTGGCGTCGGCAGCGGCGGCCGCGACGATCGAGCCGCGCTCGTCGGCGGCGAACCAGGTGCGGCGGCCCAGATTGTCGATCTGGTAGAGCGGCTCGTCGATGCCGGGGCCGAACACGGTTCGGGACAGGAACGCATTGTCCTTCTTGAGATAGATGAGTTGATCGCCGTCGCTGACGTCCTGGCGGCTGGTCAGGGTCGTCGGCGAGAAGCCGATGTAGCGGCCGAGCGGATCGTAGTTGATCGTGGAGTTGTAGGTCGAATTGACGACTTGGGTCAGCCGGTTTTCCGAGCTGTAGGAATAGGTCTGGGCGCCGTCCGAGACGATGTTGCCGCGAGCGTCATAGCCGATCGCAGTGCTGCCGGCCTGGACGACCCGGTTGAGCCCGTCCGCCGTCGAAGCGGTGCTGCCCGAGCCGTGGCCGGCCCAGCTGTAAAGGTCGTTGGAGCGGGCGTTGCTCGCGATCTGGCCGGCCGGGTTGTAGCCGAAGGTCAAGATCAGGTCGTGTGCCGTGCCCGCGAAGTCGTGGCTCAGCGAGGCCAGCCGCGAGGCCGAGTCGTAGCCGTAATTCGTCACCGCTCCGTTGCCCCGGATCAGCGCGCTGCGCCGGCCCAGATCGTCATAGACGAACGTCGCCAGAACCCCGCTTCCGCTCGTTGCCCCGTTCTCGCGAATCTTCGTCATCTCGCCGGTGACGAGATGATCGTAATCGACATGATAGGAGTCCGGATAGGTAAGGCGCGTCCGCCGGCCGGCGACGTCCCAGGCGGAGGTGACTGTGCCGTGAGGCTGGGCCTCGCTGAGCACGCGCCCGAGCGCGTCGAACGTGAACGACACAGACTGAGTCGGGGTCGATGCCGACGTCATGCGCCCGAGCAGATCGTAAGCGAAGGCGACGTCGGGCTCGGCGCCGGGAAGATCCTTCGAAGTCAGCCGCCCGAGCGCGTCATGGCCGAAGCCGATCGACTGGTTGGCGCGGTTGCGCAAGGCCGCGACCAGGTTCGACGTGCGGGTCCCGCCCGCCAGGCTCTCGTAGCCGAGCTGCTCGTAATCGGCGCCGTTGCTGGTGCCCGCGCCCTTCGTGACGCTCGGATAATAGGTCTTCGACAGCCGGTCGTGGCCGTCATATTCATAGGTCGTCTTGTTGTTCTCGCCGTCGGTCACGGTCTGCATGAGGCCGTTGGCGGTGAAGGTGGCGGTGGCCTCGTTCGCTTCCTGGCCGGTGACTCCGACCGCCGTCTTGACCTGATAGACCCGACCGACGGAATCGTAGATCGCCTTCGTGATCCGGTCGGGGCCGTAATCGCCCGCCCCGCTGCCCTGGGTTCCGAGCGTGCAGGCGGAGGTCGCCGTCACCGTTGCGAACACGGCCGGGTTCATCCGCTGCGCGGAGCATTCGGGACGACCGAGCGCGTCGTAGCTTGTCTGGCTCAGCGCGTAGACGGTGGAGCCGGAGGTGAGCTTGCTGACCGTTGGCCGCGCATAAGCGTCGTAGACGGTTTCCGTCGCCTGGGCCGGGCTGAACGCCGCCCAGTCGGTGTCGGACTGGCTGTTGACATTGCCCTGCTCGACCTTGGTGAGAAGGCCCGTCGAGCTGTCATAGGTGTTGCGCACCGCCCGGTGCTTGAGAGCGCCGCCGCCGTCGGGGTCCGGCGAAACCGTGCCGATCACCTCCCTTGCCGAATTGTAGCGATTGCGGCTGGTGTCCGCGGTCCCCGACAGGGGGCCGTCCACGGTCAGCATATTGCCGACCGCGTCGAAGGTCATCGTGGTGGCGGCGACGAGGGTGCCGGTGCCGTCGCCGGTCGCGGTCCAGTAGAGGTTGCCGTTCGAATCGTAGGCGACGGCGGTCTTCACCTCGTCGGCCGTTCCGACGCACGAGCTCGCCGTCTGGCATTGCGACATGCCGGTCAGCTTATACTCCCCATTGGTCAGAGTGTAGCTGTAACGGGTCTGCGGACGCACCGCGCCGGACGTGGGGGCGGGGGCGGTGACGGTGAGCACTCCGCCATGGGTGGAATCGTAGGTGTAGTCGGTGACGTTGCCCCGGGCGTCGGTGGTGGTGTTGGGGCTGTTGCAGGTGACGGGATTGGCGCAAGTGGAGTCGAAGGTGGCCGAGGTGACGATCGACGGCCCACTGCCGCCTTTGGGCACGGCCACGGTCTGGGTGACGTTGCCGCGCGCGTCGTATGTGTGCTCGACATAATTGCCTTCGTGAGCGGTGGTCCGCTTCAGCCGGCCGTCGCCGTCGTAGGTGAAGCCGGTCGTCTGGCTGAGCGCGTTGGTGACCGATGTCGGCCGGCCGGTCGTCAGGTTCGACATGATCGTCGTCGCCTGGCTGAGCGCGTTGGTGACGGTCATCGTCGCGGTCGAGCCGGAGACGCTTCGCGAATAATTGGTGGTGACCCCTTCCTTCGTCACCGACGTGACCACTCCGGAGCTCAGGGTCGCGCTGGTCGTGTTCGACGACGCCCCCGGGCGGCGGATGGCGTAGTTGGTCGGGGAACCGGTCACGCGCCACACCCGGCCGCCCATGTCGGTGACGTCCGTCACTCCGGTCGAGACGGCCGAGTATGAGACGCTGGCCAGCGGCGAGCCGCTTACCTGGTTGTTGTAGAAGCTCGCCCCGGTGCGCTGGTGGAAGGTCGCCGGGACGGTTCCGCTGGTGACCGGCGCCGACGCATAGGTGAAGCGGATTTCATAGCCGTAGCTGTTGGTCACCGATTTGATCCGGGCCGTGTTCTGGCACACGGGCGGCAGGGGCTCCTCCTCCGGGTCGTCGGGCAGCGGCTGGCGGATGCAGATGCTCGAAAATTCGTAATTGATGTTGACCACCTTGCCGTCGGGCGAGGTGATCGTGGTCGGGAAGAGGACGCAGGAGGACTGGGTGCCGCTGCCGTCGCAATAAGTGAGGTCGTTGCCGGGGCTCGGATCGCTAAAGGCGATGATCGTTCCGTCGGGCGAGCGGTACTGGTAGAAGTCGCCGCTTCCCGAAAGCGAGGCGCCGCGGCTCGCGGCGTCGGGGAATTTGTCGTTGCGCGAGCCGAAGTCGACATAGGCGTTCGACGAGGTGAGGTTGAAGAGAATATGGTCCCACTGGCTCGAGCCCTGGGTGCCGTTGCTTCCGGTGGCGCCGAGCATCCGGAGCAGAACGAGCTCCGCCTCGCCAGAGCCGATCGAGCCTTCGGGAAAGCTGGTCAGGAAGTCGCCTTTCACCAGGTCGACCCCGTTCGAATCGAGATTGCGGTAGGTGGGGCTGCTCTGGGCCGAGGCCGGGGCGGCGAAGCCGCAAAGAGCGGTTCCGGTCAGCAGGGCGCAAGCGAGGGCTTTCGCCCGCAAGGACGTCGTCTTCATCTTCATTCTCCAGATTTCTGGCCCGGAACGATCCGGCTCCAGTGCGGCGCCCTCTGCGCCTTCAATCGTTCATCGGTCCGGGTCGCCCCGGACGCCCGGCCTCACGGCGGCGGCGGGTTGGGCGATCCCGTGGTCGTCTTGACCGTCCGGTTGTCCGCCTTATCGAACGTGTAGTTGGTGGTGACATTGTTGTTGACGGTGCCGGTCCGCTCGACCTTCACCAGCCGACCCTTCGCGTCATACGTGTAGACGACCGTCTCCGCCGCGATCGCCGCCGAAGCCGCGACGATGGCCACGCCCGCCGCCACGAGGGCCCATCTATATCCCTGTCTCATGTCCCTCGTTCCACGACCCGATTCGTTGAAACGGGATTGGAGCATGGAGCATCGCGCGGAACAAATTCTATTCGATCCGAAGCGGATAGGTTGGAAGTCGCGGTGAACGCCGCGGAGCGGCGGCCGCCCTCTGATCGATTTTCCCACTCAATCTGTGCGCTATTCCTCACTTCCTCCGATGAGGCCCGAAGCCTAGCCTGCGGGAAAGCCAATAGAGGAGAGGCCGGAACATGGATGCGAAGACTGGTGAAATGGGCGGCTGCCCCGCGGCGCGGCCGACGACCGTGCGCTCGCTGCTCGGACGGACCAACCGCGACTGGTGGCCGGAGGCGCTTCCGCTCGATATCCTCAACCAGGGCGGCCTTTCGCCCGATCCGATGGGCGCGGACTTCGATTATGCCGAGGCGTTCGAGGCGCTCGACTATCGGGCGCTCAAGGAGGACCTCAAGGCGCTGATGACGCAGAGCCAGCCCTGGTGGCCGGCCGATTACGGCCATTACGGGCCGCTCTTCATCCGCATGGCCTGGCATGCCGCCGGCACCTATCGCACCGCCGACGGGCGCGGCGGCGCCAACAGCGGCCAGCAGCGCTTCGCGCCGCTCAACAGCTGGCCGGACAACGGCAATCTCGACAAGGCGCGGCGGCTGCTGTGGCCGGTCAAGCGCAAATACGGCAAGCATATCAGCTGGGCCGATCTGTTCATCCTGGCGGGCAATGTCGCGATCGAATCGATGGGCGGCCCGGTCTTCGGCTTCGGCGGCGGCCGCCGCGACGTGTTCGAGCCGGAACGCGACATCTATTGGGGCTCCGAGGAGCAGTTCGTCGGGCATCCGGACAACAAGACCCGGATCCTGCCCGAGGAGCAGCTCGAGCTGGAGAATCCGCTGGCGGCGATCCAGATGGGCCTCATCTACGTCAATCCGGAGGGGCCCGGCGGAGTGCCGGACCCGCTGCAATCGGCGCGCGACATCAAGGTGACGTTCGAGCGGATGGCGATGAACCACGAGGAGACGGTCGCCCTCACCGCCGGCGGCCACACCTTCGGCAAGGCGCACGGCGCCGGCGACCCGAGCCTGGTCGACGCCTCGCCGGAAGCTGCCGACATCGCCCTGCAGGGCCTGGGCTGGGCGAGCGCCCACGAAAGCGGCTTCGGAGAGCATACGATCACCAGCGGAATCGAGGGATCGTGGGTGAACACGCCGACCGAATGGTCGGAGAATTATTTCCGGCTTTTGCTCGACTATGAATATGAGCTCGTCCGCTCGCCCGCCGGGGCCAAGCAGTGGCAGCCGATAAACCAGCGCGAGGAGGACATGGCGCCGGCCGCTCACGATCCGTCGAAGCGGGTGCCGACGATGATGACCACCGCCGACATGGCGCTGAGGGAGGACCCCGAATTCCGGGCGATCTCGGAGAAGTTCCGGAACGATCACGAGGCGTTCAATGACGCCTGGGCGAGGGCCTGGTTCAAGCTCACCCACCGCGACATGGGTCCAAAGGTCCGCTATTTGGGGCCGGAGGTGCCGGAGGAGGATCTGATCTGGCAGGATCCGGTGCCCGCGGGCAATGCGCCTTCCGACGCCGACGTCGCCGCTTTCAAATCGAAGGTCCTCGATTCCGGCCTCGGCGTCGGGCAGCTCGTCAGGACCGCCTGGGCCTCCGCCTCGACCTATCGCCGGTCGGATCATCGCGGCGGCGCCAACGGCGCTCGAATCCGGCTCGAGCCGCAGCGCGGCTGGGCCGTCAACGAGCCCGAAGAGCTGGGCCGGATCCTCGACCGCCTCGACGAGATTCGCGGCGGTCTCTCGATGGCCGACGCGATCGTACTGGCCGGAACCGCGGCGGTCGAGAAAGCGGCGAGGGATGCCGGCTTCGACGTCGAAATCCCCTTCGCCGGAGGGCGCGGCGACGCCAGCCAGGACTGGACCGACTCCGAGAGCTTCGCGGTGATGGAGCCGGTGGCGGACGGCTTCCGCAACTATCTCAAGACCAAGCATAGCGTGAAGACCGAGGAGCTGCTTATCGACCGCGCTTCGCTGCTCGGTTTGTCGGTGCCGGAAATGACGGTTCTGCTCGGCGGCCTTCGAGTGCTCGGCGCCAATTACCAGGACCGGCCGGAGGGCGTCTTTACCCATCGCAAGGGCCAGCTCACCAACGACTATTTCGTCAATCTGCTCGACAACGACACCTTCTGGCAGGTGGTCGACGAGAGCGGCGACGAGGAGTTCATCGGCTACGACCGCGGTGGCCGTCAGGAGAAGTGGCGGGCGACCCGAACCGATCTCATCTTCGGTGCCAACAGCCAGCTTCGCGCCGTCGCCGAGGTCTATGCCGAGAAGGGCCACGAGGAGAAGTTCGTGCGCGAGTTCGTGGCTGCCTGGACCAAGGTGATGAACGCCGATCGCTTCGACCTGCCGCAGAACACCGACAGCGTCGAGCCGATCGGAATCGCCGAGCCGGCCGGGTAGGCGGGCAGGGATCGGCATCGTTGCTCCCCGGCGAAGGCCGGGGCCAGCGGTGCCGGTGGAAGAACTCGGTCCCGGCCTTCGCCGGGAAACGGGGAGATGCGATGCGCCGATCCGAAGTTGAAACCCTGGATTCCGCCCGGACCTATTGGGTGCCGACGGTCGTCTCGCCGGCGCGCAACTGGTCGGCCTCGCCAGGCTGCCGCAGGGGCGCGCGGTTCCTGGTCGATCGACGCACCTTCCGCCCCACCCGGGAAGAATTCGAACCGTTCGACAGCGAGTTCGCCTGCCTGGGCTGGATCATGCGCAACCGCGCGCAGCTCAACCGGACGCTGGCCGGAGTCAGGATAAAAGCGGTGCCTCTGGACCGCTGGCTTCTCGGCCTGGACTGAGCCCGCTGATGATCCGGCTCAGTGCCGCGGCGAGAAGCTGGAACTCGCTCTCGCGCGGGCTCGAGCGGCGCCAGATCAGGGCGATCCGGCGGGCGCCGTGTTCGGAGCGGAGCGGCCTGGCGTCGACCCTCGTGCCCTCGAGTATCCCGGCCTCGATCGCCATCGAGGGCAGGAAGGTCACCCCGAGGCCGTTGTCGACCATCTGGACGAGGGTGTGCAGCGAAGTCCCCATCATCGCCGCATGGGCGCGCAGGTCCGGCCGGTTGCAGGCCGAGAGCGCATGGTCCTTGAGGCAATGGCCGTCCTCGAGCAGAAGCAGCCGGGTCTCGTCGATCGCGTCGGCCTCGATCTCCTCGCCGTCCGGCGCCTCGCCGCGGGGAAAGGCGACGAACAGCGGATCCTCGAACAGGTCGACCGACGCGACGTCGCCGCAGGCATAAGGCAAGGCCAGAAGGACGCAGTCGAGCTGGCCCCGGTGAAGCGCCTCGCAAGCCGCCTGGCTGGTCTCTTCGCGAAGGTAGAGCTTGAGCCTGGGCCATTCGGCGCGAAGCCTCGGAAGCATCGCCGGCAGCAGGAACGGGGCGATGGTGGGGATGACTCCCATCCGGAGATCGCCGGTCAGCGGCTGGCCGGCGGCCCGGGCCATGTCGGCCAGCTCCTCCGCCTCGCGGAGCACTCGCCGGGCCTTGTCGGCGATCCTGGCGCCAAGCGGAGTGAAGCCGACGACCCTGCGGTTGCGCTCGACCAGGGTCACCCCGATCAGCGATTCGAGCTCGCGAAGGCTTGCCGAAAGGGTGGATTGGGTGACGAAGCAGCTTTCCGCCGCCTTTCCGAAATGGCCGGTCTCCTGGAGGGTCACGAGATATTGGAGCTGCTTCAAGGTGGGCAGATAGACTGTCATCGCTTTTCCCGATCAATCTGATCGTTCTAAATGTCTTGAACGATCAATGCCAGCTTCCTACATGCTGCACTGCACAAGCGTGCAACCATCGAGAAATTCAGGAGAAAAGAAGCAGTCATGCTCACCGTCGGCGACAAGATTCCATCCCTCAATATCCCCGTCCAGCAGGGGAGCGAGCTTCCCGCGGGCGAGACGTTCGACCTCGGCGAGACCAACGGCAAGTGGAAGATCCTCTTCTACTGGCCCAAGGATTTCACTTTCGTCTGTCCGACCGAGATTATCGGCTATGGCGACCTCGCCCAGGATTTCGCCGACCGCGACGCGGTGCTGATCGGCGCCTCGACCGACAGCGATTTCGTCCATCATGCCTGGCGCAAGTCGGATGAGCGGCTCGCGGCCTGCGACTTCCCGTGGCTCGCGGACAACAAGAAGGAGCTGGCGAACGCGCTCGGAATCATCTCCGAAGACGCCGGAGTCGCCTTCCGCGCCACTTTCATCATCGACCCGGACAACGTCATCCAGCACGTCACGGTGAACGGCCTCAACGTTGGCCGCAACCCGCAGGAGAGCCTGCGGATCCTCGACGCGCTCCAGACGGACGAGCTCTGCCCCTGCAACTGGCAGGAAGGCGAGGAGGTCCTGCGCCCGGCGGCTTAGCCCCCCTGTGCCGTCAGGCAGCAGACCTCGCGATGGGGGGCGCGGGAGCTTCGGTTCCCGCGCCCCTTTTTCATCCGCCGAACCGTCATGCCAGCGAAGGCTGGCATCCATACGGAGTCGGCATGGACCCCAGCCTTCGCTGGGGTGACGGAGTAATTCGATGTCCCTCAAGCAGTTCGCCGACACCCTTCCCGATTATGCGAAGGACCTCCGGCTCAACATGTCCTCTTTGCTCAACGACCAGACGCTCGGCGACCAGCGCAAATACGGGCTTCTGCTCGCCTGCGCCCACGGCACGGGCTACCGGCCGATCGTCGCCGCCGCCGAGGCCGAGGCGGAAGGCAAATTGAGCGAGGAAGCGGCCAATGCCGCCCGAGCCGCCGCCGCGGTGATGGCGATGAACAACGTCTATTACCGCTTCGTGCATCTCGCCTCGAACCCGGAATATGGCACTCTCCCGGCGCGCCTGCGGATGAACGTGATCGGCGCCCCCGGAATCGAGAAGGAGGATTTCGAGCTGTTCAGCCTCGCCGTCAGCGCGATGAACGGCTGCGGAATGTGCATCGACAGCCATGAGCGGGTGCTGCAGCAGCACAAGGTGAAGGCCGAAACCATCCAGGCCGCGGCGCGGATCGCCTCGGTGGTCAAGGCGGTGGCGACGGTGCACGCGACGCTCTAGCCTTCCGTCATTGCGAGCGAAGAGAAGCAATCCAGTGCGGCGTCGAGTCCCGCTGGATTGCCGCGTCGCTGTTGCTCCTCGCAATGACGGCCCGTTGGGCTATCCCTTCGCCGCCAACCTTTCCTGCACCTGCGAATGCCTCTCCCGGTCGAGCGGCCAGCGCGAGGCGACCCAGGCGGCCGCGCACATCAATGCCACCGGCGCGGCCACGAACAACAGGGTCATTCCGAGGATCGCGCCGTCGCTATTAGGGTCGCCGGGCTTCGGGTTGAAGCCGATCAGGCTCAGGATCGGATAGATGATCGCGACCGGGGTGGCGTAGCTGATTTTCTGGGTGCTGGTGAGAAGCGCCTGGAGGAGGGCGTTTCGGTCGAGGCCGGTCTCGAGCCGGTCGACATCGGCGGCGTCGTTCATCATCGCCCTGAGCAGCGACGGCGCCGCGATATAGGGCAGGCCGACGATCGCCATGGCCGGGATCGCTCCGGCCATCCCGACCGACGGTGGAAGCAGGCTCAGGCCGAGCTGGAAGGCGGCGTAGGCGAGCGCGGCCGACGCCAGCGCCTTATGCTTGCCGATCCGCCGGGCGAGCGCGATCCACAGCGGCGCGGCAGCGAATCCGGCGACGAAATAGATGAGCAGGAGCAGGCTCGCCTCGCGCGCGTCGAAGCCCAGGCGGTGCTCGAAATAGAAGAGGAACATCGCCCCGGTGATTCCCGGCGCCATGCTGGTGAGGACGTCGAGGACGACAAGGCGAAGGAGGAGCGGGTTCCTGGCGAGCGCCCTGATCTCCGCCCAGCTCGCATGGGGACGCTGGCCGGCGCGCTCGCGCTCGGGAACGGCGGCCGCCATCAGGATCACGGCGAGCGGCGCGGTGACGATGACGAACCAGCCCATCGCATGGATTCCGCCGGCCGCGCCGCCGCCGACGAGGGGCGGAAGCAGAAGGACAAGGATCATCCCGAGCACCTGCGCCGCCATCCACCAGGAGAAGATCCGCGAGCGCTGGTGATAATCGTCGGAGAGGGTCGAGCCCCAGCCGAGCTGCGACACCGCGGTCAGCGAATAGCCGAGATAGAGAAGCATCAGGAAGGTGAAGGCGGCGAAGGCGCTGAGCCCCGGCTCGGCCATGAACACCAGCCAGACTCCGGCCGCCAGGGTGGCCCCGCCGGCCAGCAGCCAGGGGCGGTAGCGGCCGAAGCGGCTCCGGGTCCGGTCCATCCAGTGGCCGAGCAGGGGATCGAGCGGCAGGTCGATCGCCCGGACGAGGAAGAAGACGAGGCCGACGGCGGCGAGGTCGAGGCCGAGATGGCCGGCATAATAAGGCGGAAGGTAGACGATCATCGGCAGCCCGACGGCGCCGACCGGAAGGCCCGGCCCGGCGAAAGCCGCCAATGTCCAGCGCTTCAGCATGGTATTTCCCCCGTCCGGCCCGTCACGAGAAGTATGGCCTGGATTCCCTCCTGTCGACTGGGAGCCTGTTCCCCGGCGAAGGCCGGGGTCCAGCGGCGCGGGCGCAGGGCCGGATCCCGGCCTTCGCCGGGAAGCAAGTGGCTGCGAAACAATTGAACTTGCGCCGAGGCCTGTGTTAGCGCGCGCTCTTCCCGTCGGCGTTCGACGGGGACGTGGAGGGCGTGGGGCCGTGTCGCAGCCGGAAATCGAGAGCGACGGGCCCGAGCGGACCGCCGCCGCGCTCAGGGCCAGCGAGGAGCGCCTGCGCATCGCCCAGGCCGCCGGCGGAGTCGGCACTTTCGAATATATTCCCGACAGCGAGCGAATGCTCGTCTCCCCCGAATTCTGCCGGATCTGGGGGGTCGACGTGGTCGAGGAGGCGCCGATCGGTTACTTCATGGCCCTCATCCATCCCGACGATCGCGACCGGGTCGACTCCACGCACGACGAGCGCGCGGCGAATGCGCTCGACCCGATCGAATATCGGATCGTCCGCCCCGACACCGGCGAGATCCGCTGGCTCGCGCGCCGAGGCGAGCCGATCCGCGATCCCGCGACCGGAGCGATCCGCTGGTACGGAGTCGTCTACGACGTCTCCGGACGCAAGGCCGCGGAGGAAGCGCTCACGGAGCGCGAGGGGCAGCTCTCGGCCTTCATCGACCAGGCCACGGCCGGCTTCGGGCAGGTCGACCTCACCGGCAGATTCACTCTGGTCAACGACCGCTTCTGCCAGATCGTCGGGCGTTCGCGCGACGAGTTGCTGGCCTCGACGCTTCAGGAGATCACCCATCCGGACGATCTCCCCGCCAATCTCGACAAGTTCGAGCGGGCCGTCGCCGACGGGACGCCCTATGTCCACGAGAAGCGCTACGTCCGCCCGGACGGGTCGATCGTCTGGGTGAACAATTCGGTTTCCGTCATCCGCCGGCCGTCGGGCGAACCCTACGGAATCCTCGCGGTCACCATCGACGTCACCGAGCGCCGAACCGCCGAGGCGGCGGTGCACGAGAACGAAGCCCGGCTCCGGGCCCTTACCGACAATTTGCCGGGCGGAATGGTCTACCAGGTCTCGACCGGCCGCGACGGCAGCGAGCGCGGCTTCCTGTTCGTGTCGCAGAGCTGCGAGAAGCTGACCGGGCACAGGGCCGAGGCGATCATGGCCGACGCCTCTGTCGCCTACGGGATGATCGACCCGGAGCATGCGGCCGATCTGGCCGAGGCGGAAGAAACCGCGCTCGCCGAGAAACGCCCGTTCGACCTGCAGTGCCGGTTCCGCCGCGCCGACGGCGCCCAGCGCTGGGCGCGGATCATCTCCGCTCCGCGCCCGGCGCCCGACGGAAGCACGATCTGGGACGGGATCATGATCGACGTCACCGACCAGAAACGCGCCGAGGAGATGCTTCGCGACCTCAACGAGACTCTCGAGCAGCGGGTCGCCGAGCGCGCCGAGGAGCTCGCTTTGGCCCAGGAGGCGCTTCGCCAGGCGCAAAAGATGGAGGCGATGGGCCAGCTGACAGGCGGGGTCGCCCACGACTTCAACAACCTGCTCACGCCAATCATCGGAAGCCTCGACCTGCTCCACCGCAAGGCGCTCGGCGGCGAGCGGGAGCAGAGGCTCGTCGGAGGAGCGCTTCAGTCGGCGGAGCGCGCCAAGACCCTGGTCCAGCGCCTTCTCGCCTTCGCCCGCCGCCAGCCGCTCCAGCCCGGGCCGGTCGACCTGCCGGAGCTGGTTCGGGGGATGGTGGAGCTTCTCGGGAGCACGTCCGGGCCGCGGATCCGGATCGAGACCCGGCTGGAGTCGCCGCTTCCCTTCGCCCGCGCCGATTCCAACCAGCTCGAGATGGCGATCCTCAACCTCGCGGTGAACGCCCGCGATGCCATGCCCGAGGGTGGAACACTCACCATCGGAGCGGCGGCCGATACCGTGACGGCCGGGCAGGTCGCCGGCCTCTCGCCTGGCCGTTACCTCCGGTTGAGCGTGGCCGACACCGGAACCGGCATGGACGAGGCGACCCTGGCCCGGGCGGTCGAGCCCTTCTTCTCGACCAAGGGCGTCGGCCGCGGAACAGGCCTCGGCCTGTCGATGGTCCACGGCCTCGCCGCACAATTGGGCGGCGCGCTGACCCTCGACAGCGGGGAGGGGGAGGGGACCGTCGCCGCCTTGTGGCTTCCGGTCTCCGACTCGGCTCCGGCCGCCGCCGCCGTTCGGCGCGAAACCGAAGCTCCGCCGCCGGGCGCCACGGCCGGCACCGTCCTCCTGGTCGACGACGAGCCGCTCGTCCGGGCCAGCACCGCCGATATGCTGGTCGAGCTGGGTTTTGAGGTGGTGGAGGCGCATTCGGGCGGCGACGCGCTCGCGCTGCTCGACGTCCGGGTGCCCGACCTCGTCATCACCGACCATTTGATGCCGGGCCTCTCCGGCACCGACCTCGCCCTGATCCTCGCCGCCGAGCGGCCCGGACTGCCCGTCCTCATCGTCTCCGGCTATGCCGAGCTCGACGGCCTTCCGGCCGACCTCCCCCGCCTTACCAAGCCCTTCCGCCAGGCCGATCTCGCCGCCTGCGTCGCGAAGCTGCGCGGGCGCTGATCTACGCGGGAATGACGGGAGCCTCCAGGAAGCGCTCCGGCGGGCGGTGCTCGCGGATGAAGTCGATGAAGGCGCGAAGCTTGGGAAGCATCTGGGTGCGGCTCGGATAATAGAGATAGGCCCCTGGGGACCAGGCGGCATGATCCTCAAGCGCGAGCTCAAGCCGGCCGGCGGCGAGATGCTCGGTGATCAGGGGCTCGGCAAGAAAGGCGAGGCCGACTCCACGAAGCGCCGCCGCCTTGGCCACGTCGAGATCGTTGACGATCAGCGGCCCTTCCACGCCCATCTCGAGCGGCTGGCCGGCGACGTCGAAATGCCAGCGGTTGACCGCACCGGTGCTGGGCGCGCGCGAGCGGATGCAGCGGTGACGGCGAAGGTCGGCCGGAACGGAAGGGCGGCCATGCTTCGCGAAATAATCGGGCGTGCCGGCGACCACGATCCGGAAGGGCGGGGTCAGCCGGATCCCGATCATGTCGGCTTCCAGATAGTCGCCCATCCGGATTCCGGCGTCGAACCCGCGCTCGACCAGGTCGATCAATTCGTCTTCGCCGCATATCTCGACCTCGACGTCCGGAAAGGCGGCGGTGAAGCCTTCCATCACCGGCTCGATCAGGAAGGGGATGGCCGCCCGGGGCACGTTGAGCCGGAGCAGGCCGGCGGGCCGCTCGCCGAAGCTTCGAGCCGCCTCGAACGCCGCGGTGAGGCCGGCGAAGGCGGGCAGAGCATGCTCGAGAAAGCGTTCGCCCGCTTCGGTGAGGCCGACGCTCCGGGTGGTGCGGGTCAGCAAAGGCACTCCGACACGGCCTTCCAGCGCCCGGATCGTCTGGCTGATCGCCGAGGGCGAAAGGCCGAGATCGTCGGCGGCGGCGCGGAAGCTGCGCCGTTCGGCGACCCGAAGGAAAGCCTCGACTCCGTCGAGTTGGTTTCGGGCGATTATATATTCCTGCTTCATGACCCATCGACATTATAGCGGATTATAAAAGAATAACAGCGCGCCTATCCGGAGCCCAGGATCAGCGGAAGGAACCCGGAATCATGCGTAACTATATCGTCGATCTCGCCGGCCTCGCGCTCGCCGGGACGCTCGCTTTCTCCGGCCCCCCCGCCTTGGCCGCCGACGCCCGTTGCGAGGCGATGCCCCGGCAGATCCGCGACGCCCTCCCCAAAGCCGAGGCCAAGGTCGCCCAGAATGCGGCGCGTCGCCTGCGCACCGGAGAGGCCCTGTGCCGCGCCAAGAACGAGCGCGGCGCAGCCCGGGAGTTCCAGGTGGCCCTGAAGCTGCTCGGAGTGGGCGGGGCGGGAACCAGCCTGGCGGGGAAATAAATCCTCCACATGCTTTGCATGGGGAGGCAGAGTGCGTCCCAATGCGGAACCGCGTGAAACCGGGGACTTAGCGTCGGGCAGCGACCATGCTATCGTTTCGGCCGATGCTTTCGCGTTCGCTCCTCGCCGCCGCGCTCCTGCTGCCGCTCGCCGCCTGCGAGCAGGCGCCCGCGCGCGTCCAGCCTGCCGCCCCGACGGTCAATGCCGCGGCCCCGCTCCAGCCGGTGAAAGTTTCCGCCGAAATCGCCGCTTTCTACCGGGAGCGCGGGGCCCGGCCGCTCTGGGTGGACCGGCGCGGCCCCCGGCCGGAGGCGGTTCGGCTCGCCGGCGAGATCGCCCGCGCCGCCGATCATGGCCTCGATCCGACCCGCTACGATATCGCGGGGCTCGCCGCCGCGCTCGAAGCCGCCGGATCGGGCGAGCCGACCGCGCGTGCCCGTGCCGACCTCCTCCTCTCGCGCGCTTACGCCGCCTTCGTGCGAGACCTTAGAGTTCCCGCCCGCGGCAAGAGCTCGGTCGTCTGGGTCGACGAGGAGCTCGCTCCCGAGCCTCCGGAGGACGGCGCGCTGCTCGAGGCGGCCGCCGCCGCGCCCGACCTCGGCCGCCATCTCGCCGAAGCGACGGCGATGAACCCGCTCTACACGGCGCTGAGCCGGGGCTATGCCCGCCGCCGGGCCGCGGGTCCGCTCTCCGCCGCCGAGGCGGAAGCGATCCGGTCCAATCTCGACCGGGCCCGGCTCATTCCGGCGCTGCCGGGGCGCTACGTCATCGTCGACGCCGGCTCGGCCCGCTTGTGGATGATCGACGGCGACAAGGTCGAAGGCCCGATGCGGGTCATCGTCGGCAAGCGCGGCATGCAGACCCCGAACATGGCCGGTTACATCCGCTACGTGACCCTCAACCCCTGGTGGAACGTTCCGCCCGATCTCGCCCGCGAACGGGCGAAACGGGTGCTGAAATCCGGGCCCGGGATATTGATGCGCGAGAATATGGAATTGCTGTCGGACTGGAGCGACCGGCCGCGCGTGATCCAGGCCAGCCAGGTGAACTGGAAGGCGGTGGCGAGCGGCAGGACCAGCCTCCGGATGCGCCAGCGGCCGGGCGGCGCCAACGTCATGGGAGCGATGAAGTTCATGCTTCCCAACAGCCTTGGGATCTACCTGCACGATTTCCCGGACAAGAGCCTGTTCGCCCGTGCCGACCGGCGGATCAGCTCGGGCTGCGTCCGGCTCGAGGA
>JBAWCC010000125.1:0-15111 GCA_049590095.1 Allosphingosinicella sp. | reverse complement strand
CCGAGCGGGTCGTAGACCATCGCCGCGGTGGCGGCGCCCGATGCCGAGACCAGCCGGTTCTCGACGTCATAGACGTAGAAGCGGCTGCCGTCCGAGGTGAGATTGCCGTTCAGGTCGTAGGTATAGGTCGCCGGCGAAGCCCCGCTGCTGGTGGTGCCGCTATATTGGTTGAGCCCGTTCGTCGCATAGGAGCGGACGTAGGAGTTGGAATCGTTCCAGGCGTAGACGGCGTTGGTCGCGGTTCGTCCGCTCATCTGCGACGCGGGATTGTAGGCGAAGGTCTGGACCTGGTCCTGGGCGGTGAGCGCGGCTCCGCCGAGATCGTGGCTGAGCGAGTTGAGCCGCCCGACATTGTCGTAGCCGTAAGTCGTCGAGGCACCGGTGAAGCCAATGCCGGTCCGGCGGCCGGCACTGTCGTAAGTGGCGGTCGCGAGCGGCGGCCCTCCATTCTCGCGAAAGGCGGTCATCCGGCCCAGGCCGTCATAATCGTACATGGCATAATTGCCGTCGGGATGGGTAACGGTCCTGCGGTTGCCGTCGAGGTCGTAACTGTGGAAGACGTAGCGCGGCTGGCCGAACATGTAGGCCAAGGTGGTGATCCGCTCGCCGAACCCGTTATACCACATGGTCACGCCCTCTCCGTCCACGGCGTCGAATCGCGCCGAGGTCGGAAGGCCGCGATTGTCGTAGCCGTAATAGACGTCCCGGGTCTGGGCCGCGGTCAGCCCGGTCCGCTCGGGCACGATCTTCGCCGACATCCGGTTCAGGGCATCGAACTGGTAGGTGAGGGTGGAGCCGTCGCGCTTCCTCACGCTCGTCCTGTTGGCGTTGGAATCGTAGCCATATTCTTCGTAATCGGCCGAGTTGACCTGTCCCGGAACCGTCTTCGACGGGAAGGTCCACCTCTTCTGGCGGTCGAGGCCGTCCCAGGTCATCTCCGCCTTGTTGCCGTTGGCGTCGGTGACGCTCGTCGTCTTGCCGTTGGGTGAATAGGTGTAGGCGGCATAAACCTGCTGTAGGCCGGTGCCGACCGCCTTCTCGATCTTCAATATCTCGCCGGGCCCGGTATAGCTGTTGCGCGTGATCCGGTCGGGGCCGTTGATGGCATGCGCCGTCCCCGGCACGCATTTGTCGGTGAGCGCGGTGGCCCATACGGCGGGGTTCATCCGCACCGCCGTGCATTTGAGCCGGCCGGCAAGGCTGTAGCCATATTCGGTGACTCCGGTGATCACCCCGCTACCGCTGACCGCTTCGCGAACCTTGCGGTCCATCGCGTCGTACAGCGTGTCGACCTGGCTCACGACCGTGAAGCCGGTCCAGGCGGCCGGAGCGACCGTCTCCGGCTGCCAGGCGGACAGATGGCCGCTCTCCACCTTGGTCAGCCGCCCGCCGGCGTCGTAGGTCTTGCGGGTCGCCAGGAAGGACCAGGGCGCCGCTCCATCGGCGTCGGCCGACATCGTTCCGACCTCGCGCCGCATCAGATCGTAGCGGACCGCGTGAGTGCCGGCCGAAGGCGAAGCCTGGGACCAGGAGGCCGAAGGAATCACGGACAGCGACAGTGCGATAGCGGCCGTCCGGAGCGCTGGACGGCGGGTCACTGGCACAATCCGTTCGGGCGGGTGGTGCTGATTCGGTTGCCCATCCAGTCATAGCCGTAGCAGGTTCTTCGAATGACCCCGCCGACGGTCGTCGTCTCCGAGCGAAGGTTCAGATTGTTAGGGCCGGCGACCGGGCCGTAATCGTAGGTCGTGACGACCTCGTCGCCGGCGATGGCGCACCCCCATCCGGACGCCGCGCCGGTCGCGCAGAAGGCCTTCCGGCTCGGCAGATAGATTCCGACGGGTTCCGTCCCGTTGCTGACCCCGGCGTAGCGAAGCACATATTCGTAACGTGTCTGGGGACGGATTCCGCCGAGGGTCGGAGCGGGGCCGGTCTCGGTTTTCACGCCGCCATGGGCCTCGTAGGTGAAATCGGTCTGGTTGCCGTTATAATCCTTGCTCCAGATCGGCTTCGCGCAGATCTTCCGGGACACCGCGCAATCGTATGTCGAGCTCAGCTGGGGATAGGCCGTCGAAGATGAGATCGGCTGAAGCCCGGAGCCCGGTTTCGGAGTCCAGGTCGTGCCGGCCGGCATCTGATGCGCGCTGTAGGTGTAGCTGACCTTATTGCCCTCGTGATGGCTGAGCGTGGCGAGCTCGAGCCCGTTCCAGGTCAGCTGGGTGATCCGGCCGTTGTCGTTATAGCTGTCGAGCAGCCCGCCGCCGAACACGGCGGTGACGCCGATACCGTCCGGGCCCGTGTAGCTGCCCGAGCTGTGCGCGGGAGGCTCTCCGGGAAGCTGCGGATCGTCGTAGGCGACCTTCACGGGATGGTCGACATAATGGTCCCAGACCCCCCCGTCGGGCCTTGTCTGCTGAACGACCTGGCCGCCGGTGGCGGCATAATTGTTCGCTACCAGGCAGCTGGAGGAATTGACCTTCCTCACGCAGGTCAGCTTCGAGACGTTGCTCGTGTTCTGATAATCATATCCCCAGGTCTGGCCCAGGACGTCGACGACCCCGATGAGGTTGGTCCACGTCCCGCCATAGCTGTAACTGGCGGCCAGAGCGGCGCCGGCGCAGGTGGTCGACGTCGTCACGTACGTCACGGCGCGATTGTAGCCGCAGGCTTTCGAGATATAGCCGGCCGTCTGATGCTCGAAGACCAGGGAATAGCCGTAATTGCTGGCGATCTGCTTGAGCTGGGAATTGGCGTAGGTGAAGGTCAAGGTGTGCCCGTTCGCATAGTCGATGCGGGCGATCCGCTGGTTGCGAAGCGTCGGACTGATATTGCCCGGCGGCGGGAAGGCGTTCACCGACGGATTGAACGTGTACACGTCCCCGGTCCGGTCGGTGAAGACGAAGGCCCCGCTGACCAGCTCCAGTTTCATCCCGAACGAGTCGGGATTGTCGGAGCTGTAGCCGCCCAGGACGTTGTTCTGGTAGAAATGGACGGTCTCGCGGCCCCTGACGACGTAGATGCCCTGAAGCGACTGTCGGTCCTTCTCGACCACGTAGATCGAATAATTGTGGGTCCAGTTGAGCCCGAAATGGCTGCTCCCATCGACGGCATGGCCGCCCACATAGGAACGCTCGATCGTGAACGGCCCGATCGAGAGATCGGTCGCCCTGAAGGTGAAGCGGCCGGTGGTGAGGTCCACTCCGGTGGGCGCAAGCGTCATCTGCTTGGGCGGCTCGTACTGGGCGCGTACCGGCCCGGCGGATAGCAAGGCGAGAAAGGCGGCCGGCGCGGACAGCCCGAAATGTCTGAAGCTAATCATCCGAGCACCTTCCGGTGGTGAGGTTTACGGTCAGGGTCGCGGTCGCGGTCGCGTTGCGCGTGTCGCGCACCGTGTAGACGGTGGAATCGCCGCTGCCGATCTGCGAGCCGTCGACGGCGATCGTGTTTCCCGCGACCTGGAAGACGGGGTTCGTCGACGACACCAGGGTCAGCGGCGTGTCGCCGTCCGGGTCGGTGTCGTTGGTCAGCACGTCGTGATAGACCGTCACGCAGTTCTTCTGGGAACGGATGTCGTTTTGCGGAGTCGGCGCCAGGTTGCCGGGCGGCGGCGGGGGCGGCGGATCGTCATTGTCGACGATGGTGCCGACGCCCTGCGAGTCCGATATCGTGGAGCCGCCGGTTGGGCTCGTCAGGTTGACGAGGAGCGTCTCGTTATTCTCGTCGATGATATCGTCGTAAGTGTAGATGGAGATCGTCTTGCTGGTTTCCGTAGGCCCGAAGGCGATGCTCGACGACGTCATGTAATAGTCGCCGGGATTGTAATGCACGAAGCTGGCCACGGCCGAAACATTGGCCGTGCTGAAGCCGACGGCAAAGCTACCGATGGTGGCCCCGGTCTTGGTCACAGTGAAGAGTAGGGCCCCGCCTTCCGTCACCGAGGCGTCGCCGATGCTGAAGACGGGCGGCGGCGGGGGCGGCGGCGGGGGCGGATCGTCATTGTCGAAGATCGTGCCGACCCCCTGGGAGTCGGCGATCGTCGCTCCGGCCGACGGGCTCGACAGATTGAGCAGCGCCGTCTCGCTGGACTCGTCGATCGAATCGTCGATCGTGGCGATCGAGACCGTCTTGACGCTCTCCGCCGCGACGAAGCTCAGCGTCCCGCTGGCGCCGGTAAAGTCGCCGGCCCCGGCACTGCCGTTCGCCGTGGCATAATTGACGCTGGCCGCGCCGGCGCCGTTCTTGACCACCGTGAACACCAGTCCGCCGCCCTCGATCGCCGAAACGTCGCTGACGCTGAACGCGGGCGCTCCCGAAACCGAAGCGGCATAGATGGAGCGGTTGCCGGCGGCGTCGTAGCCGATCGAGGAGGTGACGCCCGGATTGACCGTGTCGGTGCTCGACGTCGCGGTCAGCCGCCCGAGCGCGTCATAGGTGTAGGTGACCGATTCGCCGGCCTGAGCCGCGCTCGCCAGAGCGGCGGCAGACGCCGTCAGCAAAGCCCATTCCCCGCGCCGCATGCTCATCCCCCGTCAAAGGACGGCTGCCGGACTTCCCGCGACTCACCCTTTGGAACAAGAGTAGAACATAACAGCCGGCGATTTAGCAAATCCTATTCGATCCGATTCGGTTGTTGCAGCAATCCCGCCGCCCGTTTTTTCCGCAAGACCTGCGCGCAATTCCCTCTTAAAGCCCGTTTCTCGACCGGCTGGAGGGATGCATGAAATATCGGGTGACGGCGGCGATCGCCGCGGTTCTGGCGTCGACTCAGGCCTTCGGGCAGGCGCCGCCTGGGGATAGTCCCAACCCGACCCCGCCGGTCCAGGAAACCCAGGCGCCCGAAAACGAGGCCACCAATCCCGAGCAGCGCCAGTCCGGGTCGCTTCCGCCCGCTGCCGCCCGGACGCCCGCGACCCCCGCCAAGCCCGAGAAGTGGAACGTCAACGCGCCCCCGGGGATGACCACCCGGCAGGTGCGGATCGATGTCGCCGAGGGCAGCTGGATGAACGTCGACGTCTCCCGCGACGGGCGCATGATCGCCTTCGACATGCTGGGAGATATCTACACCATGCCGATCGGCGGCGGCACGCCGAGGCGAGTCGCCGAGGGACTCGCCTACGAGCATCAGCCGCGCTTCTCGCCCGACGGACGCCGGATCGCCTTCACCTCCGACCGGGGCGGCGGCGACAATATCTGGATCATGAACGTCGACGGCACGGACAAGCGCCAGCTGACCAAGGAGGATTTCCGGCTTCTCAACCAGCCGAGCTGGAGCCCGGACGGCCGATTCATCGCCGCCAAGAAGCATTTCACCACCGGCCGCTCATTGGGCACCGGCGAGGTCTGGCTCTACCACGTCTCCGGCGGGGGCGGAGTGCCGCTCGTCAAGAAGCCCAACGAGCAGCACCAGAAGGAGCTGGGCGAGCCGACCTACGCCCCGGACGGCAAGAGCATCTATTTCACCCGAAACGTCACGCCCGGTCCGATCTTCGAATATGCCCAGAATTCGAACACCAACCTGTTCGAGATCCAGCGCTACGAGCTTGAGACCGGCGACGTCACGACGGCGGTGTCCGGCGCCGGCGGCTCGGTCCGGCCGGCGCCGTCGCCGGACGGGAAGATGATCGCCTTCGTCCGCCGCGAGCGGGCCAGGTCCAAGCTCTACGTGAAGGACCTGGTCTCGGGAGAGGAGCGAAAGATCTACGACGATCTCGATCAGGACATGCAGGAAACCTGGGCGGTGACCGGGGTCTATCCGAACATGGCCTGGACTCCGGACAGCCGGAGCGTCGTCTTCTGGGCCGGCGGCAAGCTTCGCCGGGTCGATCCCAATGGCGGCGGGGCGAGCGAAATTCCCTTCCGGGTCAACGATACGCGGGTCGTCATCGACGCGCTTCACCCGCAGGTGGAGGTCGCTCCCGATCGTTTCCGCACGAAGATGCCGCGCTGGGCGAGCGTTTCGCCCGACGGCCGCCAGGTGGTGTTCGAGACCCTCGGCAAGCTCTGGATCAAGCCGGCCTCCGGCGGAGCGCCCCGGCAACTCGTCAAGGGCAATGACGAGGAGCGCGAAGCCTTCCCGTCCTGGTCGCGCGACGGCCGGACGATCGTCTATGTCGGCTGGACGGATTTGGGCCTCGGCCGGATCCGCACGGTCGCCGCGGGCGGCGGAACGGCGCGTCAGGTGACGGCGCAGCCCGGCCATTATTCGCGTCCGATATTCTCGCCCGACGGCCGGACGATCGTCTTCGAGAAAGGGCAGGGGGGCTTCCTTACCTCGTCCCGCTGGTCGGAGAATCCGGGAATCTACCGGGTCCCCGCCACCGGCGGGACTCCGCTGCGGGTCTCGTCGGAGGGAGCGGCTCCGCAATTCGGGGCTTCGAACGACCGCCTGTTCATGATCGTCAGCGCCGCGAACAAGCGCCAGCTGGTCAGCACCGACCTCAACGGAGAGGCCAGGCACGTCCATTCGACCGGCGAGATGGTGAGCGACTATCAGGTCTCGCCCGACGGCGAGCATCTCGCCTTCCGGCAGAATTACCAGGCCTATGTGATGCCGCTCATGCCCGGCACCCAGGATGTCGCCGCCGACGTGAAGGGCGGTCCGCTGCCGGTGACCAAGGTCAGCGCGGTCGGCGCCGAGTTCATCCACTGGTCGGCCGGCGGCCGCCGGCTGCACTGGAGCACCGGCCCGACCGTCTATACGGTCGACACCGCCGCCTTGTTCGGCTCCGCTCCCCCGGCCGAGAATGCGCCCAAGTTCCAGCCCCCGGCGAGCGGCCTTTCACTGGCGATGGAAGTCGCGGCCGACCGGCCGAGCGGCGTTGTCGCGCTGACCGGCGCCCGGATCGTCACCATGGCCGGGGCCGACGGCGGAATCATCGACGACGGGGTCGTCGTCGTGCAGGGGGACCGAATTGCAGCGGTGGGACGGCGGGGGGAGGTCGCCATCCCGGCCGGAGCGAAGATTGTCGACTTCACCGGAAAGACGATCATCCCCGGCCTGGTCGACGCGCATGCCCACGGGCCGCAGGGCCAGGACGATCTCATCCCGCAGCAGAATTGGGCGCAGATCGCCAACCTCGCCATGGGGACGACGACTGCGCACGACCCGTCGTCGCGCGCGGCCGAGATCTTCGCCGCCTCCGAGATGCAGCGCGCAGGCAAGATCCTCGCCCCGCGCACATTCTCGACCGGGGAGATCGTCTACGGCGCCAAGGCGGCCGACGTCTACGCGGAGATCAACACTTTCGAGGACGCGCTCGCCCACGTCCGGCGCCTCAAGGCCCAGGGCGCCCACAGCGTCAAGAACTACAACCAGCCGCGGCGCGACCAGAGGCAGATGGTCGTCGCCGCCGGTCAGCGCGAGGGGATGGAGGTCGTACCCGAAGGCGGCTCGCTCTTCACCATGGACATCTCGCTCATCCAGGACGGCAATTCGACCGTCGAGCACAATGTCCCGCTGGAGGTCTTCTACGACGACGTCGTCAGCCTCTGGACCCAGACGAAGACCAACTACACGCCCACCCTGGTGGTCGCTTACGGCGGTCTCGCCGGCGATCCTTACTGGCGCCAGCATATGGAGGTCTGGAAGCATCCCCTGCTGTCGAGGCACGCGCCGCCGCACCTGCTCGCCGCCCAGAACGTCCGCCGGACGATGGCGCCGGAGGAGGATTTCGTCGACGACGACGCCGCCCGGGAGGCGAAGAAGCTCGCCGACCGCGGAATCCAGGTCGCGATCGGCGCTCACGGCCAGCAGGCGGGGCTCGGGCCGCACTGGGAGATGTGGTCGTTCGTGCGCGGCGGCTGGAGCCCGGTCGAGGCGCTTCGCGCCGGGACGATCGCGGCGGCGACCTCATTGGGCTACGCGCGCGATGTCGGCTCGCTCGAAGCCGGCAAGCTCGCCGACCTGGTCGTGCTCGATTCCGATCCGACGGTGGACATCCGCAACAGCGACAAGGTCCACAGGGTCATGCTCGGCGGCCGCCTCTACGATCCGGTGACGATGAACGAAATGGTGACGGGCAGCCGGGTGCGGGCGCCCTATTGGTGGGAAGCGAACCGCTCCGGCGGTTAGGAGGCTTCCGGAGCCTCCGGAGCGCGGCTAGAGAGGCTCCCCATGGTCGGCCTCTCCCCCGTTGCACTTGCCGCGATCGCGCTCGTCCTGGGCGCCTGGCTCGCGCTTGCGGTCTGGGCGACCGTTCGAGGCCTTGGGCGCGGACGAGCCGCCGCCGAGCGGATCGACGCCACCCGCCACCATGAGGCGCTTCTCGCCGCGTCGCCCGCAATCCCGCTTATCGTCCGCCGCGACGGCGGCCTCGAGGAGGCCGAGCGGGTCGCGCTCGCTCTGGGCCTGGACCGGACTCCGCTCCGGCTCGCCGACCTCGGCGAGGCCTTTGGCGAGGACGACCGCCGGGCACTGCTCGACCAGGTCGAAGCGGCTGCTGCTGCGGCGGGCGACTTCTCGCTCTCGCTGCGCCCGGCCGGCTCCGCACGGGTCTACCGCCTGAACGGCGGCCCGGCGCCCTCCTCCTACCCCGCCGGCACAGTCCTCCTCTGGCTCGCCGACGCGACGGCGGGCGAGGAGGAGATGGCGGCGCTTCGCGAGCGCTGCGAAAGGCTCGCCGCGGCCCTGGACGCCCTTTCCGGGCTGATCGAGGCGGCGCCCTTCCCGATCTGGCACCGCGGTCCCGATCTTCGCCTCGCCATGGTCAACAGCGCCTATGTCGCCGCCGTCGAGGCCGAGGACGGTCGGGCCGTGATCGAGGGCGGGCTCGAGCTGGTCGACGACGGCGAGGCGGGCGCGATCGCCGAGGCCGCCTCCGTCCGCAAGAGCGGCCGGCCGCATGCGCGCAACGTGCCCGCCACAATCGGCGGAGAGCGGCGCATGATGCGGGTCGTCGAAGTGCCGCTGGCGGAGGCGGGGGTGGCGGGCTACGCCATCGACGTCGAGGATCGCGAGCAGGCGCGCTCCGAGCTCGCCCGCTTCGTCCACGCCCAGCGCGACATGCTCGACCGGCTGTCCGCCGGGGTCGCCCAGTTCGCCCGCGACCGCGGCCTCATCTTCTCGAACCAGCCTTTCGCCCGACTGTTCGCCCTGAGGCCGGATTTCCTCGCCGACCGTCCCGAGTTCAACCGTCTGCTCGACGCGATGCGCGAGACCGGCCACCTGCCGGAGGTGCGCGACTATCCGGAATGGAAGAAGGAGCACGACCGCTGGTTCACCGGCGGACTCGCCGCCGAGGAGGAGGATTGGCTCCTCCCGGGAGGTCGCCACCTCCGGGTCGTCGCCCAGCCGCTTCCCGACGGCGGACTGCTGCTCATCTTCGAGGACCGGACCGAGCAGCTCCGCCTGGCTTCGGCGCGCGACACGCTGCTTCGGGTCCGCACCGCGACCTTCGACAATCTTTTCGAGGCGGTCGGAGTCTTCGCTTCGGACGGCCGCCTCCATCTCTGGAACAACCGCTTTCAGCAACTCTGGGAGTTCGACGGGGAGCAGCTCGCCGGCAACCCCCGGATCGATTCGCTGACCGCGCATATCGGCAGGAAGCTGAGGAATCCGACCCACGCCGCACTGGTGCGCGAGCTCGTCCGGAGCGCGACGGTCGAGCGCAAGCAGCGCAACGGCCGGGTCGCCTTCACCGACGGCCGCGAGTTCGAGTTCGCCGCCGTCCCGCTCCCCGACGGCAACGCTCTCTTCACCATGCTCGACGTCACCGCCAGCCGAACGGTCGAGGCGGCGCTGAGGGAGCGCACCCAGGCGCTCGAGCAGGCCGACCGGCTCAAGACCGCCTTCGTCTCCAACATGAGCTACGAGCTTCGAACCCCGCTCACCTCGATCGGCGGCTTCGCGGAGATGCTCGCCGGCGGCTATGCCGGAGAGCTCGCGCCGACAGCGTCCGAATATGTGACGGCGATCCTCGAGTCCGTCGCCCGGCTGGGGGCCTTGATCGACGACGTGCTCGATCTGACCCAGAGCGACAGCGGCAGCCTGCTGCTCGCCGAGGATAAGGTCGACCTCGCGAAGCTCTGTGCCGAGGCGGCGGAGGCCTTTCGCGAGCAGGCGGCGAAGAAGGCGATCGACTTCGCGGTCGATATCGAGGCCGGCGCGGGCTCGATCGCCGGCGACCGGGCCCGTCTTCGCCAGTCGCTCGACAATGTGCTGAAGAACGCGATCGCCTATACCGGGGAAGGCGGCCGGGTCTTCCTCCATGCCGCCGGCAACCGCAAGGAAGCGGCGGTCACCGTCTCCGACAATGGCCGCGGAATCGCCCCTGCCGATCAGGCCGGAGTCTTCGACCGATTCTCCCGGACCGCCGAGCCGCGCGGCGCGGACGGTGCCGCGCTCGGACTCGGGCTTCCGCTCGCCAAGCAGTTCGTCGAAGCCCATGGCGGAACGATCGAATTGCTCTCGGAGCCGGGGCAGGGCACCACCGTCACCCTTCGACTGCCGCGGAAGCGCTGAATGATCCTCGACGGGCCCGAGGCGACCGAGGCGCTGGGCCGGCGGATTGCGACGACGTTGAAGGCCGGGGATGTCATTGCTCTGTTCGGCGATCTGGGGGCGGGCAAGACGACATTGGCCCGCGGGATCCTCGCCGGCCTCGGCCATGAGGGGGAGGTGGCCAGCCCGACCTTTCCGATCGTCATTCCATACGATGCGCTACGGGTCCCGGCCTGGCACGTCGACCTCTACCGCCTGGAAGATCCGGGAGAGGTGGAGGAGCTGGCGCTCGATGAGGCTCTCCAAGACGGAGTCCTCATCGTCGAATGGCCCGAGCGGATGGGACACGATTTGTGGCTCCATTCGCTTCGCCTCACCCTGTGCCGCGAAGGGGAGGGCGCCCGCGCCTTGACAGCGGAGGTGCCCGCCGCTTGGGAGGCCCGATGGCCGCCCCGATGATTCCGCCCGATGGGGCGCCGGACTTCCTTGCCCAGCATGGCTGGGGCGGCGCCGAGATCCTGCCCCTGGCCGGAGACGCCAGCTTCCGGCGCTATTTCAGGGTTCATCGCGGCGGCGAGTCCGCGGTGCTGATGGACGCGCCGCCGGAACATGAGGATATCGGACCCTTCCTTTCGGTCGCCAGCCATCTGCTCGACCGGGGCTTCCGCCCGCCCCGACCGCTCGCCGTCGACCGGAAGCAGGGCCTCCTCCTGCTCGAGGATTTCGGCGACGACCGGGTCGGCCCGGTCCTCCAGAAAGAGCCGGACCGCGAGCGGGAAATCTACGAGAGCGCGGTCGACATCCTGGCCCGGCTGGCGGCCAACCCCGCGCCGGCCGAGCTCTCGCCCTATGACGGCCGGGCGATGGAGCGGGAGGTGGGCCTCTTCCCGGAATGGTACCTCCCGGCGCTCGAGCTGGAGGTCGACGAGGCCGGCTTCCTATTGGCCTGGCGGCAGGCCTGGGACGGACTGCTGCGGGTGGTCCGGGAACATCCGGTGCTGGTCCTTCGCGATTATCATGCCGACAATCTGATGGTTCTTCCCGGCAGGTCCGAGCTCGGCCTCCTCGACTTCCAGGACGCCTTGGCCGGCCACCCGGCCTACGATCTCGTGTCGCTTCTCCAGGATGCCCGGCGGGACGTGTCGCCGGAGCTCGAAGAGACGATGATCGCGCTCTATTGCGAGCGGGCGAACGTCGCCGACCGCGATCTTTTCCGGGCGGATTACGAGATATTGGGAGCGCAGCGGAACACCAAGATCCTCGGAATCTTCACCCGCCTCTGGAAGCGCGACGAAAAGCCTTTCTATCCGACCATGCATCCCAGGATCTGGGGCTATCTGGAGCGCAACCTCGCCCATCCGGCGCTCGCTCCCGTCCGCGCCTGGTTCGATTCCAACGTTCCGGCGGAGTTTCGCAACGACGCCTGCCTCAGGAAAATCTACGCATGAACCGCCAGCGCCGGCCGCTCGCCCTCCGGCCGGTGCCCGCCGGAGACGTGCCGAAGACGGCGATGGTGATGGCTGCCGGCCTCGGCAAGCGCATGCGCCCGCTCACCGCCACCCGCCCGAAGCCCCTGGTCGAGGTGGCGGGCAAGCCCCTTCTCGACCATTGCCTCGACCGGCTCCGGGCCGCCGGGGTCGAAAGAGTCGTGGTCAACGTCCATTATCTCGCCGACGCGCTTGAAGCTCATCTGAAAAATCGCGTTCAAGACCTTGAGATTGCCGTATCGGACGAACGGTCGCAATTGCTTGAAACAGGCGGCGGAATGATCCGTGCACTGCCCCTGATCGATGCCGATCCCTTCCTCGTCGTCAATTCCGACAATCTGTGGATCGACGGGCCGAACGACTCGCTTCGATTGCTCGCCAGCAATTGGGACGAGGCGCGGATGGACGCGCTTCTGCTCCTCGTGCCGCTGGCCCGCGCCCAGTGCCACAAGGGTCAGGGCGACTTTCATATGAGCTCCGGAGGAGTCCTGAAGCGCCGTAAGCCGGGCGGGGTGGCGCCCTTCGTCTACACGGGCGTCCAGATCGTGTCGAAACGGCTGCTCGAGGGGGAGGTGCCGGAGGGGCCCTTCTCGACCAATTTGCTGTGGGACCGCGCCATCGACAGGGGCCGCCTGTTCGGCGCCGTCCATGAGGGCCTCTGGTTCGACGTCGGCGCTCCGGCCAACATCAAGCAGGCCGAGGAAGTGCTTGGGTCCGCCTGAAGGCCCCGCTAACCTCGCTTCGTGACCAAAGTCCGCCCCAGCGTCTTCACCATCCCGCCGCACCGAGCCTTCGCGGACGCGCTCGCGGCCGGGCTGATCGCCCGATACGGCGGAGGCGACATGGGGCTGGCGCGCGGTATCGTTCTCGTCCCCAACATCCGGGCCGCACGGGCCGTCGCCGACGCTTTCGTCCGCCGCTCGGACGGAGGCCTGCTCCTGCCCCGGCTCGTGCCTGTCGGCGACCCCGAGCTGGACGAACGGATCGGCGGCGCCCTGGAGCCGCTGGGCGAGGGCGAGGACATTCCGCCCGCGATCGAGCCGCTGGAGCGGCTGTTCCTTCTGGCGCGACTCGTCCAGCAGCATGTCGGGGGGGTGGACGCCGCGGAAGCCCTTCGGCTGGCCGAGGATCTCGCCCGAACGCTCGACCAGCTGCTCGTCGAAGGCATCGAGCCTTCCCGGCTGCGCGATTTCGCCGCCGAGCTGCCCGATCTGTCGCTCCACTGGCAGGCGTCGCTGGAGCGGCTCGGGATCATTCTCGACCAATGGCCATTGTTGCTCGCCGAGCGGGGCCGGATCGATCTCGCCGACCGGCGCAACCGCCTTCTCGCCGCGATCGCCGGGCGCTGGCGGACTTCGCCTCCGCCCGGCTTCGTCGCCGCCGCCGGGATCACCAGCAGCGCCAAGGCCCTGGCCGGCCTGCTTCGCACTGTCTCACGCCTCGAGGAGGGGCTGGTCGTCTTTCCGGGCCTCGACCTCGCCATGGCCGAGGACGAATGGGATTCGCTCGGGCCCCATGAATCGGACCAGGCCACCGGCTTCCAGCCGCGCTCGATCGAGACTCATCCCCAATTCCAACTCAAGCTGCTCCTCGACCGGATGGGCGTCGGCCGGGGCGAGGTGGACAGCTGGCGCTGGGGCGGCGGGCGCGACGCTCCGGCCGTTCGAAGCCGGGCGATCGCCAACGCGATGAAGCCCGCCGCCTTCACGGATCAGTGGCAGGACCTGCGGCCCGCCGAGCGACGGCTCACCGGAGTTCGGGCGCTGGAGCTGGCCGATCCCGCCGAGGAAGCCCAGACGATCGCCGTCGCCCTTCGCGAGGCGCTCGAGACCCCGGGCCGGACCGCGGCACTGGTGACTCCGGACCGCACCCTCGCTCGCCGGGTCTCGACCCACCTCCGGCGGTGGGGTGTCGAGGCCGACGACAGCGCCGGCCGGCCGCTTTCCCAGCTCGCGCCCGGCACCCTGCTTCTCGCCCTCGCCACCGCGGCGGCGGAGCAATTCGCACCGGTGCCGCTCCTCGCCTTGCTCAAGCATCCACTGGTCATGAAGGGAGAGGGGAGGCTGGACTGGCTCGAAGGCGCCCGCGCCCTCGACCTCGCGCTTCGCGGCCCGCGGCCTCCGGCCGGGCTGGACGGCATTGCCGAGCATCTTTCCGATCGAAGCGGCCGGGACTCCAGGCGGCGCGCGCGCGCCGCCTTGTGGTGGAAGACGGTGGAGCCTGGCCTTCGAGCGCTCGAGCGCGGCTTCGGCGTCGAGCGCGCAGCGCTTCCCGAATTGTTGGGCCTGCTTCGCGAAACGGCCTCGTCGCTCAGCGGCGACGAAGCCTGGGCCGGGCCGGCCGGCCGCGCCGCCGCCCAACTTCTCGAAGCCGCCGAGCCCGCCTCGGCCAACGGTCCCTCCCGTCTGTCGCCGGCGAGCCTGCCCGCCTTGCTGGAGCAGCTTCTCGCCGGAGTGGCGGTGCGTCCCCCTTTCGGCCAGCATCCGCGCCTGTTCATCTGGGGCCTTATCGAGGCGCGGCTGCAATCGGCGGATCTCGTCATCCTCGGCGGGCTCAACGAAGGCGTCTGGCCGCAATTGCCGACTCCGGACCCTTGGCTCGCGCCCCGAGTCCGCCGCGAACTCGGCCTTCCAAGCCTCGAGCGCCGGATCGGCCTTTCGGCCCACGATTTCGCGAGCGCGCTCGGTGGTCGCGAAGTGCTCGTCACCCGAGCCCGGCGCGACGCCCGCTCACCCGCCATCGCCTCGCGCTTCTGGCTCAGGCTGGAGGCGATGACCGCCGGAGTCAGCCGCTCGCCCCGGCACCGGAGTTGGGCGCGCGCGCTCGACCGGCCCGCCCAGTTCCTCCCCGCAGCCCGCCCGGCGCCGCGTCCCGCCGTTGGCGATCGGCCGCGGAGCATCGCCGTCACCGACGTCGACCGGCTCAAGGCCGATCCCTTCGCCTTTTACGCCCGCAAGATGCTGGACTTCGCACCGCTCGACCCGATCGACGCCGATCCCAGCGCCGCCTGGCGCGGAAGCGCGGTTCACAAGGTGCTCGAAGCCTGGATGAAGGAGGACGATTGCACGCCCTCGCGGCTTCGCCCCCGGGCCGAGGCCCTGCTCGGCGATTCCGCCGCCCATCCGCTGATGCGGGCGCTCTGGCAGCCGCGCCTGCTGGAGGCGATCGACTGGATCGCGGCCGAGA
>JBAWCC010000124.1:0-31554 GCA_049590095.1 Allosphingosinicella sp. | reverse complement strand
GGGACGACGGTTCTTCACATCAGGCTCACCCTCCCCGCGGCATGGCGCTCCAGACGGCCCGCGAGCTCGAGCTCGAGCAGCACCGTCTGGACGATCGCGGGCGGCAGGTCCGACTGGCGAATGAGCTCGTCGACCGGCACCGGAGTTCCGTTGAGCATCCGGGTGACCGACTCCCGCGCCTCGTCGTCAGCTTCCACCACCACCTCCGGTATCCCGTAATCCCGCTCGGGCTGGCGGAACGGGCGGACCCGCGAGGGACCGATCTCCTCCAGAACGTCGTCGGCCGACTGGACGAGGGTCGCCCCTTCGCGGATCAGCTGGTTGCAGCCCTGGGCGCGCGGATCGAGCGGCGAGCCCGGCACCGCCATCACCTCGCGCCCCGCTTCGGCGGCGCAGCGCGCGGTGATCAGCGAGCCCGAGCGCGGCGCCGCCTCCACCACCACCGTACCGAAAGCCAGCCCGGCGATGATCCGGTTGCGCGAGGGGAAATGGCGGGAGCGCGGCTCGACCCCGGGAGGCTGCTCGGAGACGACGAGGCCGCGTTCGGCGATCGCTCGCTGGCGGCCCTCATTTTCCGGCGGGTAGTAGATATCGATTCCGCCGGCGACGACGGCGATGGTTCCGCTCTCCAGCGCCCCGTCATGGGCGGCGGAGTCGATTCCCCGGGCGAGGCCGGAGACGACGACCGTTCCCGCCTCCCCCAGCGCCTGGGCCAGCGAGCGGGCGAAGCGGCAAGCGGCGGCGGAGGCGTTGCGGGCGCCGACCATCGCCACCGTCGGCTTGTCGAGAAGGCTCGGATGGCCCTTGACGATCAGGGCGGGCGGCGCCGTCTCCAGCTCGGCCAGCAGAGGCGGGTAGAGGCCCTGGCCGAGGAAGAGGTAGCGGGCGCCGATCCGTTCCACCTGCTCCATCTCGCGCTCGATCGCCGAACGGGAGGCGAGCCTCGGCGCCCGGCCGCCGCCGCGGGCCGCGAGGTCGGGTATCGCGTCGAGCGCCGCGGCGGCCGAGCCGAAGCGGGCGAGGAGCTGGAAATAGGTTATCGGTCCGATATTCTCGGAACGAATCAGCCGCAGCCGGGCGATCTGGTCGCCCGACGGCTCAGGCACCGCGGCCGACCCTCGATTCGGTCCCCGCCAGGAGCCGCGCGATATTCTCCCGATGCTTCCAGAAGACGAGCAGGGTGAAGCCGAGGAACAGCAAAGCGAGGTCGAACCTGCCGGCCAGCGCCGCCGCCAGAGGCGTCACCAGAGCCGCGACGAGCCCGCCGAGCGAGGAGTAGCGGGTCAGGAGCAGAGTGCCGATCCAGGTGGCGGCATAAGCGGCCGGAACCCAGGCGGCCAGCCCGCCTGCGAGCGTGAACCCGAGCGATATCCCGAAATAGGTGGCGACCCCCTTCCCTCCGGCGAAACGAAGCCAGACCGGCCAGAGATGGCCGAGCAATGCGCCGATCGCGGCGATCTGGACGGTCCCGGGAAACAGCCGTTCGGCGAGCAGCAGGGCGACGGCGCCCTTCGCCGAATCGAGCAGAAGGGTGGCTGCGGCGAGGCCCTTGCGGCCTGTCCTGAGGACATTGGTGGCGCCGATATTGCCCGAGCCGATCTTGCGCAGGTCGCCGCCCCCGGTCAGCCGGGTGAGCAGGAGTCCGAAGGGAATGGAGCCCAGCATGTAGCCGAGAGCCAAGGCGGCGATTGGCGCGACGATTGGTTCCATGTCCACGACCCCTGCGGAACTTTAGCAAATCGCAAAGCGGAAGCAATCCTTTCATCGAAACCGATGAGAGACGCCGCCTTGCCGCCGTCCGGTCTGCCGCTAAACGGGGCGCGTGACCAGCCATCGTCCCCTGCTCGTGTTCGATTCCGGAGTCGGCGGCCTTTCCGTCCTCGGTGCGATCCGGGCGCTGCTTCCGGACGCGCCTCTGGTCTACGCCGCCGACAGCGCCGCCTATCCCTACGGCACCAAGCGGCCCGCGGAGATCGAGGCCCGGGTCCCCGCCCTGCTCGGCCGGCTCGCCGAGCGGTTCGACCCGGAGTTGATCGTGATCGCCTGCAACACCGCCTCGACCATAGCCCTCGACGCGGTCCGCGGCGCCCTCGACCTGCCGGTGGTCGGGACGGTTCCGGCGATCAAGCCGGCGGCGGAGCTTTCGAAGACCCGGACGATCGGGGTCCTCGGCACCGAGGCGACCGTCCGCCAGCCCTATGTCGACCGGCTTTCGGCGGAGTTCGCGTCCGATTGCACCGTGATCCGCCACGGCTCGGCCGAGCTGGTCGACTTCGCCGAAGCCAGGCTGCGCGGCGAGACGGTGGGGACCGGCGTCTGTCGCCGCGCCCTGGACGGCCTGTTCCGGCAGTCGGGCGGGGACAGGATCGACACGATCGTGCTGGCCTGCACCCACTTCCCGCTGGTCGAGGAGGAACTCGCGGCGGCGGCTCCGCGGCCCATCCGATTCGTCGACGGCAAGGAGGGAATCGCCCGCCGGACGGCCTGGCTGACGCGAAACCTCACCTGGCCGGGCGAGGCGAGCGAAGGCGTCGCCCTCTTCACCGGCCGGGACACCGACGTCGAGGCCTACCGCCTTGGCCTCGCGCAGTACGGCCTGACGCGGATCGAAAGACTCTAGGCTCGGTCTAGCCAATCGCCTCTCGAATCGGCTAATAAGGGCTCAGGGACTCCGGGGAGCAGGCGTGGACTACAACCGCATCTTCGCACAGGCTATCGACAGGCTGCACGCCGAGGGCCGCTATCGCGTGTTCATCGACATCCTTCGCAACAAGGGCGCCTTCCCCAACGCGCGCTGCTTCGCCGGCCATAACGGGCCCAAGCCGATCACCGTCTGGTGCTCCAACGACTATCTGTGCATGGGCCAGCATCCGGACGTGGTCGCGGCGATGGAGGAAGCGCTTCACGACGTCGGCGCCGGTTCGGGCGGCACTCGCAACATCGGCGGCAACACCCATTATCACGTCCAGCTCGAAGCCGAGCTCGCCGACCTCCACGCCAAGGAATCGGCGCTCCTCTTCACTTCCGGCTACATCTCGAACGAGGCGACCCTGTCCACCGTCGCCCGGCTGCTGCCCGGCTGCGTCATCTTCTCCGACGAATTGAACCACGCCTCGATGATCGCCGGGATCCGGGCCTCGGGCTGCGAGAAGAAGGTCTTCCGGCACAACGATCTGGAGCATCTCGAGGCCCTCCTCGCCGAGGCCGACCCGGAGGCGCCCAAGCTGATCGCCTTCGAGAGCGTCTATTCGATGGACGGGGACGTCGCTCCGATCGCCGCCATCTGCGACCTGGCCGACAAATATAGCGCGATCACCTATCTCGACGAGGTTCACGCGGTCGGAATGTACGGCCCGCGCGGCGGCGGAATCTCGGAGCGCGACGACGTCGCCCGCCGGGTCACCATCATCGAGGGCACGCTGGGCAAGGCGTTCGGAGTGATGGGCGGCTATATCGCGGCCGACCGCAACATCGTCGACGTGGTCAGGAGCTACGCGCCGGGCTTCATCTTCACCACCTCGCTCTCGCCGGTGCTGGTCGCCGGGGCGCTGGCCAGCGTCAGGCACCTCAAGGCGTCGCGCGCCGAGCGCGAGGCCCAGAAGGCCAATGCCGAGCGCCTGAAGGCGATCTTCGGGGAGGCGGGCCTGCCGGTCATGCCTTCGACGACCCACATCGTGCCGCTGATGGTCGGGGACCCGGTCAAGGCCAAGAAGATCAGCGACATATTGCTCGCCGAATATGGCTGCTACGTCCAGCCGATCAACTATCCCACCGTGCCCCGGGGCACCGAGCGCCTCCGCTTCACCCCCGGCCCGCGCCACGACGAAGCGATGATGCGGGAGCTGGCCAAGGCCCTGGTCGAGATCTGGGACCGGCTGGAGATGCGCGCCGCGGCGTGAGCACCCCCCGTCGGAGGCAATCCGTGGTGGCAAAGCGCCCCGTGCTCCACTACACGCTGTAGCTCAAGTCCATCGCCGGAGTCTCCCCGTGGCCGAGCGCATCGCCATCGTCGCCGATCATGCCGCCTTCGAGATGAAGATGCTCCTCATCGAGCATCTGCGCTCCGGCGGCTACGACGTGCTCGACCTCGGCACGACCTCCACCGACAGCGTCGACTATCCCGATTACGGCTACCGGATGGCCGAGGCGATCGCCTCGGGCGAGGCCGAGCGCGGGGTGGCCCTGTGCGGCTCGGGCATCGGCATCTCCATCTCGGTGAACCGCCATCCCGTCTGCCGCTGCGCACTCGTCTCGGAAGGGCTCTCGGCCCGCCTGGCGCGCGAGCATAACGACGCCAACGTCGTCGCCATGGGCGCCCGGCTGATCGGAATCGAGGCGGCGCGCGACATAATCGACCAGTTCCTTTCCGCGCCGTTCGCAGGAGGGCGCCACCAGCGCCGGGTCGACAAGCTTTCCAACCCCGTCTTCGCCAGGGAAAATGCATGAGCCAAGCTTCCGCCTTCGATTTCGCCGACGTCCAGCATTCGGGCTTCTTCACCGGCCGCCTGCATGAAGCCGACAGCGCCGTCGCCGCGGCGATCGCCGCCGAGCTCGACCGGCAGCAGAACCAGATCGAGCTGATCGCGTCGGAGAATATCGTCTCGAAGGCAGTGCTCGAGGCGCAGGGTTCGGTCCTCACCAACAAATATGCGGAGGGCTATCCGGGGCGGCGCTATTATCAGGGCTGCGCCCCTTCCGACACCGTGGAAACGCTCGCAATAGAACGCGCCAAGCAATTGTTTAATTGCGGTTTCGTCAACGTCCAGCCGCATAGCGGGGCCCAGGCGAACGGAGCTGTGATGCTCGCGCTGGCCAAGCCGGGCGACACGATCCTGGGAATGTCGCTCGACGCGGGCGGCCACCTCACCCACGGCGCCAAGCCGGCCATGTCGGGCAAATGGTTCAACGCTGTGCAATATGGAGTCCGCCGCGACGACGATCGAATCGACTTCGACCAGGTCCAGGCCCTGGCGAAAGAGCACCGGCCGCGGCTGATCATCGCCGGCGGCTCGGCCTATCCGCGCCACATCGATTTCGCCCGCTTCAGGGCGATCGCCGACGAGGTCGAGGCTATCTTCATGGTCGACATGGCCCATTTCGCCGGCCTGGTCGCGGCGGGCGAGCACCCCTCTCCCTTCGGCCACGCCCATGTCGTCACCACCACCACCCACAAGACCCTGCGCGGACCGCGCGGCGGAATGGTGCTGACCGACGACGAGGCCATCGCCAGGAAGATCAACTCGGCGGTCTTCCCGGGCCTCCAGGGCGGGCCGCTGATGCACGTCATCGCCGCCAAGGCGGTCGCCTTCGGAGAGGCCCTGCAGCCCGGGTTCAAGAGCTACGCCCGGGCCGTCATCGCCAACGCCAGGGCGCTGGCCGGGCGCTTGAAGGAGCGCGGCGCCGACCTCGTCTCGGGCGGAACCGACACCCATCTCGCCCTAGTCGACCTGAGGCCGCTCGGGATCACCGGCAAGGACGCCGACGAGGCGCTGGAGCGGGCGTCGATCACCTGCAACAAGAACGGCATACCGTTCGACCCCCTGCCCCCGGTCAAGACCAGCGGGATCCGGGTCGGCTCCCCCGCGGGGACCACCCGCGGCTTCGGCGTGGCTGAGTTCCGCGACATCGCCGACATGGTGGCGGACGTCCTGGAAGGTCTTCGCGACAATGGCGAGGACGGAAACGGCGCGGTCGAGGCGGAGGTGAAGGGTCGGGTGCGCCAGCTCTGCGCCCGTTTCCCGATCTATCAGGATCAATAGTGCGCTGCCCTTTTTGCTCTCATGAAAACAGCCAGGTCAAGGACAGCCGCCCCGCCGAGGACGGCGCCTCGATCCGCCGCCGCCGCCAGTGCGAATTATGCTCGGCTCGATTCACCACCTTCGAGCGGGTCCAGCTTCGCGACCTGACAGTGGTCAAGGCCGGCAGCCGCCGCGAGCCGTTCGACCGGACCAAGCTCGAACGCTCGATCTCGATCGCCTGCCGCAAGCGGCCGGTGCCGGCCGAGCGGATCGACCGCCTCGTCTCCTCCCTCCAGCGCCAGATCGAGACCAGCGGCGACAGCGAGATCGCCTCGACCCGGATCGGCGAGCTGGTCATGGACGGCCTGAAGGCGCTCGATCCGGTCGCCTACATCCGCTTCGCCAGCGTCTATAAGGATTTCCGCGAGGCCAGGGATTTCGAGGAATTCGCGGGCGCGGTCGGCGAAGCCGGCCGGGAGTGAGCCCGCCTCCAGCCATCGTCCTCGTCCGGCCGCAGCTGGGCGAGAATATCGGCAAGGCCGCTCGCGCCATGCTCAATTTCGGCCTCGCCGACCTGAGGCTGGTGGCGCCGCGGGACGGATGGCCCAATCCATCGGCCGGGCCGGCCGCCTCGGGTGCCGACGTCGTGCTGGAGCGGGCTCGGGTGTTCGATACCGTCGCCCAGGCGGTCGGCGATTGCGCCCACGTCTTCGCCACCACCGTGCGCAAGCGCGGCCTGGTCGTTCCGGTGGTGACTCCCGAGGAAGCGGCCCGGGAGATACAAGCGAAAGCGGAGCCATCGGCGATATTGTTCGGGGCCGAGCGCTCCGGGCTGGAGACGGACGAGGTGGCGATCGCCGGCAAGATCGTCACCGTTCCGGTCAATCCCGGATTCACCTCGCTCAACCTCGCCCAGGCGGTGATCCTGATCGCCTACGAATGGTCGAAGCACGAGTCGCTTGCGGTGCCGACCCTGGGCGACCCGGCCGAGCCGAGGGCCAGCCACGAGCAGCTCGAGGGTCTGATCGGCCAGCTCGACGAGGCCTTGGTGGCCGCGGACTATTTCCACCCGCCGGACCGCACTCCGGCGACCCGCAACACGATCCGGACCCTCCTCACCAAGGCGGGCTGGTCCAACCGCGAGGTGCAGGCGATGCGGGGGATCGTTCGGGCCTTGGTGACGCCGAGGCGGCGGGGCTAGGGCGGTATCGCTTCAACCTGAGTCACCATCGTCATGCCAGCGAAGGCTGGCATCCATGGTGCCGCAGGGCCAGGCTGAAGACCCGGCATGGACCCCAGCTTTCGCTGGGGTGACGGATCTCGTCGATCTAGCGCCTGGTCGCGTCGAAACGTCCCAGTTCGTAGGCGATCGAAGCCTCGACCAGCCGCTCGTACAGCTCCGCCGCGGCGTCCTGAGGCACCTCATGCTCCCGGGCCAGCCGGGCGACGTTGGCCAGCACCTGCGCCTTGCGTCCTTCGTCGCGCACCGCCTCGCGCTGCGGCTTGATCCGGGCGGCGGCTTCCATGAAGCGGAAACGAAGGCCGAGCAGCCGGACGATCTCCTCGTCGAGGCGGTCCACGCCGGCCCGAACCTCGTCCATAGTCCGGCATTGCGCAGGGTCGCTTGCTCTCCTCGACATCATCTTCCTCACTGCAGCAGGTCCAGGCCTCAAAGCCGATCTGGAGATCGATTGCAAATTCGCCCCCGTCCGTCTATGGTGGCGCTATCTAATTGTCCGCGTGGGGGAAATGCCGTGAAGCTTGCAAGCTTGGTCGCCGCTCTGGCTCTTCTGGGCGCCGGCCCCGTCATGGCTCAGTCCCACGAGCACACCGGCGCCGTCTCCGAGACGCCCGAGAAGATCGTCTGCAAGCGGGTCGTCGAGACCGGCTCGCTGGTAAGAGGCAAACGCACCTGCAAGACCCAGGCGGCCTGGGACCGCGACGGCGAAGCGGCCCGCAAGCAGGTCCGGGAAATCCAGGACGCCACTCTGGTCAACAGCTCGCGGCCCAATTAAGGCGCAGGCCCGTCCTGTCCGGGGCCGTGCCGCGCGCTCAGCGGCGGTCGCCCTCCTTGACTTGTCGCCCCTCAGCGGCCATGTCGCGCCCTTCGCAATTGGCCCCGCACCCCGGTGAAGCGGCGGCCGCGCATGACAGCAGGTCATGCGGTGCGGTTCCGGGACTTGAGAAACCAGGCAGATTGGACCCGACATGAGCAAGCGCAGCAGCGCCAAGTATAAACTCGACCGCCGGATGGGCGAGAACGTCTTCGGACGCCCCAAGAGCCCCGTCAACAAGCGCGAATACGGCCCCGGCCAGCACGGCCAGCGCCGCAAGGGCAAGATGTCGGACTTCGGCATCCAGCTCCGCGCCAAGCAGAAGCTCAAGGGCTATTACGGCGACGTCACCGAGAAGCAGTTCAAGCGCACCTACACCGAAGCCGCGCGGATGAAGGGCGATACCGGCCAGAATTTGATCGGCCTGCTCGAGCGCCGCCTCGACATGCTCGTCTACCGCGCCAAATTCGCCCCGACCATCTGGTCCGCGCGCCAGCTGGTCAGCCACGGCCACATCCGGGTCAACGGCGTGAAGTGCAACATCGCCTCGCGCCGGGTGAATGTCGGCGACGAGATCACCTTGGGCTCCAAGGCCCAGGAGATGGCGCTGGTGATGGAAGCCCAGGGCCTCGCCGAACGCGAGATCCCCGAATATGTCGCCCCCGACGGCACCGCCAAGGCGACCTTCACCCGAGTCCCGACTCTGGACGAAGTCCCCTATCCGGTCCGGATGGAGCCGAATCTGGTCGTCGAGTTCTACTCGCGCTGATTGCTTCCCGGCGAAAGCCGGGACCCAGCCTTACTTCCGAGCTGGACCCCGGCCTTCGCCGGGGAACAGCCGATTATCACCGTCCTCCCCGAGCAGGTTCGGGGAGGATTTTTTTCATCTTATTGGATGCCGAGGGCCGTCCGCAGGAAGGCGTCGCTCCGGCGCAGCATCTGGGCTCGGGCGTCGCCGTCCCCGAGCTGGTGGTCGAGCCCTTCGAAAACGACCAGCTCGCTGCGTCCACCGGCATCCTTGAGCCTGTCGTGCATCAGCCGGGCATGGCGGACGTCGACGTTGCGATCCTTGTCGCCATGGAAAAGCAGCACCGGCGCCTTGATCTTGCCCGCATTCTGCGCCGGCGAGCCTTCGCGAAGGTGCGGGCCCGAACCGATAAAATTGCGGTCCAGCCGGTGGCTCGACCAGTTTTTCGAATCCTCGACCAGCTGGCCCAGATCGGCCACCGGAGCGATCGCGACGACCGCCTTGAACAGGCCGGGATCGAGCACCCCGGACTGAAGCGCCGCATAGCCTCCATAGGACCAGCCCACGATCGCCAGCTTCGCCGGATCGGCGATGCCCTGCGCCGTCAGCCACCGGCCGGCGTCGTTGACGTCGCCGATGGCGGTGCGCCAGGATTGAAAGCCGTTCTTCTGATACCATTGGTCCCCGTAGCCGGCCGAGCCGCGATAATTGGGCTGGAGAATTGCGAAGCCCCGGCTGGCGTAATATTGCGCGAGCCAGTCGAAGCCCCATTCGTCCCTGGCGCTCGGGCCGCCGTGCGGCATGACGATCGCCGGCAGGTTCTTGCCGGATCCGCCCGGAGGGAGAGTGAGGTAAGCGGGCACCTTGGTCCCGTCCGAGGCCGTGTAGACGACCGGCTTCATCGGAGCGAGCGTCATGCCGTCGAGCTGCGGCCGGTCGAGCATCATCGGCCGGAGCTGCTTGGCCGCCTTGTCGAACAGATAATAGCGGCCGGGATCGGTATCGCTGCCCGCCCACAGGATGAGCTTGCTCTCGTCGACGCTGGAATCGACGAATCGGATCAGGGGAGCCGCCGGCAGCGCCTTGGCCAGGGCCTTGGCCAGCGCGGCCAGATCCTTGTCGAAGAAGACGGCCTCGCGCTTGTCGGTCGCATAAGTTACCCCGACGACTCGTTGCGCCCGGCCGATCCGGAGGGTGGAATCGACGTCTACCTGCGGATGCGAGAATATCAGGGTCTCGCGCGCCGAGCCGTCGAGCGCGACGCTGTAGAGCGCGCTCCGGCCGCCCGAGTCCTTGAAGCCGTAGGCGACGTCGAGGTCGGAATCTACGGCAACCGGGCGGAAACCGGTTTCGGTCATGGCATTGTAGATGCCGAGCTGCTTCCAGTCGCGCGACCCCTTGGTCCGGTAATAATAAGTGAAGCGGCCTGTCGCGTAGCCGGAGTCGGCCACGTCCGGAACCAGCATGATCCTGACGTTGCCGCGCCCGTCGCTGATATATCCGCCGGCACGCTTGTTGGGCGATTCGACCGCCTTGGTTGCTCCGTTGTCCGAGGCGACCCGGTCGACGCCATAGCCTTCGCGCTTGTCCTCGACGATCGAGCCGATCTTCACTTCCGGAACGTAGCGCCGCGCCATCAGCACGGCGCCGTCGCTGCCCGGGAGCCAATCGAGGATATCGCCTCCCCCGAAGGCGAAATAGGCGTCGTCGGCGCGGCTTCGCCGGCTCAGCAGCATCGGCTTGCTGCCGTCCGCATTGATCGCGAAAATCCGGCTGGCCGTCAAAAGCTCGCCAGGAACGACATTCTCCATCAGGAACACGGCCTGGCAGACCAGCCTCTCCTCCGAAACCCAGCCGCAGTCCGTGATCCGCTCCTTGCGGCCGTCGGCGCCGATGACCCGCCGCGGCTGGGACCCCTCGACCGCGTCGACGGCGTAGACGACGGACGAGGCGCCCGGGCCCGGGCTGATGAAGGCGATCTTCCGTCCCGCCGGAGAGAGGCGGATCGAGATGACGTCTTCTCGCGCACCGAAGGCCGCGGCCGGATCGGCGGGCGGGCCGGCCGCAGGAAGCATGAGCAGGCCGAGAATGCAAAACGACAATCGTCCACGGATCATAGAAAAAGTCCCCCTTTTTTCTACTCGCTCTGGTCGGCCGGCTTCCCCGGGAGCCGCCCTTACTGGATCTTCATCGCCTGTCGGAGGAAGGCGTCGCTGCGCTTCAGCATGTCGCTACGCGCGAAGGCGTTGTCGAGCTGGTGATCCAGACCGGGATAGACGATCAGCTCGCTTTGCGCTCCCGCGGCCTTGAGCCTGTCCTGCATCTTGCGCGACTGGACGATGGGAACGTTCAGATCGTAATCGCCATGGAAGAGAAGGACCGGAGCCTTGATCTTCTCTACATTCTGCGCCGGCGAGCCCTCGCGAAGGTGCGGGCCGGTGCCGATGAAATTCTTGACCACGCGGTAGTTGGACCAGCCCTGTGAATCCTCCACCAGACCGGCCAGATCGGTGACGGGGGCAACCGCGACGACAGCCTTGAACAGACCGGGATCGAGCACCTGCGACTGCAGCGCCGCATAGCCCCCATAGGACCAGCCGACGATAGCGAGCTTGCCGGGATCGGCGATCCCCTGCGAGACCAGCCAGCGCCCGGCGTCGTTGACGTCGCCGATGGCGGTCCGCCACGATTGGAAGCCGTTCTTCTGGTACCAGCCCTCGCCATAGCCGGACGAACCGCGATAATTGGGCTGGAGCACCGCATAGCCACGGCTCGCGAAAAACTGAACCAGCCAGTCGAAGCCCCACTCATCCCTCGCGCTGGGGCCGCCGTGCGGCATCACGATCGCGGGCAGGCCCTTGCCGTTGGAGCCCGGCGGAAGCGTCAAATAGCCGGGCACTGCGGTCCCGTCCGACGCCTTGTAGGTGACTGCCTTCATCGGCGCGAGCGGGACGTCCTCGAGCTGTGGACGCGCCAGCATCAGTTCGTTGAGCTGCTTGGTGGCCTTGTCGAAGAGATAATAGCGGCCGGCATCCGTATCGCTCCCCGCCCAGAGCAGAAGCTTGCTCTCGTCGACACTCGAATCCATGAAGCGGATGAGCGGCAGGCCAGGCAGGGCCTTCGACAGCGAACGGCCAAGCGCCGCGAGATCCTGGTCGAAATAGGCCGCCTCGCGCTTCTCGGTCGCGTAGGTGACTCCGACCACCCGGCCGCGGCGTCCGATGCGCACGGTTCCGTCCACGTCGACTTGCGGGTGAGCGAAGACCAGGGTTTCCCGCTTCGATCCGTCGAGCGCGACGCTGTAAAGCGCCGACCGGCCGCTCGAGTCCTTCTTGTAGCCGTAGGCGACGTCGAGATCGGGATCGACCGCGACCGGATAGAAGCCCTCGTCCCGGTTCGAATAATAGCTTGAAAGCGATTTCCAGTCGCGCGACGTCTTCGTTCGATAATAATAATCGAGACGTCCGCTCTCGTAGCCGGTCGCGCCCGCGATGTCGGCCGTCGCCATGATCCGGATCGTACCGCGTCCGTCGCTGATATAGCGGCTGGCCTTCGGGTTCGCCGGCTCGACCACCTTGGCGTCGAGCGAGGCGGTGTGGAGACGATCGACGCCATAGCCTTCGCGCTTGTCGATCAACCGCGTACCCGCCCGGGCTTCAGGAACATATTGCCGCCCCATCAGGACCGAGCCTTCCGAATCGGGCAGCCAGTCGATCACCGAGCCGCCCCCGAACGAAATATATTGGTCGTCGGGCCTCACGTCGCGGCTCAAGAGCTTGATATTCCTGCCGTCGGTGTCGATCGCGACCAGGCGGGTCATTCCGACGACCTCGCCCCCGACCGACACGCTCGGGGCGACCATATAGATTGTGCAGACGAGCCGGATTTCGGAGACCCAGCCACAGCGGTGCAATCGCTCGGGCTTGCCGTCGGCGGTCAGGGTCTGGCGCGGAGTCCCGCCGCCGGCTGCGTCCACGGTATACAGGAAGGTCGTCTGGCCCGGACCGGGGCTGATGAACGCCAATTGCTTGCCGGACGGCGACAGACTGACCGAAAGCACGCTTTCGCGGGCGCCGAAGACCGCCGGCGGATCCGCCGGAGCCGCTCCGGCCGCCGGAACGGCCGCGGAGACGAGCAGGAGCACCGCGAACCCGCCCCGCGAAAAAATCCGAAACATGAATACCCCCAATCGCTTAGGCCCCAATTCCAAGCTCGAATCGACGATGGCACCGCTCGGGCCCCGGCGCAAGCTTGCACGCGGAAAATCTAGCTGCCATGGAATTGCGCGGGTGGGGACGAGAGGAGAATGTCCGTGTCGCTTCGATCCCTCGCAGCTCCCGCCGCCGCCGCCCTGCTGCTCGCAGCCTGCGCGACCGCGCCCCGCGAAGGCAAGGTACAAAGCCCCTATTCCGGCCCGCCCATCTCGCTGGCGACCCTGACCACCGCGACCCAGATCCTGTCCTCCGACGAATATGAGGGCCGGGCGCCGACCACGACGGGCGAGGAGAAGACCATCGCCTATATCGCCCGGCGCTTCGAGCAAGCGGGCCTTCAGCCGGGCAACAAGGGCAGCTGGTTCCAGAACGTGCCGCTCGTCGAGAGCCTGGCGACCCCCACCCCGCTCGCTATCTCCGGCGGCGGAGCCCCGATGACGCTGCGCCACCGCTCCGACTTCGTCGCCAACAGCTACCAGGTGCAGCCCCGGATCGACCTGCGGAACAGCGAGATGGTGTTCGTCGGCTACGGCATCAACGCGCCCGAGCGCGGCTGGAACGACTATGCGGGCGTCGACGTCAAGGGGAAGACGGTCGTCATCCTCGTCAACGACCCCGACTGGCAGGACGCCGACCTCGAAGGGACGTTCAACGGCAAGGCGATGACCTATTACGGTCGCTGGACCTATAAATATGAAGAAGCGGCCCGGCAGGGCGCGGCCGGCGCCTTCATCGTCCACGATTCCGACCCGGCGTCCTACGGCTGGAACGTCGTCCAATCCTCCTGGACCGGCCCGCAATATAATATGGACGAGCCGGGCGGGCACATGGACCAGTCCAAGGTGATCGGCTGGCTGACCAGCGATTCGGCCCGGCGGATCCTCTCGGCGTCCGGCCAGGACCTTGATGCGCTCTCCGCCGCGGCGAAGCGTCCCGGCTTCAAGGCGGTCCCGCTCAGGACCCGGGCCTCGATCGGCCTCGTCAACAAGATCAAGAAGCAGGCCTCGAAGAACGTGATCGGGATCCTTCCCGGCTCGAAGCGGCCGGGCGAATATGTGATCTATACCGCCCATTGGGACCATCTCGGCCGCTGCGACGCGGATGCCACGGGCGACGACATCTGCAATGGCGCACTCGACAATGCGACCGGAACGGCGGGCCTGATCGCTCTCGCCGAAGCCCATGCCAAAAAGGGCAATCCCGAGCGCTCGATCGTCTTCCTGGCGGTGACCGCCGAGGAATCCGGGCTGCTCGGCTCGAAATATTATGCCGAGAATCCGGTCTACCCGCTGGCGAGCACGGTCGGCGGAGTGAACATGGACGGCCTGAACGTGGCGGGCAACACGCGCGATTTCGTCGTCATCGGCAAGGGCAAGTCGCAGATCGAAGACTATATGAAGCGCGCTACCGACCGCTACGGGCTGACCGTGAAGAACGAGCCTTCGCCGCAGGCTGGCTATTATTACCGTTCCGACCATTTCAGCCTCGCCCGGCAGGGCGTGCCGATGCTCTACGCCGAGGGCGGCGAGGATCTGGTCACGGGCGGCCTCGCCGCCGGCCGTGCCGCGGCCGAGGATTACCGGACCAACCGCTACCACCAGCCCAGCGACGAATATGATCCGAAGTGGAATTGGGAAGGCGCCATCCGCGACCTCGAAATCTACTGGATGATCGGCCGCGAGCTGGCCGATTCGGCGGACTGGCCGAACTGGAACCCCGGCGACGAATTCCGCGCCATCCGCGACAAGAGCCGCGGCAATGCCGGACCGATCATGCGATGAGCGGCGCTATGGTGAAGCGGGCGTCCAGTTCATTCCCAGTGCGTCGGCCTTCGAGGCAAGGCGCTTGTCTCGTGTCCAGAGCCTCGCACGCATAAGACCACAGGCTGCCAGGAGATGGGCATCTACGAATCCCACACCACTTCCGCATAGGTTTGCCACGGGAATGAAAGCCAGCAACTCTTCATGCGATGCCACTTTGGAGCCGGGGAGCGCCTTAAGCATCGCCACCGTCTGCTGCCAGTTGCGTAGGTTGCCAAGCGCCAATTCGCAGATGACGAAGGGATGCACGAGAACGTGCTGATCGGCCAACAAATCCTGCAGTTCGGCGACCGGACGGACCACATGGTCCGCCCAGATCGAGGTATCGACAAGGATCACAAGGTCGGCCGGCGACGGGGCGGTGCCTTGAAATCCGGCATGGTACCGCCGAGTCGGGCGAGGCGGTGAGCCGCTTCACGGGCGAGCAGCGCCTTCAACCCCTCTCGGATAAGCAGATCGCGGTCTTCAATCCCGGTCCATTCCCGTGCCTGGCGCAGCATCGATTCTATATCCTCTGCGGCACCCGACCTTGGAGAGAGCGCTACACGTTCCCGCTCCCGCTCGAACCGCACGCATTTGCTCGCCAGATCGAGGGCCGTCGTCTTCCAGCCGACGCTCCGCCAACCTCGGGTCTGACTGTGCCCTCCGTTTGACTGATTCGCCCACCAAGCTGGATATTTGTAGGCGCTCTCTGGAAGTCGGAAACCGAGCCGCTCCTCAATGTCCGCGAACGTCGCCGTCCACTCGTTCGACTTCTGGGAGGCCAGAAAGTCCGCTAGGGGCTGATAGCGCGACACTGGATATCTCCTTTTACTATATTGTATAGTGAATAATAGTACATGGACAACGCACCGTCAAGAAATTATCGCCAGCCGCCCGAATGGGCGGAGCATCAATGGGTGTGGATCGGCTTCCCCAGCCATGCCGAGCTGTGGGAGGACGATCTCGATCCGGCTCGGCTGGAGGTGGCGGCATTCGCCATGCATGTCCACGCCGACGGGGCGGGCGAGGAGGTGCGCCTGGTCACCGCCGATCCGGCTTCGGCCCGCGCGGCCCGGGAGCTGGCGCCATTCGCGACCATAATCGAGGAGCCGTTCGGCGACATCTGGCTTCGCGACACCGGGCCGATCGTCCTGAAGCGGAACGGCGACCGATTGCCGCGCAGCTTCCGCTTCAACGGCTGGGGCGGCAAGTACCGGCTCGAAGGCGATGACACGATCGGGCTTCGCTTGGCCGAGGGCGCCGGCATGGAGGCAGCACGCTGCGACTGGATCCTCGAAGGCGGGGCGATCGACGTCGACGGCACCGGGCTCGCCGTCACCACCGAGCAATGCCTTCTAAATCCGAACCGCAATCCGGGCATGAGCCGCGAGGAGGTCAAGACCCGGCTGAGCGAGGATCTTGGCATCGACCGATTGCTGTGGCTGGGCGAGGGCCTGCTCAACGACCATACGGACGGGCATGTCGACAATCTCGCCCGCTTCGTCGCGGATGGGACGTTGGCCATCCCCGAACCTGCGGGCGAGGACGATCCCAACGCCGCAGTCTATCGCGACGCCCGGGCCCGCGCCGAGGCGTTCGGGCTGAAGGTCGAGCCCCTGCCCTCCCCGGGCCGGATCGAGCGCGACGGCGAGATCGTCCCCGCCTCCTACATGAACTTCTACATCGGCAACGCAGCAGTGGTGGTGCCTCTCTACGGTGCACCGAACGACGAAAGGGCAGTCGCCGCGGTCCAGCGGCTGTTCCCGGGACGACGGGCGGTGGGCATCCAGGCGCCGCACGCCCTCACCGGCGGCGGCAGCTTCCACTGCATCAGCCAGCAGGTGCCGGTTTGATTTTCGCCGTCATCCCAGCGAAGGCTGGGATCCATGCCGACGGGGAAGCTCGAAGGCCGCCTGGATACCAGCCTCCGCTGGCATGACGGAGTATTTATGACCAGCCTCACCGTCGCCGCCCTCCAGCTCTCCTTCTCCGACTCGATCGAGGAGAATATCGCCGCCGTCTCCGACCTCGTCCGCGAGGCGGCCGGGCGCGGGGCGAAGCTGATCCTTCCGCCCGAATTGTTCGAGGGCCATTATTTCTGCCGGACCCAGGACGAGGGCCATTTCGCCCGCGCCCTCCCCGTCGGCGAGCATCCGGCGGTCCTGGCGATGCAGAAGCTCGCCGCCGAGCTCGAAGTCTATATCCCGACCAGCTTCTTCGAGGCGGAGGGGCACCATCATTACAACAGCCTCGCCATGATCGACGACAAGGGCGCCGTGATGGGCGTCTATCGCAAGAGCCACATCCCCGACGGACCGGGCTATTCGGAGAAATTCTATTTCCGCCCCGGCAATACCGGCTTCAAGACCTATCAAACCCGGTTCGGCACGGTCGGGCCCGCGGTCTGCTGGGACCAATGGTATCCGGAGACGGCGCGGGCGCTGATGCTGGACGGCGCCGAGATCCTGCTCTTCCCCACGGCGATCGGAGCCGAGCCTCACGATCCCGGCCTCGACACCAGCCGGATGTGGCGGCGGGCGATGATCGGCCACGCCGTCTCCAACGTCGTCCCCGTCGTCGCGGCCAACCGGATCGGCACCGAGCACGGTCAGCGTTTCTACGGCCACAGCTTCATCTGCGACGAGCGCGGGGACATGCTGGCGGAGTTCGGGGACAAGGAAACGGGCGTGCTCACCGCCGTTCTCGATCTCGAGCAGGCCAGGAAGCACCGCGCCGCCTTCGGATTCTTCCGCGACCGGCGGCCGGATTTGTACGGGCGATTGGCGGAGGATATTTGACGTCATCGCTCCTCCAACGCCCTCTCGAACACCGCCTCGAACATCGCCCGCGTCAGGCGGTTGGTATTCTGGTTGTAGCGGGAGCAATGGTAGCTATCGATAAGCAGCCGGCCGTCCGGAAGGCGGTGCTCGGCGAGGTGCCCGAAGCGATAGGCGGAGAGCCGGCCGCCGACCGAGCGCACCGCGGCATTGTGGGCGATCTGACCGAGCGCGACCATGACCCGGACTCCGGACAGCGCCGCCAGCGACGGCTGGAAATACACCTTCGTGCAGGTGGCGATCTCGTCGGGGGTGGGCTTGTTCTGGGGCGGAACGCATTTGACCGAATTGACGATGGCCGTTCCGACGAGGCGAAGCCCGTCGTCGGGCCGCTCCTCGTAGCGGCCCACGGCCAGGCCGAACTTGAGCAGAGTCTCGTAGAGCAGCAGGCCGGCGAAATCCCCGGTGAAGGGCCGACCGGTGCGGTTGGCGCCCTGCTTGCCCGGGGCGAGACCGCAAATCGCGAGCCAGGCCTCCGGGTCGCCGAAATGCGGCACCGGTGCGTTCCACCAGTCGGGATGCTCGTCGCGCAGCGCCTCGCGGAAGCCGACCAGCCGGGGGCATAAGGGACAGTCGCGGGGCGCTTCGAGCGCTGGGACGGGAGAGATGGCGGCGTGCATGCCGAGCGTCTAGGGCCGTGCCGATGGCGCTGACAAGCTATGCGATCGCCCTGGGCTCGAACCGCCGCAGCCGTTACGGCTCGCCGGCCGAGACAGTGCGCGCGGCGGCCAAGGCGATCGAAGGGGAGCGGCTGTCGCGGGTGCGCCTCACCCCCGCCTTGGGCCCGGCAGGACGCGGCTTCGCCAATGCCGTCGCCTTCGTCGAGAGCGATCTCGACCCCCCTGCCCTGCTTGCCCGCCTCAAGCAGGTCGAACGCGACTTCGGCCGACGGGGCGGCCGGCGCTGGGGGCCGCGGGTGCTCGATCTCGACATCATCCTCTGGTCCGAGGGGGCGTGGGCCGGGGACGGCCTCGTCGTGCCCCATCTCGAGTTCCGCCGCCGCCGCTTCGTGCTCGAGCCGCTCGCCGAGATCGCGCCGGACTGGCGCGATCCGATCGGCGGCGCCACCGTGCGCCAGCTGCTCTGCCGGCTCACACATCCTCGCCCCAGCGACTCTAGCCCCGCTGCGTAAGCGCCTTCTCGAACTTGCTCTCGCGGCGCCGGCCGACCATCAGCGCGCCTTCCAGCCGGGCGCAGAGCGCGGCGTAATAGTCCGACAGGAACTCGCGGTCGTCGCCCCAATCGTCGATCCGGGCCTTGTCGCGGATGGCGCGGGCGACGGTGGCGATGGCCTCGTCATTGCCGCCGCGCAGCACCTCTTCGAGCGTCTGAAGCTCATAGACCCCGTAAAGGTCGAGCGCCGCTTCGGTGAAGGTCCGCCGCGGCCGCTCGGCCCCGTGGACGAGATCGGCGCCGAGCGAGGCGCGGGCCGATCGGACCACCCAGGTTCCGGCGATGAGGTCGCCGATCCTCAGGCGATCCCGATTGAAGAGCGGGAAGAACAGGAATATCCCGCTCCAGACCAGGGCGAAGATCACGAGGAAGGCGTCGGCCGTGCCTTCGGCGGTCTGCTGGGCGAGGAAAGACAAAGGGAGGAAGACCTCGATCTCGCGCATCGCGTTGCGGGCGATGACCGCCCCGCCGGTGAGCCGGGCGCCGTCGCGGGCGACGACCCTGAGGCCCATCAGCCTCTTGCCCGGGGTCGCTCCGCGGCCGCCCATCTCGAACAGGGAGAACCAGCCGTTGCGGAGGATGAAGAAGCCGAGCAGCCACAGGATGAGAATCCATTCGGCCTTCGAGGCCAGCGCCAGGAAGGCCAGAGCGACGGTCATGACGATGAGGATCGTGACGATCATCATCGCGTCGAGCATGAAGGCCCCGGCGCGGGTCCCGGCGGCGCCGAGCTCGAGCTGAAGGTCGACCCCTTCCGGCGTGACGAAGCTTCGCCGCATCGACGCGGGGCCGTCGCCGCTACTTCGGAACGGCCGGCGCATCGCGTCCCTTTCGAGGCATGTAGAAATAGGTCAGCCAGCCGGCCAGCATCGCCGCCCCGATCGAATAGCGGGTGAAATCGTCGACGATGGTCTGCCGGCCGATGCCCTCGAGCAGCCCCGCCACCGCCAGCATCAGCACCGTCCCGGCCATTGCGAGCGCGGCCGTGCGGCCGGCACGGACGGCCGATTCGGTGCGGGTCTCCCGCCCGGGAAAGGCGATCGCCATTCCGATCCGGAGCCCGGCGGCGCCGGCGATGGCGATTGCGAACAATTCGGTCGTGCCGTGAATCGCGAGCCAGCCGCCGAGGTTGAAGGCGAGCCCCTTCGCCGCGAAGACCGCGAAGAAGGCCCCGAGCATGAGCCCGTTGTAGAGAATGAGAAGGACCGTCGGCACCGCGAAGGCGAAGCCGAGCGCGAAGGCGAAGATCGCGACCTGGCTGTTGTGGGTGAAGAGATAGGCGGCGAAGGTGGCGAGCATGGACTCCTGGCGATCGTAGAGGGTCGCCCGGAGCGCCTCCGCGCTCGCCGAAGGATCGCGTCCGCTCGCCAGGCCTTCCGGAATGATGCCGTAGAACCAGCTCGGATCGTTGCGCACCAGAAGATAGGCGATCACGGCCGCGGCGACGTCGAGCAGGACGCAGAACAGAGTCTCGCGCCACAGGCTCTGCACCGACCGCGGCCAGCCGTGGGCGAAGAAATGGCCGAGCTGCCGCCACGCGGAGGTCTGGACTCCGTAGATCTGGAAATAGGACCGGGTGGTGAGCTGCTCGAGATAGACGACCAGGCCGCGATCGAGCGAGGTGTCGCGGGCGACGGCGAGCGAGGACAAGGTGGTTCGATAGAGCAAGGGCAGAGCGAGGATGTCGTCGTCGGAGAGCGCCCGGATCGACCTCTTCTCCATCCGGGTCACAAGCCGCTCCAGCCGCTCCCAGTCCGCCTCGTGAGCGGCCCGGAAGCGGCTGGCGTTGACGACCACCGTCCGGCTTTCGACGATCGCCGATGCGGCCGCGCTCACAGCAGGTTCCTCCGCTTGAGGTCGATATAGCCGGCGACGAGACGATCGCCGACCCTGTCATATTCGCTCTCGATGATATGGACCCCGAGATGCTGGAGCCGGGTCAGGACCAGCCGGCGGTCGCGGATCAGCGCCGCCGCGGTGACGGCCCGGGTGACGTCCTCCGGCCGGCTGGGCAGGGCGTCGGCGATCGACTCGAGCTCCTCGTCGCGAAGGACGACGACGAGCAGCAAATGAGTCTCGACCATTCGCCGAGCGGCGCGGACCATGAAGTCGGCCGAGGTCAGGTCGGTGAACTCGGTAAACAGGACGATCATCGAACGGCGGGTGAGCCGGGTGGCGAGGGTGGTCAAAGCGAAGGTGTAATTGGTCTCCTCGCCGCTATAGTCGATGCTCGCGGCAAGCCGCTGGAGCTCGGGAAAGGCGGCCGAGCCGGAGATCAGGCCGCTGGCGATCCGAGGCCTCGAATCGAAGGCGTGGAGCGCGACCCGGTCGCCGAGCTTGAGCGCGACCCAGCCGGCCAAGAGCATCGCCGAGACCGCCCGGTCGACCCTCGGCAGCCCCGCCACCGGCTCCGACATCTGCCGCCCGCCGTCGATCGCGAAGACGATCTGGTTGTTGCGCTCGCTCCGGAACTCCTTGGCGTGGAGCTTGAGGTGCCGGGCCGACTGCTTCCAGTCGATCGCCCGGCGGTCCATGCCCGAGCGATATTCGACGAGTGCGTCGAAATCGGTGCCGTCGCCGCGGTCGATCTGGGCGATCAGGCCCTGAAGCGCGTGGCGCTGGAAAACCTGCGCTCCCCGCTCCCGGACAGGGCGGACGTCGGGCAGGATCAAGATGCTCGAGTCGAGCTCGATCTGCCGCTGCCGCCAGGCGAAGCCGAGCGGTCCCCGCCAGCGCAGCCACAAACGCTCGAGCCGGCCGGTGCCGCGCCTCGCCATGCGCAGGGGCATGACCGCAGCCCCCCTGCCCTGGTCGAGCACGATCGACAGCCGCCCGTCATCCTCGACATCGATGAGCGGGCCGGCGGCGACCGCGACCTCGGCCTCGGCGGAAGATGCGCCGCCCTTGAGGGTGACGCTGACGACCGCGTCGACGGTCGCTCCGACATAGGCGGTGGCGGGCGCGTCCAGCTTCGCTTCGCCGTGACGGACGGCGGAGAAGGCGTCGCCCAGCGCCAGCAGCAGGATCGCGACCGGCCAGGCGAGGCCGGCATACCAGCGCTCGGGCATGGCCGCGGCGAGGACGAGGGTGAACGGCACCCCCGCCGCCGCCGCGAGCACCGCCATTCGAGTCGGATAGATCAACGCGGCGCCTCGATCGTCTCGATGATGTCGGTCACGACGTCCTCGACCACCCGGCCGTTGATCTCGGCCGCGGGCGACAGGATCAGACGATGGCGCAGCAGCGCCGGGGCGAGAGTCTTGACGTCATCGGGGATGACGAAGTCGCGGCCGTCGATGGCGGCCCGGGCGCGGGCGGCGCCGGCGAGCATCGCCCCGGCGCGCGGGCTCGCCCCGGTCTCGAGATCGGCGACGTCGCGAGTGCCCCGGACCAGAGCGGAGATATAGTCGATCACCTCGTCGACCAGCTTCACCTCGCCCACCGCCGCGACGGCGGCGGAGATCGCCGCCGAATCGGCCATGCGCTCGACTCCCCATTGCTCCGGCTCCATCGCCGACTTGCGGGCGCCGTGGGTGGCGATGATCCGCCTTTCCTCCTCGGCCGAGGGATAATCGACCGTCTGCTTGAACAGGAACCGGTCGAGCTGCGCCTCGGGGAGCGGGTAGACGCCCTGCTGCTCGATCGGATTCTGGGTCGCGACCACCATGAAGCGCTCGCTCAGGGCCAGGCTCTCGCCGTCGATGGTGACGGTGCGCTCCTGCATCGCCTCGAGCAGCGCCGCCTGGGTCTTGGGCGGGGTCCGGTTGATCTCGTCGGCGAGGAGCAATTCGGTGAAGATCGGCCCTCGGGTGAGGGTGAAGGTCGAGCTTTGGAAATTGAAGAGGTTGGCGCCGATGATGTCGCCCGGCATCAGATCGGGAGTGAACTGGATCCGGCCGAAATCCAGCCCGACCGCCCGGGCGAAGCTGTGGGCGATCAGGGTCTTCGCCGTTCCCGGCGGACCTTCGAGAAGGATATGCCCGCCCGCGAACAGGGCGACGAGCATCAGGTCGACCGTCCCGTCCTGCCCGACCACCGCCTTCGCCACCTCGCCGCGGATCGCTGCCGCCAATTCCCGTACCTGAGCTGAGCTCACCCTTTTTTCTCCCCCTGCCATCGATGCAGCGCCTGTGCCGCCGCGAGCAATTCTTCCCGGCTCCGTGCCCGTTCCGCCGCCGAGGCGAGGGCAGAGAAGCTTGGGCGTCCGTCGAGCCTGTCGAGATAGTCCGCGACCGCATCGTCGCGAAGCCGCGCCGGGACCCCGAACACGGTCGCGGCCTTGTCCCTTATCATCTCGGCATAGCGGCCGCCCAGCCCGGCTTCGCGCCGCGCCTGGCGGACGAGGGCCGCGGCATTGTCGATCAGCGCCGCCTTTCCGAACGCGATCGCCCGCTCGGGCCGCCGCGGCGCGCCGAAGCTCGAGATCGCCTGGAGCCCGGCCAGGAGCAGGGCCGCCGCGATCGCCAGGGTCGCTGCCAGGAAGGGCGGATCGAACATCAGCCTCAGCGGGCTGCGGGTCCGGCCCAGCCCGTTCAGGGTCACGTCGAAACCGATCGAACCGGCGTCCGTCGAATTGAGGAAATCGAGCATGGCGAGCGCCGCCGCCGCCTGCCCCCGGTCCGCCATGCCGCGGTTGGAGAGCAGATCGGGGTCGGAGAGCAAATACAAAGGCCGGCTTCCGAACTGGACAAGGACGGCGCGTCCGGCCGAATCCGTCACAACAGGAGTCAGGCCCTCGCCGCTCACGGTCTGGAGCGGTCCCGGGGCGGTGAAGCGCATCTCCCTGGAAGCGCGTCCGGGAAGCGTGACCAGCCGCCCGCCGCCGCCGCGACGGCGCTCCACCTTCAGCGGATAAGCCGGGGCGAGCACGCCCTGCGGGTCCCAGACCGGCTTCAGGCCCTGTGCCCGCACCCAGCCGCTATGGTCGGGATCCGCGACCGTCTGCCATTTGGGAAGGACTATCAGCGTGACCTTGCCGCTCCGCCGCTCGAGGACGTCGCTCATGTCCTTAGCGCCGGTTTCCGGAGTCAGGACGACGAGGTCCTCGGTGTCCAGAAGCGCCTCGTTGCGCAGGATGGCCGGGTTGCGCCCGGTCGCCCGGGCGAGCTGGACGATCCCGCTGAAGCCGGTCGCGGCGTTGGACAGGGCGTGGGCGCCGCCGTTGCGGCCCGAGCGAAGGTCCGGAGCATAAGCGCCGAGAATCAGCATGGCGGCGAAGGCGAGGATCCCGATTCCCACGATCAGGCCGATCACCCGCGGCCGGAACGCCCCTTCCGCCCGGCCGCGGGCGCCGATGGCGACGTCGCTCATCCGCGCCAGGTCCCCGGCAGGACGAGGTCCGCATAAGCGGTCCGGGCCGAGGTCCAGTCCGAAGCCTCGACGGGCCGTCCCCCGAACAGGCTGTGCTCGACCAGGCCGGCGATCCGGGCGAACAGGCTTCGCGCCGGCGGCGGCAACGCCTCCGCAGCGGCGAGCTCCCGGCTGGTCAGGGCCGGCCGGACCAGCCGGGGCCGGCGGCGGGCGATATCCTCGATCGATCGGAAGAGGAGGTGGTGCACGGCCTCCGCATATCGACCCTGAGCCGCCAGGGCGTCGGCCTCGCGAAGCCAGGAGCGCGCCGGCGCGGCCTCGGGAGCCCAGGCCTCTTCCTCCCCGGCGTCCACCGAGGCCCCGACCGGCCGGCGGCGGCGCCATCGCCATTCGCCTTCGCTTATCCGTCGGTAGACCATGATCGCGAAGCCCAGGGCCGCCGCGACCAGGACGGTCCAGAGGAGAATCCGGGCATAAGGCGCATCGGGCATGAAGCTGCCGATCCACTGGAAGAACCGTCCGACCGGCGCGAAAAAGTCGCCGAGCCATTCGACGGCGTCGCGAAGCCATTGCGGCGGCTGGGGCGGCGGAGGCGCGGGTTGAAGGCTGAACTGGATCGTCGAGTCGGCCTTCAGCGCATCATGCGCCGCCGCCAACCCGTCGGCGGCGCCCGCCGAATCCTGCGCCTTCTCCGCGATCGGATCCTCCCCCTACGCCGACCCACGGCGCGACGCGGGAGAATTAGACGAAGCCTTGGCGCGCGCAACGCCAAAATGCGCTGGACAGCCCGCCGGCCCAAGGTCAGTCTGAGCCGGGGCACAAGGGGAAAGCATCATGGCAACCGCCGCGGCGGATTCGGGCGATCGCAGAGTCTCGATCGGCCGCATTTTCAGCCGCGCCTTCGGGACGATCGGAAGCAATCCGGTGGCGACCCTGGGCATCGCCTTCCTGTTCGGCGCACTTCCGTCCCTTCTGCTCACTTATGCGGCGCACAGATCGGGAACCGAGACCTTCGCCGCCCTCGGCAGCGCCGCGGTCGTCGGGCTCGCGATCTTCTCCGTCCTCGTCGCGATCATGCTGGCGGTAATCACCCAGGGCGCATTGGTGCGTGCGACGACGGCGTATAGCGAGGGGCGCAAGGCCAGCTTCGGCGAATCCGCGATCGCCGGCCTGCGCGTCGCCTTGCCCCTCTGCCTGCTCGGACTGATCAGCGCCGTCGCGATCGCCTTGGGCTTCCTGCTTCTCATCGTGCCCGGAATCATCCTGTACGTCATGTGGTCGGTGGCGGCGCCTTCGCTCGTCGAGGAAAGGCTCGGACCGATAGAGGCGCTCCGCCGAAGCGCCGATCTGACCGGCGGGGCGCGCTGGAAGATCTTCGGCCTCACCCTCGTCGTCGTCATTTTCTACTGGCTGTTCTCGGCGCTGGTCGGGCTGCTCGGCATCACTTTTTACGGAGGGATCGACGCTTTCGCGGCGAGCACCGAAGGCGGTATCCCGCTCGGCTACCTCGTGCTCAACGCAATCGCGGGGACCCTTACCTCGGCCGTATGGGGCGTTATCCAGACCTCCCTCTATGTCGAGCTTCGCGAATGGAAGGACGGCCCGCGCACCGAGGCGCTCGCCGACATATTCGGCTGATCGGAAGGACGGTCGCGGTTGACCCCGTACCGGCCCGCTCCTAGGGGTTTCGGCCATTGGGGCCCTTAGCTCAGTCGGTAGAGCAACTGACTTTTAATCAGTAGGTCGCTGGTTCGAACCCAGCAGGGCTCACCATTACCACCCGGCCGCCACGTCGCCCGGCGCGGGTGAAGATGGTCCGGTCCGGCGGGCATGCGACGCATATTCGTCGCCGCGGCCCGGCGACAGGGTTCCCGCGCCGAGGCTCGCGAAGCGCTCAACCGGGCCGAAGCTGCGACGGGCCGGCCGATTAACCAGCGCAACGCAGTCGCAACCTGGCCGGAAGCGGCTATTCTCGGGATCGAGGGTGCGCACGAGCGGGTCGGGCACCGGATGAATAAGGTTCGAGGTGTCCCGATGCGATTTGTCGCTTTCTTCGCCTGGCTTCTGGTGGCCGCCGCGCAGCCCGCCTGGGCCGAGTCTTCCCCGCATCTGCAGTCGCTGGAGCACAGGCTTGCCGCGATGGCCGCGGAAAATCCCGGCGAATACGGCATTGCCGCTCTGGACCTGGCGACCGGAGACACGATCAGCTTCAACGGCAACGAAGCCTTTCCGATGGCGAGCACGATGAAGATCGCCGTCGCGGCCGCCTATCTCGAGGAGGTCGACGCCGGCCGCCGTTCCATGGAGGACCCGATCGCCGGGACGTCCGCGCTCCGGCTGATGGATGCGATGATCGTGCGCAGCGACAATCGCGCGACCGACCTGCTGATTGCGAGCCTGGGCGGACCGGGGGCTGTCGACCGCTGGCTGCGGGCCCACAACCTCGCCGGAATCCGGGTCGACCGCACCATCGCCCAGCTGCTCGCCGCGCGCAGGGATTTGCGCGATATCCGCGATTCGAGCACTCCGACCGCCATGGTCGGCCTGCTGCGCCTGATCGACTCGGGCGCCGCTCTCAAGCCGCAAAGCCGCTATCTGCTGCTCGACATGATGCGGCGTTGCGCGACCGGCTCCAACCGGATTCGCGGGATCCTCCCCCCCGGAGCCACCGTGGAGCACAAGACCGGCACGCTCGCCGGCTACACCGGCGACGTCGGCTATTTGACCACTCCGGCGGGACGCCGGATCGCCGTCGCCTTCTTCGCTCGGGGCGGTTCCAACCGGCCGGCGGTCATCGCCACCGCCGCCCGGGCGATCTACGACGCGCTCGGCGCAGGGCCCGCCGAGAGCAGGACTATCTCATCGGGCGTCACTGAAGCATCGGGACTTTATTCCGCCGCGCGTTGAGCCCTGAGTTCCTGCACACGGCTGGCCCAATAGAGCATTATCGCTTCAGCCTGAATCACCCCGTCCCGTCATGCCAGCGAAGGCTGGCATCCATGCTGCCGCAGGGCCAGGCCGAGGACTCGGCATAGACCCCAGCTTTCGCTGGGGTGACGGATTTACCGAATGGAGCACGCTGGATTGGCGCGTTCCGGGTCAGACTAACCGATCACGCGCTAACTCCCTCTCCCGTAAGGACGGGAGAGGCGAAGGAGAATCCAGCCGCTAAGCCGTCGATCTCTCTGGCTCGCGCTGGTCAGCTTTGTGTATTCCCGACAGGCCGCCGCATTGCAGCGCCTTGAGCTGGAACGCTTCCGCAAGCGCCAGCCGCCGCGCCCTCGCCTCCGGAGTCACGGCGCGCTCGAGCGCCCGCAATTCCTCGACGGCACGACGAGCATAATATCTCTCGTTCGATTCCATGCACCGCTCCCCCGCGATTCGCATCGACTAACATGAATCAATCACGAGTCCGAATCGATCCGGCGCATCTTCCGCACGGACTGGACAGGCCGCGGCGCGACCGGGCAGGAAGCCGCGATGGCGAAACTTGCATTTCCACTGTCGACCGGGCTTCTCGCACTGGTCGTTCTCGCCGCCTTGCTGCTCGGCGGCCCGCAGACCCGCGTCGATCCGGCCGTGCTCGCTTTCTTCATAAGTGGGTCGCTGGTGCCGGCGGCGCGCTTCCTCACTCACCTGGGCGACGTGATCACGGTGTTCGCGGCCGCCGTGGCGGCGGCCATTTGGCTGCTGTATCGAGGCCACCGGCGCCGGGCGATATTGCTCGTCGCCATCATTGCCTCGGAGCGCCTGCTCGTCGAGGCGATGAAGCACGGTTTCGACCGGGCCCGGCCGGATCCGCTGGGCCACCAGGTCGCGGTTCACAATCTTGCCTTCCCGAGCGGCCATTCGGCCAATGCGATGGCCGGCTGGCTCGCCCTCGCCCTGCTGGCAGCGAGCCCGCGGCTTCGGCTGCCCGCGATCGCCCTCGCCCTGATCATCGCCTTCGTCGTCGGCCTGTCCCGGCTCGTCCTTCAGGTGCACTGGCCGAGCGACGTCGTCGGCGGCTGGGCGTTCGGCGCCGCCTGGACCCTGCTCCTGGTCAGGCTCTTCGCGAAGGCTCCGCCGGGCCGTCGCCCTGGCATGACGGCTTAGGCCCGGAACACGAGAGTCAGATTGTTCGCCGGCATCTCGACGACCCGCTCCAGACGAAGGCCGTGCTTCGCCGCCTCGGCTTCGACCGCTTCGAGATCGCGAAGCCCCCATTCCGGGTTCCGTGCCCTCAGCGACGAATCGAAGGCCTCGTTGCTCGGCGCCGTCGGCATCCCGGCTCGCCGATAGGGGCCGTACAGTACCAGCGGCGCCCCGGCCGGCAACAGCCGCCCGGCGCCGCGCATCAGGCCCTCCGTCGCCGCCCAGGGGCTGATATGGACCATGTTGACGCACAGGATCGCGGCGGCCGTCGCGACCGGCCATGTCCCGGCCGCAGCGTCCACCCGCACCGGCTCGAGCAGATTTTCCAGGCCCGCCTCGTCGCGTCGGGCGCGGATCGAGGCCAAGGCCTCCGGATCCGGATCGCTGGGCAGCCATCGAAGGGCCGGGAACAGGCCCGCGAAAAAGACGGCGTGCTCGCCGGTGCCGCTGGCGATCTCGAGCAGGGTCCCGCGCCCCGGCAGGATCTCGCGAAGCACGGCTGCGATCGGCTCGCGGTTGCGCTCAGTGGCTGGAGCGCTTCGCTTCACTCCGCCGCCTCGGCCTGGCCCGGTTCCTTCCAGACCAGCACCGGCTTCCTCGCCGCCAGGGTCTCGTCCAGCCGCCGCCTCGGGGCGTGGACCGGGGCCGCCTTCAGGCTCTGGTCGCCCGCCTTCGCCCGCTCCGCCACCGAGCGCATCGCTCCGATGAACTGGTCGAGCGCCGCCTTCGATTCCGTCTCGGTCGGCTCGATCAGCATGGCGCCGTGGACGACCAGTGGGAAATACATGGTCATCGGGTGGAAGCCTTCGTCGATCAGGCCCTTGGCGAGATCGAGCGTGGTCAGGCCGCCGGCGAAGCCCTTGTCGCTGAACAGGGCCTCATGCATGCACGGCCCGCTATGGCCGAAAGGCGCGTCGAGCAGGTCGTCGAGGCGCCGAAGGACGTAATTGGCGTTGAGCACGGCGTCCTCCGACACCTGCCTGAGGCCGTCGGCGCCGTGGCTCATGATGTAGGCGAGCGCCCTCGTAAACATGCCCATCTGGCCGTGGAAGGCGACCATCCGGCCGAAGCTGGAGCCGTGATGCTCGCCCGCATTCTCCTCCTCGACCAGCGCGAAATGGTCGCCTTGCTTTTCGACGAACGGAAGCGGCGCGAACGGAGTCAGGGCCTCGGAGAAGACCACCGGACCCGAGCCCGGGCCGCCACCGCCATGGGGCGTCGAGAAGGTCTTGTGGAGGTTTATGTGCATGGCGTCGATGCCGAGGTCGCCCGGCCTCACCCGGCCGACGATGGCGTTGAAATTGGCGCCGTCGCAATAGACGAGGCCGCCGGCTTCGTGGACGGCCCGGCTGATCTCGGTCATCTCCGGCTCGAACAGGCCGCAGGTATTGGGATTGGTGATCATCACCGCCGCCACGTCCGGCCCGAGCCGGCCCTTGAGCGCGTCGAGATCGACCCGGCCGCCCGTCGTGGCCGGGATGTTCTCGACCCGATAGCCGGCGAAGGCGGCGGTCGCCGGGTTGGTGCCGTGAGCGCTCTCCGGCACCAGGATGACCTCGCGGGCGTCGCCGCGGGCCTCCAGAGCGGAACGGATGGCGAGCAGTCCGCACAGCTCGCCATGGGCGCCCGCCTTGGGGCTCATCGCGACGCTGTGCATTCCGGTCAGCTCGACCAGCCAGCCGCCGAGCCGGGCGATCACCTCCAGCGCGCCCTGCACCGTGTCGACCGGCTGGAGCGGGTGAATGTCGGCGAAGCCCGGCATCCGCGCCACCTTCTCGCACAGCCGCGGATTGTGCTTCATCGTGCACGATCCGAGCGGGAAGAGGCCGAGGTCGATCGCGTAATTCTGGCGGCTCAGCCTCGTGTAGTGGCGGACGGTCTGCGGCTCGGAGAGGCCCGGCAGGCCGATAGGGCGACTGCGCTCGAGCCCCGCCAATCTGCTCCCCGGCGAAGGCCGGGGTCCAGAATCGGCGCCGGGCCGGGCCCAGGCCTTCGACGGGGAACCCGGATCCTCGAAATCGACCCCGCAGCCGTCCTCCTCGCCGAGCTCGAAGATCAAAGGCTCCTCGAGCATCAGGGCGCGGTTGCCGGTCCAGGTGGGGGGAGCGCCGGCTTCGGCCTCCTCGGGCCGGGTGGGACGTCCTTCGCGGTTCATGCTCATGCCAGCGCCTCCTCGAGCGCTTCGGCAAGCGCTTCGACATCCTCGGCGGTCGACGTCTCCGTCACCGCCACGACCAGCCCCCGCTCCAGCGCCTCGACTCCGGGATAGAGGCGGCCCAGCGAAACCCCGCCGAGCACGCCCCGCTCGGCCAGGGTCCGGACCACCGGCCGCGCTTCCCTGGGGAGGCGCAGGGTGAATTCGTTGAAGAAGGCAGTGTTGACCAGCTCGATCCCCGCCACCCGCGACAACCGATCCGCCGCCGCCGAGGCCCGGGAGTGATTGACCTCGGCCAGCTTCCGAAGCCCCTTCTCGCCGAGCAGGGTCATGTGGATCGAGAAAGCGAGCGCGCACAGTCCACTATTGGTGCAGATGTTCGAGGTCGCCTTCTCGCGCCTTATATGCTGCTCGCGGGTCGACAAGGTGAGGACGAAGCCGCGCTTTCCTTCCGCGTCCACCGTCTCGCCGCACAGCCTCCCCGGCATCTGCCGGACGAACTTCTCCTTGCAGGCGAACAGGCCGACATAGGGGCCGCCGAAGTTCAGCCCGACCCCGATCGACTGGCCCTCGCCGACGACGATGTCCGCGCCCATCTCTCCGGGCGATCGGATCGCGCCCAGCGCCACCGGCTCGGTCACCACGGCGATCAGCAATGCACCCTTCTCGTGCGCCCGCTCGGCGAGCGCGGAAAGGTCGCCGATCCGGCCGAGAATATCCGGATATTGAACGACGACGCAGCTGGTCTCGCCGTCGATCGAGTCGAGAAGCGAAGCCGTGTCGGGATCGGGGGTCAGCTCGGGAGCGCGCGATTCCAGCATGTCGCCGGTGAACCGGGCCATGGTCTTCGCCACCGAGACGTAATGCGGGTGAAGCCCCGACGACAGGATCGCCTTGCCGCGCCGGGTGATCCGCCGGGCCATTCCGATCGCTTCCCAGCAGGCAGTCGAGCCGTCGTACATCGAGGCGTTGGCGACGTCGCAGCCGTAGAGCCGGGCGACCTGGGTCTGGAATTCGAACAGGGCCTGGAGCGTGCCCTGGGCGATCTCCGGCTGGTAGGGCGTGTAGGCGGTAAGGAACTCGCCGCGCTGGATGAGATGGTCGACCGAGGCCGGGACATGGTGCCTGTAGGCCCCGCAGCCGAGGAAGAAGGGCATTTCGCCGGCGACGAGGTTCTTGCGCGACAGCCGGGCGAGCTCGCGCTCCACCGCCATCTCGCCGAGATGGTCGGGCAGGCCGTGGATCTTGTCGCTCAGGCGCGCGGCCTCGGGCACGTCGACGAACAGATCGTCGATCGACGAGGCGCCGACGGCTCGAAGCATCTCCTGCCGGTCGGCCTGTGCGAGTGGTAGATACCTCATTCTTTTACTCCGTCACCCCGGCGAAGGC